>JAGZJD010000096.1 GCA_018365895.1 Lachnospiraceae bacterium | reverse complement strand
TGAAGCACAGGGAGGTGGCGCAGACCCTGGAAATGCCTTTGGCCACAGTCCTGTCCAAATACAACCGCTCCATGAAAAAGCTTCAGAATATCCTGAAATACCCAGGCGCCTGAAGGGCTGTCCGGAGCATATGCCAGGAATCGGAAGGGTCTTTGGAAAAATATTGCCTGGAAAGATATTCAAAAAGGTACTGCTTGGAAAAATATTCAAAAAGGTACTTGACGAAAATTGAACTATGATATATAATAACTTTCGTTGTGTTATTGGGCTATCGCCAAATGGTAAGGCAACGGACTCTGACTCCGTCATTTCAAGGTTCGAATCCTTGTGGCCCAGCTCGAAGAAAGTTCGAAATTCCTTGTAGAATCAAGGAATTTGGGACTTTTTTCGCCTCTGAAAAAGAGCATTGTTCCAAACTGAAATTTGCCAGTTCTAACAACATAGTGTTCGACAAACTGTTCGACAGACAGAGAGGAGAATGTTATATGAAGTTAGAACACACAGAATTTGGTTTCGTAAAGGATAAAGGTCAATGGAAATGTTATTGTAGCGTTCCATCAGTTAAGACAGCAAAGGGAAATACTTGGCGACCTAACGCCTACGGAAAAACCAAACGACTAGCAAGGGAAAAGTTGGAAGAAAAATTACATGCTCAAGAATTGGAATTAGAGAGTTCAAAAGCTGACGAAGCAGATAAAACGGAAAGCAAGGATATTTCGAACACCCTAGTCGAACAGCTCAAACGATACGCCATAATGAAGCAGGCGGGAGTGATAAAGGCTGTGAGCAGGAAGCTAAAGGTGGGTAGTATTAATGATAAGAATGAACTGAATCGAAATCTTGTGAAGCCGTACCCTATTGGAAAGATAGAAGTTGATAAAATCACCCGCAAAGATGTTGCGGATTGGTTAGACGAATTGAAAGCAAACGGCATAGGTGAGACGCGTCGTAAAGGCGCATATAACCTGCTGACAGATTATTACAACAATTATTATTGCATCGAGATAGATGTGAACTTTATTAGCCCGGCAACGGGATTCAAATTCGATACAAAAAAGAGCAAAGCAGACCCAATGAAAATTTTGGATAACAGCGAGACAAAGCATTATCTCAAACTTTGTGAAGAGATGGGAGAAGAAGCTGACGTCTTGCAGTTTATCCTATATATGTATTGCCGAGCAGGAGAAGCCACAACACTGACATGGAGCGATTGGGATAAAAACAATCTGGTTCATTTTCATAGTACATGGACACGCGATGATATGGGTAAGTTGATAGTTGACCGAAAGAAACCCAAAACTGAAAGTTCAGACCGCTGTGTTTTTATACCAGAACAAGTAAAAACCCTCTTAATCGTAAGATATGCCGATGCAGAGGCTAAAGGCAAAGCGAAGGAAAGCGACTGGATTTTTCCAGCAGTTAAAGACCCGACAAAAGCGTTAAGTGAATCAACGGTCTGGAACCGACATAAGCGTATATTGCGTGATATGTATAAGGTTCCAAGGGTGCATGACCTGCGACATAGCGGGATTAGTTTCAACATTAGAAATTCAGCAAACAAGGATAAAATTATAGGAGCAGTTTCGAGAAACGCCGGACATAGTACAATCGGTATCACAACTGATATTTATCAGCATGTATTGGACACGGAGTTTATAGAACTGGCAAATTACCAAAGTGAACTATATAAGACGGTTTCACCGTTGCAGTAAGGGAAAGGGCAGAGGGAGCGATTCCTCTGCTTTTTTCGTTGATTACATGATACAGTAGAGGAAAGATGTAAAATTGGGTCGCGGAGCCGGAAGGAGCATCGCCGTGGTGCCTCCGGCTCTCGTGGATATAGATTAGTAAAAGTAGGGAAACGCAGTTTCCCCGCGTAAGCGGGAAACTGTGTTTTCTTGCTTTTACGGGTGGGACGCTAAAGCCCTCGGCGCATGAGAGCAAGTTGAACCATTTTGGAAAATGGTATAACTTGCTATACCATATTGCGGCTATGGTGAATAGTCAACTTGCATAATATAGTTGAGGTGATAATATGCATGTTGAAAAATATGAGAAATCGGCGGTCGGTCATATGTTGAGGCATTATAATCGGACAGCTCAAAACATAGGCAATAGGGATATTGATTCAAGCCGTACCTGCTTAAATTATAATCTCTGTGACCATGGCAAATCAGATTTTGAATTTTATAGAAAGCGTCTTTCAGAGGTCAAATGTCAAAGACGCAAAGACGTAAAGACCTTATGTGACTGGATTGTTACGCTGCCTAAATTGGACTTTACGAAATCGGGTGAAAGGGTATTCTTTAATACCGCTTATCAAGAACTTTGCCGGAGGTATGGCGAGAGGAATGCAGTGTCTGCCTGGGTGCATAAGGACGAGGCAGGACAGCCACATCTTCACTTTTGCTTTATTCCAGTGGTGTTTGATAAAAAGAAAGGGATTGAAAAGGTATCTGCTAAAGAAGTACTGACACGTTGCGAACTTCGGTCAATACATAAGGACATGAGTAAAGTCATGACTGAATACTTTGGACGTGATATAGGTATATTGAATGGTGTTACAGTGGGCGCTAATCGGTCTATTGCCGAATTAAAGCTACAAAAGGTACAAGAGGAAGTAGCAAGGGCGAGGCAGTCCGTAGAGGCGTTAGAAGCCTTAAAAGGGCAATCTATCATTGATATTGCACGAACCATCAAAAAGCGTCCTCAACTGCTGTCTGATGTTACACGTGCTGTGAAGATTGCCATGGGTGAGGAGGTAGAGCCGATACAAAGAGAGGCTACAAAAGAAAGAGGACGGTGCCGCTAAAAATCTTTTTCATGCGGCATTTGTATCATAATAATTAAAGGAGGGTTATAATTTGACAGAAAACACGGTCTTGATTGACAAAGATAAACTTGAATCATTGGCATATGAGGAAGTCCAAAAAATGCGCCATATTTTTTTTGATTTGCGTTTTGAGGACTATCTTCTAATGCCAAAACACATTAAAAAGGGTACTGACAAAGGAACTGAGATTGTTAAAATACCCTTGGAAGAATGGAATCAATATAATGACAAGATTGCCGAGTGCTTGGGCGATTTGTATACGATACGAAAAATCGTTGAATATATGGAACCAGTTTACGTTGAATTTCATTCAGAATATGAAAAGGCTCATAACCTATCTTTCGATGAATATATGAAGATGGTTATAACTTCTTATGATGCTGATGAATTTGAGCGGGTAAGGGAACGGTTCGAAAGCGATTTTTACAAAGAAATTGATGGTGAAGATCTCGAACGAATATAATAAGCGCGTCCCTACTGGGGACACGCTTATTTATGGTTTCATCATTTGAACTGTGCGTTTTTAAACATGGCATAACCCATAATATCGTCTTGAGCATTTACAATTTTGATATAATTCTGTCCAGAGATATCCACAGAAATCTCGAAGGGTTCGGTATGCTTATCAAGGCTGAAAGAGTCTAATAAAACATCATTATCGCCATAAATCTCAACGGTCATAGTAGGAGAATTGGTGGACTGTTTTACTCCCAGAGTTGCCGTGAATGTTTGATACTGCTTCCCGGCGTAAAATTCAAGGTAGCAATTATATGAATAAAGATAATATCCTTCAGACCACAAAGCACCTTGTGCAGTTCGATAATTTGTGAATTTGCCAGCATAAGAACTTTTGGTTGTTGGAGTTGTGTCAAGTAAGTTTAATGCGGGCACTGCGGGATTTTGTACTATGGTGTTGATTGCTTGCGTTTGAACCACTCCGTCAACAACCCATGCTCCTGCTGGATTAACGGTATACCCGTCAGGTGTGGTGGTGTTCATCAGGCAATAACCTTGCTCATTGAAGTAATAGCTTTCTGCCGTTCCATCATTATTTCCGTCAATCCATTGCCATGTGTTAGCTGGATAACTTCCGTTATCATTCTGCCACCACCAGCCGTTAGTGTCTGACTGCCACTGTCCCGCAAAAGCTGTCATACTCATGGACATAGCTAAAGCCGTTGAAAGAATCCCTACCGACATTTTCTTTTTCATTTTACATTCTCCTTTGCGCTTCATTTTATTTTATATAATTGGGTTACCCATTATACACTTATTCAAGACAAGTACAATCAAATATGAGCGATATGCAAGTTTCACCGTCTTTACTCCCAATCCCGATATGGTTTGCCAATGTGAATATTGCTCTTATGATTTTGCTACTTTCAGTTATGTCAAAACCTTGACGATTCGTTAATTCAGCCACGACACAATATTGTTTACTTTCTTCAACCGTAAGTAAAGACCCGGTAAGTTCGGCAAAATCTTTTAATGATGGGAGAAGGGCAGAAGTAAATCTCTCTAGTAAAGCGGTGGACTGCTCTTTCGCGGACTGCTCTTTAAGTGAGGAAATGAACTCCGAAACTTGTTTGGCTTCCTTTTCCGAAAGCAAGTCAATTTTTGCTTGTGTCTCGTTAATGCTGTCTGTGTCTTGTCTGTAATCATATGTATCCATAAAAACCTCCATTGAGTATATATCTACACATATATTACCACTCATTTAAAAATATGGCAAGACTTAGTATCATAGAAACAAAAGGAGGTCGCCATGAAAGACGTTGATTATGGATACGTTCGCTTGAAGTTGAAGGATGTAATGGAAGAACAGAAAATTAGTATTAACAAGTTAGCGTGTCGTGCTGAAATGCAACGTACTCAATTAAAAGCCTATATGAATAACGAAATCCAGCGAGTGGATTTGGCAGTCATGGCGCGTCTGTGTTATGTGCTGGATTGTAAACTTAGTGACTTAATTGAATATGTAAAAGACTAGCGGAAGCCCTCTGGGGCTTCCTTTTTCGTAAATGAAATACTAAATAAAGTTGTTTGCCTTGCCAAAAGTTGAGGTTAGTATTACCCTCAACTTTTGGGCTATGGGCTTAAAGTTCGGGAAACCTAGAGTTTATGAGGATTAGTGAATGAGATTTTTAGCCCAGTGATTCAGGGCTTTTTTTATTAAATGGGCTATTTTAGTGTTGATTAATAAAGTTTATAAAAAGTTTATAATAAAATGTCAACTTTTGTTAACCGTTGCCGCCATTTCTCACATAGTAGCTATGAATAAAAAATGGAGGTAATTCAAATGAAGCAAAATAGTTATAGAAGGTATACGATAAGATTAGCAAATTCAGTTGACGAATACATAAAAGCAGAATCCGAAAGACGCGGAATCTCACCAACTGCTTTTATCAAATTCATCATAACAGATTACAGAATAAAGGAGGGTGCGGAACATGGCAGAGGCTAAACCTAAAAAGCCAGCAGATAAAGGCTCGCGCTCACGTTCGTGGTTTATTGTATGCCCGAATGTACGCACCCATGGAGTGGCAGGAGCAAAGCCGGAGGATATAGTCACATGGACGGCGCAGGAAATATGTGATTTCGTTGTTGCCCAGTGGGTTTCAAAAACGAGACAGGCGGCGTGTTTGTATTGTAAGAGTGCGGAAGGGTTGGAGCATCTGCATATTGTATTGTGCGATGTCAATAAGGCATATTTTAATACAGTAAAAAAATTCATTGGCGGTAAAGCACATATAGAAATGACGAAGGGAAGCAAAGCGCAAGTGGAAGAATATATAAATAAGACAGGCAAGTTTGAGGAAAAGGGCGAGGTTGTTCTTGCCAAGGCTCAAGAGGGTGAGTTGATTGGGAAACAGGGAGACCGTACCGATGTTCAGTTAATTAGGGAAGCAATAGAAAATGGATTTACATGGAAAGAGGTTAGGCGTATGGACGATAGATTTTTTGAAAATAAATACACGACCATGATTAAGAACATGTATTTTGATAAACGTTCATTGGAAACGCCCTTTAAACGGTCGGTGGCGGTTCATTGGTATATAGGTGAAAGCGGAAGCGGGAAAACGGGTATTACACTGGACTTGGTGGAAACGTTAGGTGAAGAACAGTTATATATGGTCTCGGACTATAAAAATGGATTTGATTCTTATTCAGGTGAGCCTATTCTGGTGCTTGATGAGTTCCGAGGACAATTACAATACGCAGTGCTGTTAGGCATATTAGAGGGATATAAAAAGGAACTCCCAGCACGTTATAGTAACGTGCTGGGGTTATGGAATGAAGTACATATCACGACAATAAAGACGCCAGAGCAAGTGTATGCAAAAATGATAGATTCAGCAGAAGCAGACGAAGACCCAATAAGCCAATTATTGGGACGTATTGCTGATATTACTTATTGCTATAAGGTAAACAGAGTTTCCGGAACTAAAAAAGACAGGAATGGTAATCCGGCTGAATTTTACCGTTGCACGATGCCGGGTGAGATGTATCGGAACTTAAAATTTGATAAAGAAATGGGCGATAAGATAGACCAATTAAAACAAGCCGCCAAAGTGGAGTATCTGATGAAATACTACCAACCCGGCGACATAGTAGAGGCATTTGGAATTAGCCCAGCAGAACCCACTAGCAGAATGGATAAAGCATTATAAGTATAGTATGATAGAATATAAAAGCCGGGAACGGCTTTTTTTATTGCGTTCGAACACTGCTTATGATATAATCGAACAGTAGGAAATTTTAGAAGCAAAGTGTTCGAAACGGTTTGTTCGAAAGCGGAGGACAGAACCGGCAAAGCATTGATTTTACAAGAAAAATGGGTGTTCGAATGACGGACTCTGACTCCGTCATTTCAAGGTTCGAATCCTTGTAGCCCAGTGGTTAAGTAAGCCGGGAATCCAGTTTATGGATTTCCGGTTTTTTGTGATGTGCCGCGGGCATATCGGGTTGCGGGATTACTTGGTTTATGGTATCCTATCCTGTAAGCGATGTTTAGCCAGAGAGCCGGCTATCTGGAAAAAGGGGTTTAAATGTCTAGTAAAAAGAAAAATATATTAAATGCCGTATTTTTGCTGGTTGTATTCTTTCTGACCATATACAGCGTGTTTGGGGGGGAAGACTTAAGC
>JAGZJD010000095.1 GCA_018365895.1 Lachnospiraceae bacterium | reverse complement strand
GCTGATGGGACATCAGGCTACCGTATTTGAAATGCTCCCAAAACTTGGCGGTATGCTTCGTTACGGTATTCCAAACTACCGTCTTCCAAAAGAACGTCTGGATGATGATATCGAAGCAATTCTAGCAACAGGAGTAGAAGTAAAATACGGCATGCGTATCGGTAAAGATATGACAATCCAGAGTCTCCGTGAAGAATACGATGCTGTCCTAATTACAATTGGAGCCAGCACTGACAAGAAGCTCGGTCTGGAGAATGAAAATGCTGAAGGCGTTATGTCCGCAGTACAGTTCCTGCGCGCTGTCGGTAAAAATGAACTTCCTGATCTTACCGGACAGGATGTCGCAATCGTCGGTGGCGGTAATGTATCTATGGATGCTGTCCGCACTGCTGTACGTCTCGGCGCTAAGAAGGTAAGCTGTGTATATCGCCGTCGTATTGCTGATATGACTGCTCTTCCTGCTGAGATCGAAGGTGCAATTGCTGAAGGTGTAGAAGTCTGTACATTGAAAGCTCCATCCCGCATTGAACGCGATGAGAACGGTCGTGTAAAAGGTCTCTGGGTAACACCGCAGATGATCAGCAAGATCAAAGATGGTCGTGCAAGTGTAAAACCATCTGGCGAACCAGAGGAATTTATTCCTTGTTCTACACTTGTTGTTGCGATCGGACAAAATATCGAAACAGAGCATTTTGCAAATGCCGGTGTTCCTGTTGAGCGCGGTAAGATTATGGCAGAGAAATTCGGTGGATTTTCCGATATTCCTGGCGTATTTGCCGGTGGAGACTGCGCAACAGGCCCTGCAACCGTTATCCGTGCTATCGCAGCAGCTAAAGTTGTTGCTGCCAATATAGATGAGTATCTTGGATACCACCATGAAATTACATGTGATGTTGAAATCCCGGAACCGAATCTCGATGACCGTGCGCCTTGCGGACGCGTAGAACTGACAGAACGGGAAGCATGTGAACGTATCCACGATTTCGAAGGTGTTGAAAACTGCATGACCAAATCAGAAGCTTGTCAGGAAGCCGGACGTTGTCTGCGCTGTGACCACTTCGGTTATGGTCTGTTCAAAGGAGGTCGGGAGAAAGTATGGTAAATTTTACAATCGATCATAAACAAATTTCTGTGCCGGAAGGCACTACCATTATGGAAGCAGCAGCACAGAACGGGATCCCGATTCCAAAGCTGTGTTATCTGAAAGACGTGAATGAAATTGCTGCATGCCGTGTCTGTGTTGTAGAATTAGAAGGCAATGAACGCCTGATCACCTCCTGCAACAATGTTGCTCAGGAAGGCATGGTAATTTATACAAACAGCCCAAAAGTACGGGCAGACAGAAGAAAAACTGTACAGCTCATCCTCTCACAGCATGACTGCAAATGTGCAACCTGTGTCAGAAGCGGTAATTGCTCTCTCCAGAAAATTGCCAACGATCTTAACATCCTTGAGATTCCATTTGGTGAGCGTCTGGAACGTCAGCCATGGGATAAAAATTTCCCATTGATCCGCGACTCTGCAAAATGTATCAAATGTATGCGCTGTGTTCAAGTCTGTGACAAGATTCAGAGCCTGAATGTATGGCATGTAGAAGGAACAGGTTCCCGCTCTACAGTCAATGTATCCGGTCACCGAACAATTAATGAAGCGGACTGCTCTCTTTGCGGTCAGTGTATTACACATTGTCCGGTAGGCGCTCTGCGCGAACGTGATGATACTGAGAAAGTATGGGAAGCAATTGCTGATCCGAAGAAAGTTGTTGTAGCTCAGGTAGCTCCTGCTGTGCGTACTGCATGGGGCGAAGCTCTTGGTATGAAGCGTGGCGAAGCAACCGTTGGAAAAATTATGGATTCTTTGAAACGTCTTGGTGTAGATTATGTATTTGATACAACTTTCTCTGCCGACCTTACAATTATGGAAGAAGGAACTGAATTCCTGGAACGCTTTACAAAAGGCGAGACAAAAGAACGCCCAATGTTTACTTCCTGCTGTCCTGGCTGGATCCGTTTCATCAAATCACAGTATCCTCATCTTGTACCACAGCTTTCTACTGCAAAATCACCGCAGCAGATGTTCGGTTCAGTAATGAAGACTTATTTCGCTGAATCTATCGGTGTAAAACCAGAAGACATGGTAACTGTTTCCGTTATGCCTTGCGTAGCCAAGAAAGGTGAACGTAATATGGAACTTTTCTACGGTGAATATGCAGGACATGATACAGATATCGTTATCACAACCCGTGAGCTGACCCGCATGATCCGCTCTGCACATATCGAACCTTCTACGCTTGTAGACCGCGAATGTGATCCACTTATGAAAGAAGGCTCTGGTGCCGGCGTAATTTTCGGTGCAACCGGAGGTGTTATGGAAGCGGCTCTTCGTTCTGCTTACTTCCTTGTAACAGGAAAGAACCCAGAACCTGATGCTTTCAAAGTTGTTCGTGCCACAAGTCAGGAAACTGATATTGTAACTGCTGAATTCCAACTGGGAGACGCTGTTGTAAAGGCAGCCATTGTAAATGGTCTCGGCAATACACGCCGTCTTATCGACCAGATTGAGCGCGGTGAAGTGCATTATGATTTCGTAGAGGTTATGGCTTGTCCTGGCGGATGCGTTGGCGGCGGCGGACAGCCAATCCATGACGGCGAAGAACTTGCTTTTGAACGTGGCAAGAATCTTTATTTCCTTGATTCTAATGCACAGATTCGTTTCTCTCATGAGAATCCAGATGTTCAAAAATTATATACTGATTATCTTGAAAAACCAATGTCTCACAAGGCGCACATGCTGCTTCATACAGATCACAATGCATGGGAGATGCCTCGTAAACAGAACCGATAGATAATATAACAATCCGGGAGAGAATAATTTTATGTTATTCTCTCCTTTCATTTATATATACTGATATTTTCTTATCATTCTGCAGCAGTTCTCTTCAAATTCCAATCATCAACAGACAATCAATAAAATATTTCTTCTAAATTTCTAAGATTTTATTAAGATTCTAAATTTACTGTGAATATTGTTGTTGCGCTTTCGAAATCATGTTATAATCCGAATGACTCCAAAAAGAAAGCGGGGGTTCATTATGAAAAATTTTATTCAGAAATATAAGCATGCGTGGGTATTTTTATACGGGTTAATCTACCTCCCATGGTTCTTCTATCTGGAACAACATGTCACAACCGAATTTAACCTAATCCATTCTCCACTGGACGACAAGATACCGTTTATTGAATTCTTTGTCGTACCTTATTTATTATGGTTTGGTTATATCGCTGTAACTGTCGGATATTTTTTCTTTCACGACAAAAGAGAATTTTATCAGCTCGTCAGTTTCCTGTTTACCGGAATGACGATCTTCCTCATTATTTCTACAGTATATCCAAATGGACTGGATTTGAGACCGGCTGTATTTCCACGGGATAATATTTTTACGGATATGGTAAAGACACTTTATATTACCGATACTTCAACAAACGTTCTTCCAAGTATCCATGTATTTAATTCTATCGGAGCTTACATCGCAATTCATCGCAGCCAGGCGCTCAGAAAACATAAATCACTTCAGATTGGCACATTTTTTCTGACAGTATCTATCATTCTGTCTACAATGTTTTTAAAACAGCACTCTGTTATTGATGTTGTAAGCGCTTTTCTTATGGCAGCTGTATTATATTTTTTCGTATACGCGCCTCGTCCGATTAAATCAGAAACTTACGCAAAACAGACCATTGGTTAAAAAAGAATCCCATAAGCGGGATTCTTTTTTATCTCATATTCTGCTGAAGTCTCTCAGCTTCTCTTTCGTCAACTTCTTCTTTTCTTCCATACCGAATGCATTCATACATTTCATGAATTTTCTGACTTCCTTCTTCTCCTGACAATCCAACAAATACTTCAATTTCTTCAGGAGTCCATGCAGGATTAACATTGCTTCCTTTCTTCAGACGCCGTCGGATCATTTTCCGGTAATGCTTCCGAAACTGTGACGATACATCTCTTTGAAATCTATTTTTGAATGAAATCGGCTTTTTTTGCATCTGAACTCTTTTTTCATCTTTTTCAATTTTCAGCACTTCGTCATCAAACTGAAACCGCACTTTTTCCCATATTTTTCGGTAAATCGTTACAAATGTATACCCAACAAGAATACAGGTAAGCACAATCCCCAACACAATCATTATTTTTTCCAGAAATCTTCCAAACACTGTATTGACAGGCGCATCCCCTCTCAGATCAGCAAAATACTCAATCATCCCCATATTCATTCCGGCTTCTTCTCCCGCTGAAGAGCTTATGGCGGTTTTAGCAAATCCACTGAAAATAAACCGAAGTAAATCCCGCAGCCGGATTGCAATAGACGTACCGATCTCCATGAGCGGAAGCTGCATAAAAAGAAATGTTATTCCACCGATTAGGAATAAAAAAACAAGAAAATACATCCCGTTAATTATCTGCAGTTTTTTCTCTGGAATTCCTTTCATATAACGACTGGAATTAGCGAACCGATATAGCCGGTGATGATTCCACTGCACAAGAGCAATAATAAAATTAATACCGAAAAGCCAAAGAGCAGCCACAGGCGGCACCGCTGTTTTTATATTAGAAAGGATCAGATATAGAAATATGCATACGATTCCAACTCCCACATGGAACGGCATCCGAAAGCGTTCTACCCATTTCTTATATATGCGATTGGATAATTTTGTACTTGTTCGGCTATGCATAAGGCACCTCCCACATCATAATATTTTCGGAAAGCTGCTCCAGATCTTCTGTTTTGTCATCAATCCGTTTCACAAGAATCATTTGAGAACCTTCACATACTTCTGCAAGCTTCGGAAAATCTGCCACTGCATTTCGATTCCGCACTTCACTGATCACAACATACACCGTATCTTGATTTTCTTCACTAAGAATCCGCTCTTTGATACAGGATGCAAACGATGTCTGATCCGATGTTTCCGTAAGTCTGGCAAGACAGCGGCCGATGGCCTCTACATGACTTCTGGCAGCCCCTGCCTCCAAATAGACCGTTTTGCCGTCTAAACGGTCTCTCCCATTCGAAATCAATCCTGTCTGTATTCCCTCTCCGATTAAATGCTCTGCCAGTGCATAAGCAATCGAAATCCCCTTTTCCACAAGGATACGGTTATCCCCGTCATCGCTTGCCGCATTCAAAAGAATCACGACTTTCTGGTCTGACATACTTCCTTTCTGCATTACCATCAGCTCTGTACAGCGTGCGGAAGCTTTCCAGTTAATATAGCGCATTTCATCATAAGGCTGATATTCTCGTAATCCCCGGAATTCATATGGATCTTCGACCAGAAAACGCCGCGCTGTCACTTCACCATAAATCTTCCTCGCCGCTTTTTCCGACAACTCTGCCGGAACTGCCGCCGGATAGACATAAAGCACGGAATCGGAATGACATTCTTTATGGAACTGTTTTCGATAAAACAGATCGCTTGTAGATAATTCCAAATCCTCAATCTCATAATACCCTCTCTTCTGACAAAGAATAGGCGCAACCCGTCTTACTTTTTCATATCCTCCTATCGAAAATACATCATAGCGATAAGTATAATCCGATACCGCGCTATTTTCCTCTTCCAGACAACGGATCGTCTTATCTACACGAAATGCAAGACTGACTGCACTGAGCGGTATATTTTTTCGATTGGTCACAGTGATGGAGATGGTTGATCTCTCTCCTGCGTTTAATTCTTCTTCATCGAAATATACTTCCGCCGACAGCCCCCGTCTCGAATATATTTGAAAAAATTTCTGCTGCAGCCACAAAGCAATCCCGGCAGCCGCAAGCATTTCTAACATCATCATCCACATTTTCTAACGGCTCCAATCTTCCGTCGGTACTGGAATTCCTTCGAGAAGCTCTTCTATAATAGTTTCCGGGCGTCTTCTCCCTTCCCCCCTCTGAAGAGAAATGCGGTGCGCCAAAACAGGAACCGCCAGCTCTTTTATTTCTTCCGGCGTCACAAACCTCCGTCCATTCACATAGGCCAGCGCTTTTGCTGCACGAACAAGTGCAAGTGTCCCTCTCGTACTGACACCTGTAAAAATCTGTTTATGTGTTCTTGTTGCCATTACGATCTTCACAATATATTCCATCAGTTCCTCATGGAGAAATACTTCCTGCACTTCTTTCTGAAGCACAAGAATCTCTTCTGTTTCGCATACCGGCTCCAATTTCTGAAATGGATTTCCGTAAAGAAACCGTTTGATCACTTCTATTTCTTCTTCCGCTTTCGTATTTCCGAGGGAAAACTTCATCAGAAAACGGTCAAGCTGAGCCTCCGGAAGCGGAAACGTTCCTACTGTTTCAATCGGATTTTGTGTTGCAATAACAAAAAACGGCGCCTCTAGCATATAAGTCTTTCCGTCTACCGTTACTTGCTGCTCTTCCATACATTCCAGAAGACTGGACTGTGTTCTCGGCGTCGCCCGGTTAATTTCATCTGCTAAAAGAATATTACTAAACACTGGTCCTTCTTTAAAAGTAAATATTCCTTCTTTTTGATTATAGTAATTTAATCCAAGCAAATCTGACGGCAGCAGATCCGGTGTGAACTGAACTCTGTGATACTTTGCCTCCACCGACTGCGCCAGCGTCTTGGCAAGCATTGTTTTCCCCGTTCCCGGAACATCCTCAAGAAGCACGTGGCCTCTTGCCAGAAGCGCCGTCAGAAGCCACCGTGTCTGTTTGTCCTTACCTACAAGAACACTTCCTATATTCTCTTTTAATCTCTTTATCTGTTCTGTATGATCCATGTTATTCTCCTCCAAGCTTCGTCATCTCCTTTGTTATTATATCACTTCCTTTTCTCTCCGAACAGAAAAAAAACAGGAAACTGTTCATTTCTGAACTGCTCCCCGTCAAGAGGACAGAGAAAAAATATAAAATTTTCCCGGCCAGCAGCTAAATGTTGCTGGCCGCTTTTTATGCAGCAAGGCACA
>JAGZJD010000094.1 GCA_018365895.1 Lachnospiraceae bacterium | reverse complement strand
GCTTCTTCACCCATCGCATATTTTCCATATTCTTTCACAACATGACGGGTAATATTTAAATGATCAGCCACAAAGGGACCTAAAGCATCCGGCGTCACCTGTCGATTTCCAAGTCCGACTACGAGGACAGAATAATCTTCTTTATCCACTTGAATAAAGCGTGTGAGAAGTGACTTCAGTTTTTCCGAGATTTCCCGATGATAGCCTTCATCCGGAACAGCCATTTCCGGCGCTTCAACAGTGATATACGTTCCAACCGGACGCTTCATTGTTTTGGCTCCGTTTTCCGTCTCAATTTTGACAGTGGTTACACAAATCTCCGTCTCTTCATCATACTTCTCTTCCAATACGACACCCTGTACCTCTACATGATCTGAATCAAAACGCTCCTTTTGCTCCAATGCCAAGTCTGTCCGCACATTATACTTCTCGATCATCCGCCTATCCTCCGCTTTTTTCATAGTAACTTCAATATATTCTTTAGTTTTTACATTATTTTAAGAAATATGTATTGACAGAAACATTTTTGCAGTCTAAAATAGATTCGTATGTTTCGTTAGAACGTCCGTGTCCGGCTCTAACGAACTGGAATCGATAAAGTCGAAATATTTAAATCGGAGGTGGACAAATTGGCTAACATCAAATCAGCTAAGAAGAGAATCTTAGTAAACGAAACAAAAGCAGCTAGAAACAAAGCTATCAAATCTAAAGTAAAAACTTATGTAAAAAAAGTTGAGACAGCTGTTGCTAACAAAGATGCAGAGGCTGCTAAAGCAGCATTAAAAGAGGCTACTGTAGAAATCAACAAAGCTGGAAGCAAAGGTGTATATCACAAAAACACATGTTCCAGAAAGATTTCCCGTCTCGCAAAAGCTGTAAACGGAATTGCTTAATTATAAACGAACATAAAAAACAGCCATACCGTCATGTGGCTGTTTTTTTATTTATTAATTTGGGACGTAGACTTTTTGCAAAAGTCTACGTCCCAAATTGCATTTTGACCTGTCCTTTTTTAGTTATTGATCAGTTTATCTTCGCCATTCCAGCTGTAAAGTTTTCTAATCTCTTCTCCTACTTTCTCTGATGGATGTTCAGCAGCAAGTTTTCTCATTGCTTTGAAGTGTACCTGACGTCCTGCATTAGACATATCAACAAGGAAGTCTTTTGCAAATGTACCGTCCTGAATATCGGATAAGATCTGTTTCATTGCTTTCTTTGTATCTTCTGTAATGATCTTTGGTCCTGTAATGTAATCACCATACTCTGCTGTGTTAGAAATAGAATATCTCATTCCTGCAAAGCCGCTCTGGTAAATAAGATCAACGATCAGTTTCATTTCATGGATACATTCGAAGTAAGCATTTCTTGGGTCATATCCTGCCTCACAAAGTGTCTCAAAACCTGCCTGCATAAGTGCGCATACACCACCGCAAAGTACTGCCTGCTCACCAAAGAGGTCTGTCTCTGTCTCTGTTCTGTATGTAGTCTCAAGAAGACCTGCTCTTGCTCCACCGATTGCAAGACCGTAAGCAAGTGCGCGATCCCATGCTTTTCCTGTGTAATCCTGTTCAACTGCAACTAAGCAAGGTGTTCCTTTTCCTTCCTGGTATTCGCTTCTTACTGTATGACCAGGGGCTTTTGGCGCGATCATCGTAACGTCTACGTTTTTCGGTGGTTTGATACATCCGAAATGAATGTTAAATCCATGTGCGAACATAAGCATGTTGCCTTCCTCAAGGTTGGGCTCAATGTCTTTCTTATACATATCTGCCTGAAGCTCATCATTGATCAGGATCATAATGATGTCTGCCTGTTTTGCTGCCTCTGCTGCTGTGAACACTTCTAATCCCTGTGCTTCAGCCTTTGCCCATGATTTACTTCCCTCATAAAGTCCTACGATAACATCACAACCAGATTCTTTTAAGTTAAGGGCGTGCGCATGTCCCTGACTTCCGTAACCGATAATCGCAATTTTCTGTCCCTCTAATACAGATAAATTACAATCTTCCTGATAAAAAATTTTTGCTGCCATTTTGCATTCCTCCTAAAATAATAAATTCTTATTCTATTTATTAAACAAGGCTGGCAAATAACCGGTCTTATTTAAAATCATCGTTTAATTGTCACTGATGTTTCCACTCTCATCAATATATGTTACATCTTTGATTCCTCTCTTAAGACCGGTAATACCCGTTCTTGCAAGTTCCAGAATCTCATATCCATCCAACAGATTGAGGAAACCGTCCAGTTTTGACTGTGTTCCTGTAAGCTCCACCATCAAAGATTCTTTTTCTACGTCTACAATCTTGGCGCGGAAAATATCTGCAACGGAGATGATCTCCGCTCTCTCTGAAGCGTTGGCGCGGATCTTCACCATGATAAGTTCTCTGTATACAGATTCCGATGGATCTAATACTTTAATCTCTACAATATCTTCAAGCTTTCGAACCTGCTTTTCAATCTGTGATAAGATCAGCTCGTCTCCACTTGCCACAATTGTAATTCTCGTAAATCTCGGATCTGCTGTCAGCCCGGCGGTAATGCTGTCAATACTGTACCCGCGTCTACTGAACAATCCTGATATCCGGCTCAATACACCAGGATTATTATCTACGATCAATGAATAAACTCTCTGCATATCACACCTCTTCCCCACTCGATTACAAAAAAACAGAGTGCGTTCTGTTTTGTAAATAATAACAATATCCCCGCCATTTGTCAAGAGTATTCTCGCTGATTTTTGTGAAACATTTTTACAAACAAAAATTCTATCCATTTATCCAAAAGTTTATCAAAAATGATCCAGCTTTCACTTGTGCCCCCCGATTAAAAAAGGTATAATTGGAACTGTATGTTTCTACATATAAGTAATTTTAGAAAACGGAGACAATCAATATGAGTAAAACAAATCAAAAACAGCGTGAGGAATTTCGCACACGTCTGGGATTTATCGTTGCCTGCATCGGCTCTGCGGTCGGTATGGGCAATATCTGGATGTTTCCCTACCGCACCGGCAAATTCGGAGGCGCTGCATTTTTAATCCCATATTTTATCTTTGTAATCCTCCTTGGCTTTTCCGGAGTGATCGGTGAAATGGCTTTTGGGCGCAGCGTAAAAGCGGGTCCTTTAGGCGCTTTTGCCTCTGCAATGGAAATGCGTTTTGGAGAAAAGAGCAGAAAATGGGGTAAGCTGATCGGAATGATCCCTGTCATCGGATCTCTTGGCATTGCAATCGGATATTCCGTTGTTGTAGGCTGGTTTTTAAAATATCTGTTTGCTGCTCTCACCGGACAGCTTACAAAGATTGAAGACATGGGAAGTTACTTCGGTTCCCTTGCTGTTTCTTTCGGCAGTATCGGCTGGCAGATGCTGGGACTTGGTCTTACCTTTTTAATTATGATTCTCGGAGTGACAAAAGGAATCGAGAAGATGAACAAGCTTATGATGCCTATATTTTTCATTTTCTTCATCATCCTGCTCGTACGTGTCGCCACACTTCCGGGCGCCCTTGACGGCTATCGCTATTTACTTGTCCCAAACTGGGAACAATTGGGAAATATCAAGACTTGGGTATATGCTCTCGGGCAGGCATTTTTCTCCTTATCTTTAGCCGGGTCCGGAACAATTGTATATGGAAGCTATTTAAAGAAAGATATTGATGTTGTAGGCTGTGCCAAAAATGTCGCCTTCTTCGACACCTGCGCGGCGCTCCTTGCCGGTATGGTCGTAATTCCTGCGGTATTCGCCTTTCAGCTTGACGTTGCCAGCGGACCACCGCTTATGTTCATCACACTTCCTGCTGTCTTCCAGCAGATGCCTTTAGGCGGATTATTTGCAATTATTTTCTTCGTTGCAGTATTATTTGCCGCTATTACTTCACTGATGAACTTATTCGAGACACCGATCGAAGCATTACAACAGCAATTTAGCCTTTCCCGCGGATGGGCAGTCGGTATTATCGCTGTCATTTCTGCCGCTGTCGGTATCTTTATTGAAAGCGGAGATGCAGTCGGCGCATGGATGGATGCGGTATCCATCTATATCATTCCACTGGGCGCTCTTCTTGCCGGAATCATGTTCTTCTGGGTATGCCCGAAAGGCTATGCTAGAAAACAGGTGGAACTCGGTGCCTCCAAGCCCCTTGGCAAATGGTTTGAGCCGGTAACAAAATACGTATTTGTAGGTATTACATTGATCGTCTATGTTTTAGGCATATTTTTTGGCGGAATCGGTTAGATTCCGCCAAATTTAAATTCTGGCCACAACCGGCTTCATTCCTTCCAGACCGATGACCATGATCAGAGCTCCTTGTGGGATTTCCGTTCCGTCTTCTGCAATCACTTTTCTCTTCTTTCCGCCAACATCTCCTTCGCCTTTATAAGTAAAAATAGAAGTCTTGGCATAGCCGATCTTCCACAAAAGTTCTCTCTCCCTCTTCTGACGGTATAGTTCAATCAACGCACGCTCCAGAAGTTGGAGAAGAGAAATGGAAACAACGAGAAAAACCATAAAAGAGACTTTCTGCCCCTGGCTCAAGAAAAAAATTGCCATCAAAAGACAAACCGCACTATTCACAATGCCGCCGCCATGCCAGTTCTTTGCCCATGCGTAAAACGTCCCTACATTCACCCATTTCTCTACACCTGACCAAAAAAGTCCGAATATCAATAAAATCAATCCGAAAATATGAAAAATCATCTCCGGCATTCCATCAAACAAGCCAAGTGTGATGGGCTCGGTATCCCATGAATCCGAAGCTGCCCAGAAGGCGATACACCCAAAGATCCCAAGCCCCCAGAAAAAGAACATCATCTTAAAGTCTAACACTTTACTGTACAGGCGTCCCATATCTCTTCCTGCCACTTCCGGATCTCCCATTTGACGGACCGCTTCTTCCTCCGCCTCCACTTCGCTCATTCCTTTTACCAGTAATGCTTCTATGGCATCTTCCAAGTGATCACGATACTCCTGTATAATGCAATCTCGTACCTCTCGATTATGGATTTCCTTTGACATTTCTTTTAAATATTCTTCAGCTTTCATAACATTCACCACCGATCATTCCCGAAACCGCATTGGCGTAAGTTCTCCACTCTTTCACCAGCTTTTCATGATAGATTCTTCCGTTTGGCGTGATCTGATAATATTTTCGGACTTTTCCATTCACCTCTTCCTCATAACAGGTTAAATATCCAGACTGAACAAGACCGTGGAGCAGAGGATATAACGTACCAACCTTCAGTTCAAACACATTATTCGAGCGTTCCGATAACGTCTCAATCATTTCGTAACCGTACATATCCTTCTGTGACAGCATTTGCAAAAGGAGCATCGTCGTATTCCCTGAAACAAGGTTTCTGCTTACAGCCATTTTCCTCACCTCCTTCTATCGGTTATCGATATTTGTCAATATAAAAAATGGCAGAACCACGATGCAATTCCGCCATTTTATGATTTTTCCTATTTTTTTCTATATAAATGATCATGCTTTTCGCGAAGTTCTTCCCAAATCTCATGATGAAGCTTGGACTGCATCTTCGGAAACGCGCGCAGCATACGTCTGCCGGTCTGTGATGAATGTTCCAGATAATGTGCGTATTTTTGCTGATACTCTTCTCTCTTCTTCTTGAGCGCTTCCTGCCGTTCTACGCCCTCCATCACGTTCTGGTAAATATTCTCTCCCATCTGGTCTGACAAGCGATGCAGTTCTGCCGCAATCTCTTCCATCATCTCCAGCTTCTTGTTGATCTTGAGAATTCCGGATACTGTCACACAAAGATCGGCTACCAGCTCAATCCCGCATATAATAAGAATTACAATTCCAATCCATAGCGGTATAAAAGAATACGCTTTGAAAATCAACGGATGCAGTATCTTCACAATAAATACACATGCCGCTCCCCACAAAAGTGAAAACGGAAGGCATACATAACCATTTAGGTTCAGTGGCATTCCGCTGTAATCCCACCATTTATGGTGAAACAACACTTCTAACAAAAAACCGGTCAGCCATTCTAATACCGTCACAAGAATAGCCGATAATATGTAGAGAAGAAATAATTGTTCTTTGAATGGATGCATTAACATAACAACAGCTGTGACACCAAGTCCATACACCGGACACAACGGTCCGTTTAAAAAGCCACGGTTCACAAATTTCCGCTCCTTTAATGCCGCAAACGCGACTTCAGCACACCAGCCGATAAAGCTATATAAGAAAAAATTTATAAATATATAATAGATTGTCAATTGAATTTCCACTCCTGTCTATGCTAACATTGTCATTATATCCAAAACATCATATTACTTAAGAAATATCCTTACTATACTATGAAAGGAAAAGACATGCAAGAAAAATTTTCATTTTTAGGATAATTTCATTTCACTTGGAAAAAGGTACTTTTTATATTAGTTTTGCTGTATATAGCCGCCCTAGTTGTCCCTTATATTCCACACAAAAAGGTAAATGAAAACTTCAAACACAACTTTAAACCAAACGATTTTTACAGCACCACCTTCGGAACAGAACGAATTGCTTACATAAACGATAATACAGACGCTCTGAAATATCGCCTGCGCATGATCGAAGAAGCGCAAAAAGAACTCATTTTGTCTACTTTTGATTTTAACGATGACCGCGCCGGAAGAGAGTTATTGAGTTCCCTTATCCATGCTGCTGACCGTGGTGTGTCTGTACGTCTCATCATTGACGGCACCAGCGGATTTCTGGATGTTCAAACAAGTACGTGGTTTCAGGCAGCTGCTTCTCATGATAATGTTGAAATCCGCATCTATAACCCGATCAATTTCCTGAAACCATGGAAAATGCAGGCGCGCCTCCATGACAAATATATGATCGTCGATGAAAAAATGTTCCTGCTTGGCGGAAGAAACAGCAAACGACCAAAGTAAAAACCGTCGAACGTCGAGACGACCAGACCGATGCTGTTGCTGGTCTGGTTAGCCAGCGAGCGCGCGAGAAAGTTCGGACGA
>JAGZJD010000093.1 GCA_018365895.1 Lachnospiraceae bacterium | reverse complement strand
GAAGGTCGCGAACACTCGGTTTAAATTGCCCTTAAGACCTTGTTTTTATGGGCTTTGCAACGGGTAATAGTGTAGCATAGAGAGAGGGGAAAATCAAGGTTTGTCCGAAATTTGTCCGACATTGGAAAATAGAAAGGTATCCCAAAGTGGGATACCTTAAGTGGATGAAAGATTAGTTTAAAACAGGTGGTTCAGTTGTGACAGGTCGAGTGCTTTCTGCTAATGCAGTTATTGCAGCGTCATATTCTGTACAACCATCAATACAATTAAGCTGTCCAAAGATAGTAGTATAGTCAGAGAAAGACTCTTCGGTTGAAATAATGAAATAGTGAAAATCTCTCATAACCTTTTCTTGCCAAGCTTTATAGATAGTGCTATCTATAGTGCCATCTCTATACAATTCTAATGTTTTTTTCCAAGATTTTAAAAATAGTTTAATTACTGGATCGCTGAAGCCGATTCCTTTAACATGATTTAGTTTTTTTGACGAATCTGAGCAGTCACAATCTAGAGTTAACCAAATCTTGCTTTCTTGCAATGAAAATAACAGTTTGATATATTCTGAATAAGTTTCAATAGGAGTTTTTTTTGCATCATAGGATAATTCATTTTTTAATCCCAATAACCAATCAACAGAACAATCAAACTTCTTTGCAATATTAATTAATGTTTGGGTTGGTGGTATTTTAGAACCGTTTTCATAAGCTGACAGGGAAGCCATTGTACATCCGATTTTTTCGCTAAATTCTTTTTGTGTCATATTTGCATTTTTCCTCAACTCTTTAAGCCTTTCTGTTTTAAATATAATATTTTTTTCCATTTTCTTCACCTTCTAATAAAAAAATTTTCTGTTTATCATTGTTTAAATATAATTTATCACTATTTATACAATAAGTCAATTAAAATATAAAATATAAATATATATTGACAAATACAAAAGAAAATATAAAATATAAACATAGATAAACAGAAAGAGAGGTCAATAAAATATGAGAAACAGAACAGTAACGGCAAACACAGGAGAATCCCGTTTAATGGATACGGAGGAATTAAGAGCCTATACCAACCTTGGCCGAAACAATGCTATGAAGTTAGGAGAAGAGATTGGGGCAAGAGTGCAAATCGGTCGGCGTGTTCTATGGGACAGAGTAAAGGTAGATCAGTATTTCAACTCATTAACGGGGGTGAAATAGCATGAACAAAAATAAGCATAACAGAGTACATACCATTCAGAACGGCAATTCTGAATACAAAATAGCAAGCCTGCTGCCAGTCGGCAAAGAAAATGCAATATCAACGAAAGACTTAGTGCAACTTACCGGATATAGTTCGGCGAGAGAATTGCAACAGTATATTGCTATAGAACGTAGCAGAGGGGCGGTTATCTGTTCTTCTACAACAGGGGGATATTTTCTACCGGCAAACCATAAAGAGACAGCAGAGTTTTGTAAAGCATTAGAGAATAGAGCAAAGAATACATTTCTTGCCTTGAGAAGTGCGAAACAGTCATTAAGAGTGCCGGAGGGGCAGCAGGATATGAATGGGGGAAAAAACGGGTGTTAGAGGAGGCTTTAAAGTATGCAAAAGCAGGATTTGCGGTATTTCCGTTGGAAGTAAGTGGAAAGAAGCCTCTTACTACCAATGGGTGCAAAGACGCTACGAAAGATTTAGGTGTAATAAAGGCATGGTGGGGCAATACACCTAACGCAAATATAGGAATTGCAACAGGTAGCGTATCGGGTGGTTTGTTTGCGATTGATTTGGATATAGATGAAGACAAGGGAATTAATGGATATGAAACACTTAAGCAGTGGGAACAAAGCAATGGAAAACTTCCGGATACATGTCAAACAATAACAGGACGTGGTGGTTATCATTTGTTGTTTCGCTCTGATAAGCAAATCAGAAACCGAGTAAACATTTTGGAGGGAATAGATATTCGCGGAGAGGGAGGCTATATTGTTGCCCCTCCCAGTATGCATCCAAATGGAAACAGATATGAATGGGAGTATGGACTGGAAGACATAGAGATACAGAAAGCAGATTTTAATGTGTATAATTTGTTGAATTATAAAGGGAAAGAGATGGGACAGTTTCAACTACCTGTTTCCATACCGAGTGGAGAGAGGACAGCAACACTTGTAAAATTAGTCTGTAGTTTGCAATCAAAAGGCTTGAGCGATGAAACAATTAAAGCAGCAGTACAGTCAGAAAATCAGTCAAGATGCACTCCTCCATTAAATGAAAGAGAATTGGAGAAAGAAGTATTTCCGGCACTAAGACGGTATGAAAAAGGGACAAGTTCTTACGTAGTGTTGGATAAAGGAAGAACAAGGGAGGCAATATCTGATAACTTACAACTCATTTCGATGGAAGAGGTGGAAGAAAAGACACCGGAATGGCTAATTCCAGGATATATACCTAGATATCAAATCACAACACTCGCAGGTGATGGCGGTGCCGGAAAAACTACTATTTGGTGTGATATTGCGGCAGCAGTAAGTAGCGGAAAACGAAGTTTTTTGGAAAGGTGTATACCCGAAGAATTTGTACATATAGAACCCGGGAAAGTTTTGTTTTTTTCTTCGGAGGACTCTTTCGAATATACATTAAAATATCGGCTTGTGAAAAGTGGAGCAAATCTAAAGAATATCAGTTCTATTAGCCTTAAAGATGACAGATTTTCAGAAATCAAGTTTAATAGTCCGTTTTTGGAAAGACTTATTGAGTATCATAGACCACAGTTAGTGATATTTGATCCAATACAAAGTTTTGTGCCTGCTGATATTCAGATGGGACAGAGAAACGCAATGAGAACATGTTTAAATCCATTGATAGGGCTAGGGGAGAAGTATGGAGCCACATTTCTTGTGATCGTCCATGCGAATAAGCAGAGTGGCGTGTATGGCAGAAAACGTATTGCCGATAGTGCGGATATATGGGATATTTCAAGAAGTGTGCTGATGGTCGGGGATACAGCAGAACAAGGAATCCGATATATTTCACACGAAAAGTCAAATTATGGAATGACTGCTGATAGTGTGTTGTTTTCCATTGAAAATGGTGTAATACAGAATAAGGGGTATTCTTCTAAAAAAGACAGGGATTTTGTAAGTGAAAATACTTTTGTGACGCAACAGCAGCCTCAGAGGGAAGAAGCAAAAGAGTTTATACTTGATTTTTTGAAAGATGGGGAAAAAGAAGTTGCAGAGTTAGACGCAATGGGAAAGGCCCAGAGTTTAAGTACCAATTCCATGAAAAATGCTAAGGCAGAATTAAAAAAAGACGGAAAGATAAAATACCGTAGTATGGGCTATGGAAGCGAGAAGAAATTTTATATCTCTCTTATACCCAGTTGAAAACCCAACGAGTAAATGAAAAATGTAGTATTTATAAGGGTTTTATTTACTAGAGGGGGGTCAACGAGTAAGGAGAGTAAAGGCCGTTTACTGGAGGGGGCATCTAGTAAATGGAAGTCTTGAAAATAGGGCGTTTGCTCTTTACTGGTTGACCTGTGGCCATGGTATATGAAGCCCAACGAGTAAAGGAAGGAACAAAACAAAAAATGAATGTAAATATATTGGCAGATTTTCAAGAAAATGGACAGGATAAAAATGAACCACACATTGTATGTGGTGTTTCAGATGAAATGATCGCAGGGGCAATTATTAAGAAAAAATTAGAGGACCAAGGCTGTAGGGTACAATCGCTTACCGTGATAGATGGTATATGGACATTAGAACAGTTGCATGATATGGCGAATTACGGAGATTATTTGGATAGAGTAAATTATCGAATTATATATTTATCAAGTGAAATGGTAGAGCATCTTCAGAAAGTAAGAAACAATCCGAAAGAGGCGGAAAAAATCAGAATGGAATTAAATGACCGTATAAAGAAGAGAAGGAGCAATAAGAGATAACGAAAAAGGCTTATCCATTTTGCACATGGGTAAGCCAATACAAAAGACGGGAATATACATCTTGATTAAATTATAAAGGGAGTGTGTTCTACATGTCAAACAGAATGGGAAAAGATACATTGAACCACGGACGAACCACGAGGAATAATAGTAATGAAGCCGTGACAAAGCCAAGAGAAATTATAATCGAACAGCGAGGGAACAACGAGAAATTTGTAAGTGAACCCCGAACGAACTCCGAGAAAGCGACAAACGAACCAAGAGCGAAGCAAGAGAAAAATTCAAATGAACAGTTAGTTGCCCGGATTAGAGCCGGTATTGATACTGCAGATAATATGCTTGCCCTGTATGATCAGAATCATGGATTCATTCATAAAATGGCGTTGAAATATTCGGGATATGCAGAAATAGAAGATTTAAAACAAGAGGCTTATATAGGCTTGTGTGCAGCAGTAGACCATTATGACGAGGATAAGGGCGTGGCGTTCATCAGTTACGCAGGCTTTTGGATCAAGCAGACTATGCAGCGATATATTGACAATTGTGGCGGTGTGGTAAGACTTCCGGTCCATGCGAGAGAGTGGATAGCGAAATACAAGAAGATGCTGAGGGAGTATCGTCAATATTATGGCTGTGAGCCGTCTGAGCGTGAGCTGTGCCACCTTTTAGGTGTTGACCGAGAAAAGCTCCACACAATACAGGAAAATGCGAGAATCGGGCAGATAAAGAGCCTGAGCGAAGTTGTGGGCGGAGAAGAGGAAGATTTCACGATTGAGGACACTATAGCATCAGATGAGGTCCTAGAAGAGGACTGCATCAAGAGATTAGATACTGCTGCCATGAAGAAAGAATTGTGGATTGCTGTTGATAAATTGCCAAAGGAGCAGTCAGAAGTCATCAGGAAAAGATACCAGCAGAGCATGACCATGAAAGATACAGGAGAGGCTCTTGGTATTGCTGCAGGTGCGGTGCAGAATTTGGAAAGCAAGGCGATGAGAACGCTCAGAATGCCACGCAGATGCCGGAAGTTTAAGCCGTACTTTGAACAATATCTGTCAGCACACAGCTTTCATCATGTGGGCGTGGAGAATTTCCAAAGAACGTGGATGAGTGAGGTTGAGCGTGAGGCATTGCGGGAAATGGAATGGGAAAAGGAACATGAGCGGATTATGAGAGAGGCGGATCAGGTGTTGGCAGAAAACGCAAGAATCAAGGAGATGCTAGGGTATGGATAATACAGGTTTAGAAAAATCCAGTAACGTTACCAAATAAAACAAAACTGTAAAAACAAACACAAATAACTAAAATGCAAGGGGGAAATGTTAACGTTGAAAATGCTAAGAAATGCTAAGGTTTAAAACGTATACTCGGAAATACTCGGATTTTCTGAAAATGTTAAGAGATGTTAAGGTGCAAACTTGTCAAAACATGACATTGAAAAAGCCAAGAAAAACCAAGGTCGGAAATGCTCAGATATGCTAACATTTGCTAACATAAAACCCGACATTTAGATTTATAGAACACGAAAAAACTTGAAATGGGAACCTAACATTCGGCACTTTCGGCAGCCCTAAAAAGGCATGGTTACAAATGTGAGACCCTAAAAGGACTGCTGCCATTAGGCAAAAGACAAGGAGAAGTACATAAATGAGATTGAATATAACAAAATATCGAGAGGTGATGAAACAGCAAAATATTGAGAAAGCAGATATTGAGAGAATGACGGGTATCGCAGTTCAGACATTGGACTGGATATTTGAAAATGAGTATTTAGAAGTATCCACACTGGAAAGACTGGCAGAGGTTGTGGAGTGTGATATAAGAGAAATTGCCTTGCCGGATCATCATGACAATGAAAACGTGATTGAATGGCTTAGAGGTGGAAAAACAGCAACGATCAGCCTCACGCAAGGGCGAACGATTACAAGGGTAATGAAGTTGGCCAAGAGCAGACCGGAAGAATGTAGAATCATTGCAGAGAATGCAGACGGAAGTATTGTGGCAAGGGTTCCGGTTGGTTGGATAAAGATTAGTCCGATCAGAGAAGTATCGGAGGAACAAAAAGAGGCTGCAAGGGTGAGAATGAAAGAAATGAGAGAGAATAATATACGGTGATGTTTTAAAGGCTGTTTCCAATACAGGAGATTGGACTCTATTTTCAATTTTTATCCATTCAGTGAGGAAATGTTAGGGTAAAGGGGGAAAATTGGTTTTTAGATGAAAATATGTAAAGAATGTGGTACATTGATAATTGAATAGTGCTAGAGTGATATAGGTGTATTATACAAACACAGGGAGATTGTAAGTTATGAAATTGCTAAGAAAAAAATCTAATAAAAGTCGAAAAAAATATATTCAGAACATAGGTATTGAACATTATCAATTTGATGTGCAAAAGGAAATGTATATCTATAAAAAATTATGTGGATATAGAATTAAAGAGAAAGAGCTAATAAAGTATGAAAAAGAAAGAATCCCTAGCAGTTATTATCAGTGGCGTAACAATATAAAAGCTAAATACAATGACTATGAACGGTGTCAATTAGAGGCATTTATTGGATATTTAGAACTTGGAATTAGAGAAAATAGTGTATTTGATAAATTAAATAGCATTGTATTTTCTTCTATATTTGCTACGGTATATGGTATTTTAATGTCTGATTTTATAAAAGCATTGAGTAAATATAAAGACATAATTGTGGTTTCGATAGTTGCAATAGTGATGGGAATAGCTATTGTTTTCGTAGTTGTAATGTTCATAGGAAATATGTATATTCCGCTATCTAACAATGATTTAGAAAAGAATTTGTACAAGGATTACCAAGACATTATAAAGCAAATTGTAGATGAAAAAAATAATTAATCAACTATTAATATTTGGCAGTTGTTTTATATGAGCATTGTGCTATACAAAAATCTGCAAAGCGGCAGCCGACAATTGAAAGCAAATTAAGAATATGCTATAATTTCGGCATGGGAAACCAGAGCCGGGCGGCTTACCCTCTTTTACGGAGGGATTCACCCTCCAGTCGAAAGAAAGGAGGGCGATGCTGATGTATGTTACATATTCTGATCTGATTCAGTTATCAATGTTCATTGTTGCCCTTGTAGGTCTTTGTTACGAGATTTTCAAGGATAAACGAAAATAGCCGCCATTACTCGCAATAATGACGGCAGTTTAAAATAA
>JAGZJD010000092.1 GCA_018365895.1 Lachnospiraceae bacterium | reverse complement strand
ATTAGAAGACGGCAGGCACCGCTCTACAAAGATGTGGTACTGCCGCCTCTACGGCATCATGATGCTCCAACATCTTGATGCCTGGGAAATGCCATCTGTCGAGGCATTTCAAAAAACATTATTAGGATTAACCGCCTAACAATGATATCTTAAACGACTCCATAAGATTTTTCAAGGCATAGTACCCGCTATGTCCAATGTTTATGTCCATTTCTCGTAAATTTCTTTTCCTGCACGATATTCAGTTGTCAAGTTTCGATTAGAATCTCATTTATTGAGATTCCGAGAAGTTATTTATTCATGATGTTCGTAGTAAAGATTTATAGCAATAAACGATATCCAGGCAAATATCAGCAAGAGACAAGGACCAAAGAACAAAAATCCCCAGGCTGTGTTTTCCGTCACCATATAGCCGATCAGGCTGACTGCCAATAAAAGGCAAACCGCCCAGATCATCAAATCCAGCATTTTGGCTTTTGTTTTCAGCTGGATCAATTGATTCCGTTCATCACTTTTCTCAATAAAATCTTCACGCGACGCCTTTTTCGAGTATGCCCGCACCACCGATGTAATTCCGATTGCCAACAGAAGGACAGAAACGATAAGATCTTTTATCTGCCTGATCCGTTCCGGCTCCGGCTTGATCAGCGCATGAATCAAAAGCAAGCTTCCCATTGCCGCCCACAAAATTCCGAACACAAGCCCTTTCTTGTTATAAATCTTCATACTGCTTATCCTCCAATTCTTTATTTTCCTTTAAACAGCATAAATCTTCCACCGTTACGCCAAATACTTCCGCCATTCGGTACGCAAGCATTAAAGACGGACTGTACTGCTCTTTCTCGATGGAAATAATGGTTCTCGTAGAAACGTGAACCAGATCGGCAAGCTGCTGCTGCGTCATCTTTGCCTCTGTTCGCAATTCCTTTACTTTTGTTTTCATGCACATCTCCTGTCAATATGAAGTTCACTTCTTGTGAAGGTAACTTCATATTATCACGCTGTTCTTATGCTGTCAATGCAAATATGAAGTTTCCTTCATATTCTTAAATGCAAAACTTGCTGCATAAAGCAAAAAAGGACCATTCTGCACAATCTAATCCTGTGCAGAATGGTCCACTTTACAAAATTGCCCGTTTTCTAAGAAAATTGGTTAATCCTGACTGTTTCTCTGATTCTTCTCTCAAAAGCATCTCTTTTTTACCATCTGTCGAACCTGTTCGTAAACCTCCACATCAAAAAGAATTCCCTCGTCTCCATCCAGATACAGGCACCATTTTCCTGTGCTTTGCTTCAGATGCTTCCGCAATACATTCCAATAACAGTCATCCACTGCAACCAGTTTCCGCCTTTCACCCTGCGGCACCCGAATCGCATATGCTCTTGCAGCACTGACACTGGCGAAAAGGACAGGATAGCTGCTGCCTCCATGCTCCTGCGCACAGATGATTCCTGTATTTTCTCGCCCCTCAAATTCCATAAACGTATAAAATCCATCTGAAACCGTATCCATCGTCGGCAGACTGCTTCGATAGTTCCAATATTCTTTGAGCCTGATCTGCAGCGCAGATTCCAGCAAAGATCTCACAAATCCGACGCATAGCATAGAAGCGGTCTGCTGCACCTGGCTGCCATTCCATCCCGTCCCGGATACAAAAGACATCAGCCAGGTAATCGCCTGCAGCATATGTATTTCATCTCCAAAGCAGGCAAACAATTTCAGGGACTCCTGATTCTGTGAAGTCAGAATTTTATTTCGCAGGTTCCATTTTCTTATCAACATTTCCGCCAAATGTTTCAATGTCGGGAAAACAAACAGAACCTCCGGTTCTTTTCTTCTCCGGAAAAACAAGACTGTATAGAAATTCTGGACATCTTCCGGATACAGATCCACAAAATACAGATCCTCTTCCAGAATCTCTCCCATCCATTGCTCACACTGATTATAATCCTCAAGAATCACAAACAGCGGCGTGTTTTCCCATTTGAAATATTTCGGCCGGCTGTTTCGGCGGTCATATTCATCAAACGGAATTGCCAGCGCCTTTGCCGTTTTCAGCGCTTCTCTCAATTCGTCCTCAGCGACCTCCTGCCCGATATAATATTCCTTTCTGCTCCATCCCATCAACATCCGATTTGTGTCCGGATACAGCAACCGTGAGGAGTATTTGATCACCGAAAAATACTCTTCCTTCCACTGGAAAGGAACCATTTTCATACTCTCTTCAGCAGATGAAAAATCAAATCCCCGCATTTTCTTTACCAGAAAATCCTGGTAATCATTTTCCGCCAGATTTTTCAGACTCTTTTCCGACAAAGAATCGGAAAGATTCCTGCTAAACAGCAACAGTTCAGCTGAATACACACAAATACCTTTCCGGATCAACAGCGAAATCAGTTCCTGCAAATGAATCTGGTGTTCTTCCGGTTCTGTTGTTTGTTTACTCATTTGTTCCGCCGTCTGATTTCTGTATTTTTCCATCAGACGTTCCAGCCGCCGATTCACATTTCCTTCCTTCGCAAAATATTCCTCCAACCGTTCCGTCTCCATGAGAAGTTCCGTAAACGCATCTGCCGACATGGATGGACTGGCTGCCTTTACACATATCTCATGAATGATAGTTCTTTTTTCCTCCGGCGCTCCGCACTTTTCCGTTATTTCCAGAAATTGTCTGCTGTACCTCTGGTAAAGGGTCGATTTTCTATGATAAACCCGATCTGCTTCCTCTGCACCCTGATACTCTTCGATCCACAGAAGTTCCTGACTATTCGCATACATTTCCTGCAGTTCAGAAACTGCATGTTCCAGAATTCCTATCACTTTCTGTATCTTCTGATAGTGTGCCCGATCCGTTGTCGGCGTGCATAACTTCTCCTTCTGCAGAATTTCCGTCACCTCTCCGATCACTGTGAAATAATTCAGATGCACATGCTGTATTTCATGGATAAAAGTTGCAAATGCGTCCGTCACATCCCCTGCCCTCATATTTTTGATCGGGTTGATTATTTTTCCTCTCTCGGGATCATATCTGCCGGCCAGTCTGTCCATTTTTCTACCCCTCTTCTCTCAAAATCTATGCAAAAAATAGCCCTGAAAATTTTCTTCTAAAATCCTCCAGTTAATCTCTTCGTCATATTCATCCTGTGCTTGTATCAAAACATTTCCATAAATATTTCGCACCGAAAAATAGTCTTCAAATCTTCTCAGTTTCCATCCGTCATTCCGCACAAATACTGTTTTCTGATCTGCTTTCTTCTGCAAGCGAATCTGTGTATACAGGTCATCTGCATTCAAAAAATACGTTTTTTCCAACCCCTCATACCACTCTCGGTAATCATAAAATTCCGGAAGTGCATAATAGGAATACGCCCCGATTCCCGCTTCCACAATCGTTTTCAGCTGCCCGATATCAATCATCCAGACCGCCGAATTACTTACCGTCATCCGCATCTGCGGCCGCTTGTACTGGACAAAAAAGAGGTTTTGACTGTCCATCTGATAGCCAAAATCGTATCCCTCCTTTTTCTCCTGTACCTGGCTGATACTGAACGGAAAAATACGACCCATCTGCTTTTCTTCACAGTACCTCACAATGTGATAAGTGATACATGCTTCATAATATTTTTCAGGCGGAAATTTCTCATTCTCTTCCCAGTACTGTATCAAAACTTTCCCTCCATACTTTACGTTTATCTTCCCATCACCAAGAGACTCCGGATGTAATCCTTCCCATAAAAATCATTTGCCTTTTCCTGAAGTCTGCAGACCGCATCTTGGATCAACGCTTTCAAGCCGTATCCGAAACTTATATCCTTCTCAAGATCCCTCTCCTGTATCCGCCATTTCAAGATGATTCTCTCGAATTCTGTAAGCTTTTCCATAAAGTTTTCAATCTCAAACGCCATATACGGAATTTCACCTCCCGTCCAGAATTCCAGCAGCATGCAGCTGTCATTTCCCCTAACTGACTGATTCAGAGACAGCGGAGCTTCTGCTTTTCTACATCTTCTCTGGACTCTTTTGATTTCACCCACCAGCATATAGGCATACATCAATACCAGGTACCAGATCTTCTTTCCTCCAGACGGATTGGAACACACTGCCATCCGGTAAGCGAGGCAGTAAAACAAATCAATTTCTTCACGTTCCACCAGATTCCAACATTTCCGATACAAGGCATGGAGGATGAACTGCTTCCAGGTCGTATCTTCCCCTGAATATTCTCCATAACGCCGGAGGTTTTCCCAGAGAAATGACTCCGACATTTCAGGCAGCAAAATACCTCTCCAGCCATTCTCCTCCTCGTCCCAAACACAGAGAAAACGCATATTGTCGTTCGCCTGAACTGCACGGGAAATTTTCCGGACAATTTCAGCAGAATAATAGATGCTTTGGGTTGCACCAACGTTCGTTTCACGCACCAGAAGTTCCCTGTCGTTTTTCGGATGAATGGATATCTCAACAGAAGATTTTAACTGTTCCCTCAGGTTTTTCTGCATGTAAATCTGATTCTTTTTATAGTAGACTGTCAGCAGTTTACTGTCCCTGATCAGCTGATCTGCACTGTATATTGAGACAGAATCTCCATCCACTGTTTCTTTGGGCTGTCCTTTTTCAGGCTCCTCTTCCAGCTCCTCCAGTTTGATATCGAGGATTCGGCACAGGCTCAGAGTATGAGCCACATTGGGGTTTCTTTCTCCTGTTTCCCACAGCCTGACCGCCTCCGGCGTACACTTCAGTTCACTGGCAACTTTTTCTCTGGACAGTCCTTTGAGTTCTCGTTTTTTTCTGAATAATTTTCCTCTTTGTTCTCTCTGATCCATTCGTTTCCTCCTGTGTTTATATTGAGGGAATTATACAATAAACACGGCGAAAATTGTTGCCAATCTTTTGCTTTTTCTTTGATGAGTATGCGAATGGAATCGCGGGGGATTTTTTTATATAGTAGAAGGTTGAGGGGAAAAATATAAGCTTTGCGAAATGGAAAAAGTCGTCTGCTATATTTAAGAAGGCAAACGACTTGATATATATTTTTATAAGAGCGCCATTGAAAATTACTTTCTGTAACATATTGATCACAGTTTACGTGAAATTTAAGCCAAAGTCAGTTATCACAACAGTAAATCCTAACCAAATGTCAATTCCATCAATTCAGCCGCAATACCTTTGCCCTTTACACGCATCATACTGTCCTCTATCTTTTCTTTTGCCAACAAATTCATATTGCCATACCACACCAGCTCCTGATCTATAATTGCAAAATGCTCACAAGAATCTTCCACCGTTTTCATATAAAAACCAGCTTGTCTCATATCCTCATGCAATCTCATCCAATAAGCCGCATCTCCATAGCCATAGGAATCTGGTGTCCATGTAACAATCGTTACTTCTATTCCTAAATCTTGCTTTTCTTTCAGTAAATCTATGAGTTCATACACTTTTGGACCGCTGATTGCCGGGCTTGATATGACAATACTTTTATCTGCTTCCAATAAATCTTTCTTATATACTTCCTGATAATTTTCACTGTCAAAAATGGCATTTGCAGCCTGTTTCTCGCCATGCAGACCACTACACACTTCATATCCAATTTGCTTATAAGCTTTCAGACGTTTGACATACATTTTATCAAACATGGAAATATGACTATCTACATAATCATAAATGATCACATCTCTTTTCCCTTCATAATCCCGATTCAGTCTTCCCGCATATTGTTCAACTACACTCCGAAAAGAAACCGGTGTTGCCATAATCAGCGTATCAAGTCTTGGAAAATCAAAGCCTTCACCAATAAGGCTTCCTGTCGCAACTAAAACCATTGTTTCTTCTGGAGATACGGCCTGTAATTGCTCACATATTTTCTTATGTTCCTTCTTTGAATTATCACCTGTCATAAGAAATACTTTGTCTGCATATTCTTTCATTCGTTCATACAGTTTTTGCGAATGGTCTTTATACTTTGATAGCACAACTGGCGTTCTTCCTGCTTTTATACATTCTCTTACATCCGCGAGGATTTGCTCATCTCTCACCTCATTCTCTCTGATCATCTGATATGCTTCATTGGGATGCATCTTATCTGCTACCCCTCGCGGAGGAACTGTTCTTGTAAACCGCGGATATACGAGGTGAGCGATTCCTTGTGTCTCTGCTTTTTCTTTAGCCGTATAACTATAACGAATCGGCCCAATCAACATATAAATAATTTTCTCCAATCCATCTGCCCGCTTAGGAGTGGCCGTAACACCATACACATATCTAGCTTTTACTTCTTTCAAAACATTCGCAATTGTATCAGAAGCAGCATGGTGACACTCATCTACAATCACCATTCCATATTGCTCCAGCAGCGGATGCCATTCTCCCTTTTTACACAGGGAACCAGCCATCGCAATATCTATGATTCCCGTCAGCGAATCATGTGCTCCCTGTAGTTTTCCAACCAAACTTTTTCTTACTCTAACCCGGCCTGTTTTCGTTTTATATTCCGGCAATGCTTCCTGTATATCAAGGAACTGCTCCAATGCATTCTTCCATTGTTCCAGCAGTGCAGATGATTCAAGGATAATGAGTGTATTTACTTTTTTCTCTGCAATCATCGCACTACATACAACCGTTTTTCCAAAAGCTGTGGCAGCATGTAAAATACCGTTATCATGCTTCATCATTTCATCCAACGCAGGTTTTTGTTCCGTTCTCAATTCTCCTTTAAAAGTAACATTGATATGCTTCCCTTTCTGCCTTTCATCTTTTACCTCGTAAGAAATTCCTGCATTCTCTGCATTTTCAACTAAGTTGCCATACAAACCTCTTGGAATTTCAATATAACCACTCAAATGTTCTTTTCCAAGATAAATCCACTGAGATGTATCAAAATTCGCTGTTCCTATTGCCTGATTTTTATAATAAATTGGATTTCTTATAGCTGCCATTCTTCGAATCCTGTTTTGAATCGCTGGTTTTAGATTCAAACAATCTACAAAAATCCCATTGGAAAGGGTAATATTTAATATTCCTTCCACATCAGTTCTGTTAAAATTTTTTTTCTTCTCCCACGGTCTATCACGATTTTCCGTGATTATTCCGGGTCTCCGGCCCACCCTGGTCGCAGTTCAGCGCAGCCAGATCGCGCTTCAGCTCATTTGATACGATCCGCAGTTCAGCTCATGCCGGT
>JAGZJD010000091.1 GCA_018365895.1 Lachnospiraceae bacterium | reverse complement strand
TATTTTGTTTAATAGGACAGAAAAACTCAGTATAGAGGATATTGAAAAATATATGGCAAAGTGGCAGGCAGAATTAGCGGAAAGCAAAGGAAAGCTTGCAGGTATTGATATAAACAACAGACCAAAGCCATGGAAAAAGAAGTGCGAGTTTGTGAAAACGGATGTGGTTGGAGAACTTCATATGGTACTCAGCAATGGCGTTTATGTCGATGCATTGAATCTTATGCCGAGAATACAAAATCAAATTCGGAGCCTGGCGGCGTTTGATAATCCGGAGTATTATAAGAATAAGAGATTAGGATATTCAAACTACTATAATTTCAGTGCGGTTTACTTAGGAAAAGATATTGATGGTTATATTCGAGTGCCACGGGGACTAAGAGAACGAATTACTGAGGAATGTGCGAAAGCAGGAATCCAGGTTGAGATATCTGATCAAAGAGAAACCGGACGTCCAATCAGAGTCTCCTTTCATGGTAATTTACGACTGTAGCAGGAACTTGCGGCAGAGCAATTATTACGGTATTCGGATGGAGTGCTAGAAGCTGCAACCGCATTTGGCAAAACAGTTGTGTGCAGTTACCTGATTGCGGAACGAAAGGTGAATACACTGATTTTATTACAGAGTAAAGATTTGCTTAGTCAATGGGTAGACGAACTGAATAAATTTCTTGATATCAGGGAAGAACCGCCGGAGTATGAAACGAAGACAGGACGAAAGAAAAAGAGAGACAGTGCAATAGGCATTTTACATGGAAGTAAGAATACATTGACTGGTAGTGTAGATATTGCGATGGTCGGTTCTATGTATAGCAAAGGAAAGTTTCAAAATTTAAAACATGCTTATGGAATGGTAATTGTGGATGAATGTCATCATGCTGCATCACATATGTATATGGAAGTATTACAGAAAATCAATGCAAAATATGTATATGGAGTTTCTGCTACGCCCAAACGTGGTGATCATCTGGATAAAATTATCTATATGATGCTGGGGCCATTAAGGCATCGCTTCACAGCATTGGAGAGAGCCGAAGAGCAGGGAATAGGACATTATTTTCTTCCAAGATATACAAGAGTGATCGATACTGTGGATAGTAGGAATGATATCAATAAAGCCTATAGTTTAATCAGCACCAGTAAAGTGCGAAATGAAATGATTGCAAATGATGTAAAACAAAGTATTTCACAGAATCAGACTCCGGTTATATTAACTCGATACAAAGAACATGCAAAAATCCTGTATGATATGTTGAAAGATGAAGCAGACCATGTATTCCTTTTGTATGGAGATAATTCAGATAAGGAAAATGCAGAAATGCGAATTCGCTTGAAACAAGTTCCAAGAACGGAAAGTCTTATATTGATTGCGACAGGACAGAAGATTGGGGAAGGATTTGATTTTCCGAGACTGGATGTATTGATGCTTGCAGCGCCGGTGTCGGCGGAAGGACGTTTGATACAGTATATTGGAAGACTGAATCGTGATTATGAAGGAAAAGAAGCAGTGTATGTCTATGATTATATTGATGCACATATGAGAAAGTTTAATAAAATGTATGGAAAGAGACTTCGGACCTATAAGAAAACAGGATTTTCTGTTTGGACAGGAGACTTGCAAGAGAAACAGGTTGTTCATGCGATATTTGATTCTGGCAATTATACGGAAAAATTTGAGTAGGATTTGGTGGAAGCAGAAAAATCCATCGTGATTTCCAGCCCAAATATCCGGCAAGAGAAGATTGACAGATTGATTGATCTAGTGAAAGAACGTCAGGAACATGGTGTGAGTGTTACGGTCATTACAACGGATCTGGAGAAAGTTGTATATGGTAGTGCAGATCTGTGTTATGAGTTGATCCGGGAGATGCAGGAGGTAGCCATTAATGTCGTGACAAAAGAAGAAGTTGAGGAACGGTTTGCAGTCATAGATGATGAACTGGTGTGGCATGGCGGTATGAATCTGCTTGGGAAAGAAGATGCTTGGGATAATTTGATGCGGATTAAAAATCATCAAGTGGCAGCGGAGCTGTTGGAGATTGTAATGGGGATTAAAGAGGAGATATAAGGATCGGTGCTTTTATTGTATTATGGTTGGAAATCGGTTAGAATAGAGTACAGAAAGTAGTTTGAAACATGAAGTTTTTATAAGCAGAAGTAGCTTACAAGAAATTCTTGTTGGTTCGTCTAGAAAAAGGAATTTTAATTTTTTTACAATATATGTTCCGATAATTTTTTATTATCAGAACATAAGAGAAATGGAAGGAGGATGCGATAAATGGCTTCTAATTTTAAATTTTTGGAATCTGAGTTTCCGATTCTTGCTAGATTTGGTAATTTAGCAGAACAGTATTGTTATACCGATCCGAATTCGTGTTTGATGAAATTAGGTATGATTGGAGAAACAATCGTTAATCTCATGTTTACATATGATAAGATTCCTCTACCTTATGACAATTCAGCAGTGAATCGTATTAATGTGTTATCTTCTGAGGGACTTCTTACAAAAGATTTGATTGATATTTTACATGCACTTCGTAAAGTGAGAAATAAGGCAGTTCATGAAAATTATGGAAAAGAGTCAGATTGTCCAATCTTTTTGCAGATGACACATAGTTTATCAGAATGGTTTATGCAGACTTATGGTGATTGGAATTATCAGCATCAGGATTTTGTTATGCCTGTAAAAGACGAAGGGAAGAACAAGAAAATTGTTGTTTGGGATAAAGCGAAGGAAGAAGAACAGGAAGAGGCGCTTACTAAAGCTGCCATTGCTTGCGCAGAGCAGGCTGAAAAGGTAGATAAGAAGGAACGACAGAAACAAGCGGGCAAAATGGCAAGTCAGCGCCAGAAATCAGAAACTGAAACTCGGTATATGATTGACGAGCAGTTACGTCAAGTTGGTTGGGAAGCAAATACACAGGAAATTCGATATTCAAAAGGTACCAGACCAATGAAGGGGCATAATATGGCGATTGCTGAATGGCCAACAGATTCTAAGGTGAGTAAGAAAGGATATGCGGATTACGCGTTGTTCGTAGGAACAAAACTTGTTGGCATTATCGAAGCAAAAGCAGAGCATAAAGATATTCCGTCTGTAATTGACTATCAGGGAAAAGATTATCCGAGAAATATCCGTGAGGAAGATGCGGTGTATCAATTAGGTACTTGGGGAGAATATAAAGTTCCATTTACCTTTGCAACAAACGGGCGCCCATACCTTGAACAACTTAAAACAAAATCTGGCATTTGGTTTTTGGATTTGAGAGAGGTTTCTAATGTGCCGAAGGCTTTACATGGATGGATTAGTCCGGATGGTATCATGGAGCAATTGGAAAAGGATATTCAGGGAGGAAATACTGCATTACAGTCGATGCCATATGACTTGTTGACGGATAAAGATGGTTTGAGTTTACGAGAATATCAGGTAAAAGCAATTAAAGCAGTGGAGCAAGCGGTAATTGAGGGGCAAAGAGAAATTCTGCTCGCAATGGCGACCGGAACGGGAAAAACTCGTACTGTTCTCGGTATGATTTACCGTTTTTTGAAAACAAATCGTTTTAAACGGATCTTGTTCCTTGTGGATAGAACTTCTTTAGGAGAACAGGCTTCGGATGTGTTTAAAGAGGTAAAACTTGAGGAATTGATGACCTTAAACGAAATTTATAACATTAAGGGCTTAGATGAGAAGACGGTCGATAAGGAAACTCGTATCCAAGTTGCGACTGTTCAAAGTATGGTAAAACGCATTCTTTATAATGAAGGAGTTGTTATGCCGGCTGTAACAGACTTTGATTTGATTATTATAGACGAGGCGCACCGTGGATATATTCTCGACAAAGAAATGGAGGATACAGAAGTTTTATATCGAGATCAGAGAGAATATCAAAGTAAATATCGAAGTGTTGTTGAATATTTTGATGCAGTAAAAATTGCACTGACTGCGACTCCGGCGTTACAGACTACTGAGATTTTCGGTCAACCCGTATTTAAATACACATATCGAGAAGCTGTAATAGAAGGATATCTCGTGGATCATGATGCACCGCATCATTTGGAAACAAAACTTAGTACAGAAGGCATTCATTATAAATCAGGGGATACAGTAACACTCTACGATCCTGTTACCAGAGAAATCACAAATAGTGAACTGTTAGAAGATGAACTAGATTTTGATATTGAAAATTTTAATAGACAAGTTATTTCAGAGAACTTTAATAGAACGGTATTGTCTGAGATTGCAAGAGATATAGATCCTGAAAATCCAGAAGAGCAGGGGAAGACACTTATATATGCAGTAGATGATTCGCATGCAGACATGATTGTATCAATTTTGAAAGAGATTTATTCAGAGACAGGTGTTGATAACGAGGCTATTAAAAAAATAACTGGAAGCGTCGGTGGAGGAAATCCGAAAAAAGTAACAGAAGCAATTAAACTTTTTAAAAATGAGCGTTTTCCAAGTATTGCAGTTACAGTTGATTTGCTTACAACAGGTATCGATGTACCAGAAATTACTACGTTAGTGTTTATGCGAAGAGTAAAATCTCGTATTCTTTTTGAACAGATGCTGGGGCGAGCAACCAGATTATGTCCGAAGATTCATAAAACACACTTCGAAATTTATGATCCGGTGGGAGTTTATGATTCTTTGGAATCAGTAAACACTATGAAACCGGTTGTAGTGAATCCCACAACAAGCTTTACACAGCTTCTGGATGGTTTGGAAACAGTTGAAACAGAAGAAGTGGTGCAAGCTCAAATTAATCAGATTATTGCAAAATTACAACGTAAAAAACGACAGATGGATGAACGAACTATGGAACAGTTCATTAGCATGACAGGAGGTATGGATCCTACACAATTTATTGTCGAGATTGAAAAGAAAAAACCTACCGAGGCTAAAAAGTATTTGCTTACATATCGGAAAATGTTTGAATATATTCAAGAGACAAAGGCGAATGGAAACAGAGCAGTTGTTATTTCTGAGGAAAAAGATGTGTTAATCGGACACACGAGGGGATATGGAAGTTCTGATAAGCCAGAAGATTATTTGGACACATTTTCGGAATATGTAAATACGCATATGAATGAAATCGCGGCATTAAATATTGTTTGTACAAGACCAAAAGATTTGACAAGAGATACATTAAAAGCATTGCGTTTAACTCTAGATAGAGAAGGATTTACGACACAACAGTTGAATACCGCAATATCAGAGTTGACCAATGAAGAAATCGCTGCTGATATTATTAGTCTTATTCGCAGGTATGCCATTGGTTCTGCACTAATTAGCCATGAGGCAAGAATCCGCAGAGCAGTAGATAAACTGAAAAAGGTTCATAATTTTTCAAAACAGGAAATGAGCTGGATTGGACGTATGGAAAAATATTTGATGGAAGAATCTGTATTGAATGTTCAGGTATTTGATGAGGATAGCCGCTTCAAAAGCAATGGTGGATTTGCAAAAATCAATAAGATTTTCCAAAACCAATTAGAAAAAATTGTACTTGAATTGAACGAATATCTTTATGATGACGGAGGTAGAATTGCATAATGACAACACAAGAAATAGTTTCAAAACTTTGGAATCTCTGTAATGTACTCAGAGATGATGGGATTACATATCATCAGTATGTAACCGAATTGACATATATTTTATTTTTGAAAATGGCGAAGGAAACAGGGGCAGAAGTACAGATACCGGAAGCATATCGGTGGGATAAGCTTACAGCTAAAAGCGGCATAGAATTAAAAAAATTTTATAAGGAATTACTTGCACATTTGGGGGAAGAATGTACCGGGCGTGTACGTGAAATTTATCAGGGGGCAGCAACAAATATTGACGAGCCGAAGAACCTTGAAAAAATCATTACGACTATTGATGGATTGGACTGGTTCTCTGCCAGAGAAGAAGGACTTGGAAATCTTTATGAAGGACTCTTGGAGAAAAATGCGAATGAGAAAAAATCCGGCGCAGGTCAGTATTTTACCCCTCGTGTATTGATTGATGTAATGACAAAATTAGTGAAACCACAACCGGGGGAACGCTGTAATGACCCTGCCTGTGGAACTTTTGGTTTTATGATTTCTGCCAGCCAGTATGTACGTTCACAAACGGATGATTTTTTTGATTTGGATGCAGATACAACTAAATTCGAAAGAGAAGAAGCTTTTACCGGTTGCGAATTGGTGCATGATACACATCGATTGGCGTTGATGAATGCAATGTTGCATGATATTGAAGGAAAAATTCTTCTGGGAGATACGTTATCCAGTGCGGGTATGAATATGAAGGATTATGATGTTGTACTTACAAATCCGCCATTTGGTACGAAAAAGGGCGGTGAACGTGCAACACGTGATGACTTTACCTTCCCTACAAGCAATAAGCAACTGAACTTCCTTCAGCATATTTATCGTAGTTTGAAAACAAATGGTAAAGCTCGTGCAGCAGTGGTTCTCCCGGATAATGTTCTCTTTGCTGATGGTGATGGAGAACGAATCCGCCTTGACTTAATGGATAAATGTAATCTGCATACAATCCTGCGTCTTCCGACAGGTATTTTCTATGCTCAGGGTGTTAAAACCAATGTACTGTTTTTTACTCGTGGAAAAACGGATAAGCATAATACAAAAGAAGTTTGGATTTATGATTTGAGGAATGATATGCCGTCTTTTGGTAAGACGAATCCATTAAAAGTAGAGCATTTTGATGATTTTGTGAAATGTTATGCTGATGGTGATTTGAGCAAGCGTAAAGAAACATATAGCGAAGAAAATTCCAATGGAAGATGGCGTAAATTTACGATTGAAGATATTTTGGCTCGGGATAAGACAAGCTTGGATATTACGTGGATGAAAGCGGAGTCAGACGTTGATGATCATACATTAGCGGAATTGCTAGATATGATTAAAGAAAAATCAAGTAATATTGCAAAAGCAGTTGCGGAATTGGAACAGTTAATAGGAGAGGTGGAAGAATAATGGATACCAAGGCATTAAGGCAAAAAATTCTGGATCTTGCTATTCGCGGAAAACTTGTGCCACAGGATCCAAACGATGAACCGGCATCAGTTTTGCTTGAAAGAATCCATGAGCAAAAACAGCAGATGTTTAGGGAAGGAAAGTTAAAAAAGAAAGATATTAAGAATGATTCCGTCATCTTTGTTGGTGAAGATAATTTGCATTATGAGAAGTTTGCCGATGGTAGCGTGAAATGTATTGAGGAGGAGATACCATTTGAGCTGCCGAAGGGGTGGGCGTGGACAAGATTTTCTGCCATAACAATTAATCGTGATAGCGAGCGAAAA
>JAGZJD010000090.1 GCA_018365895.1 Lachnospiraceae bacterium | reverse complement strand
AGATATTGGCCACCATGCTTGTCTGATAAATCAAATCCTCAAGCCGATTCAAAAGATTTTCCTGTGTTCCGTCTGCCGTAGGTTTGCCAAGAAACTGCACGATAATATCTTTTGCGTTATCTGTACCATAAAGGTTTATAATCCGGTTGTCTCGAATTTTATAAACGCCTTCCTCGTCCAGTTCGGCGCCCAGCACTGCAAGATATGCTTCTGCGAAAGAATCTATATCGTTCGCCTTTTCTCCAATCACTCGGTTGTATGTTTCTACCATACCGGCCACTTCTTCATACAGACCGATTCTCTCATCGTTCAGTACATATTCAACACAGTTGATGCGACCATATGGGTTCGGCATTCCCTCCTGCATCTTTTCTCCGTCAAATGGGATGATCTCTGTCCTTGTAAGTATCTCACCATACCTTGTGACATTATCGTCCTTTTTTCCATATCTCACTGCAAATAGAGCGCGGCTCTTTACGGTATCATCGTAGACAACAAACAGTTCTTTTGGATTGCAGACTACTGTCTTTGTCTTTGCTTCTTCGTCCTGGTAAAAATACTCGAATGCATGTCCGTAGATACAGCACTTCTTCGCCAACTCATATTCCTGGTCAGAGATATCATTATCCCGGTCAAATTCAAGGATCGCATCTTTTATTTTTTCGTCCGGATGTGATTTTTTAATCGGAACCCCATAAGCATATCCCAAAAATGTCTCTGTGATATACCTTGGGAAATTCACTGCCAGCCGGTTATCAGGCTTCCATGACTCCTTTTCTGGAAGACGGAATACATCGTGAAATCCTTTGTATAGATTCTCAAGGTATCTGTACCTTGGTATTCGCTCTTCATGCTTTCTGATGTATTCGTCTATCAATGTCATATTGATTTCTTTATCAGCGGAACATAAAAGCGGTTCCGGCAACTTATATGGTCTTTTCCCATTCATTTTATATTCCTCCTCTAAAGGTCTTTAACTTCACCTTGCCTTTTCTCTCCTGCTCAATAGAATATCTGAGCATTGCCATTGCGTCATCAAAGAAATTCACTGGCTCATCCGTGAAAGTATTCGTTTTCTCATCTTTTTTCCATTTCCACTGCTGGATCTCCTTAATTGTGTTTGTACAGGACGGATGAATGTGGATCGTGTGCTGCTTCAGATAATCAATCTGCGCTTTTACACTGTTTGGCTCTTTCTTGACCGGACACGCTCTGTATCCTGCTTTCTGCCACATCTTAATCCTGTCCGGCTCCGCAGAATCACAATACATTGTAATTCGCTTCTGGAATTTTCCCTCGGCCATCTGTATGATCTCTGATGTATCTTTTTCAAATACATACAATTCCCGGCATAAGTAGACATCTCCATCCTTGAATCCAACCTCCCCGATACAGTTCGCATGGTTGAATCCAAAATCCTGTGAATTTACCATGTAATCGAATCTTTCTGGGGATGTATCGAATTCCTCAACCACATAATTTGTAAGAATCAGACCGCCAGTTTCTCCCCATTCACCAAGTCCGTAAATCCGATACCCGTCAGGATCCCGTTCTTTACGCATCATCATGCGCCGGTGATACGCTTCGTCTATGAACCGGTTCTGCAGGTATGTAGACTGGTGTGTGTATACATCATCACTCTTAATGTCAAAATACTTTGCCTTCAGCCAGTGCGTTGCTGACACTGGATTAAAGCTGAATGTGATCTGATAATACAAAAATGGATTGAATGACAAGTCACCTCTGAGTCGGTCATCGAGAATATCGACATCCGCTTCATATAGCTCCGTTGCTTCTTCAATCCATATCCATGTTAATTTTCCGACATCAAATGTGATAGACTTTACTTTTTCTCGCTGTCCATCATCTTTCATTCCTCGGAAAATCACTTTATTTCCTGTCACTTTCGAGATCAGCTCCATTGGATTACTTCTGATCTGCCAGAATAATCCTGCTTTATCCCCGTATATTTTATATATTGCACTCTTCAATTCTGCATAGGTGCTATCCTTGTTTGTTGTGTCTACTTTCCGGACGCACAAGAGATTTGCACCTTTATACTTTGGATCGCCAAGTTTGATGATAAAATTCTGTGCAATGTTTACCGACTTTCCGGATCCAGCAGAGCCTTTTGCCAGTCGATATCGTTTCTTACACTCATTGAATTCTTTAAAATTTCTGTTAAATCCAACATTAACTTCCTTCATCTTCATCACCATAGTCTACTACAATCTTCATGTCCATATCTCCTGCTACATCCAGCTTGTCATTCCACATACCTAAATGCCTGCCGAGAAGCTCGAGCGCCTTTACCTTGTCGCAGGGCTTCTGTTCCAATCCATCGCGCCCCTTTTTAATCGTTCCGAGGGCTCGCTGCTGTTCCTCAGTAAGGTTATCTGTAAGCTCCAATTCTACGGTCCGATACAGAATCGGTTCTCCGTCTTCTCCTACGAGCGGAATAATATTTCCATCTACTTCTGCTGTAGCCTGTTTCTCAACTACTTTCGCGTAGTCTGAAGCCTTGGAAAAAGCAATGGCAGCCAGTTCATTTAAAACTCGATCCTGCGTGATCTCCGTCCGCTTCTGCCGCTCTTCCATTCTTTCGGTAATATATTCTGCAACCTTAGCATTTCTTAGCAACTTACTTCCATTTACTGCTGCTGACTCTTCTTTCTTTACGCTTGGATATGCAACGCGGTAAGCCCGTGTGGCATTTAAATCAATCAGGTATTCATCTGCAAATATTTTCTGTTTTTCTGTCATAGGACTCACCACCTTTAAAACATAATAAAAGCACCTATCTCTGGATGCTAAGAATTTAGGACTACTGCTGAAAGAATTAATAACGCCAACAAAAACCAAAATAACCAAATACACAATCAAAATTTATAAGAAAAAAAGGAGGAAACTTTGCAGTAGTCCACAACTGGTATAGCAGGATTCGAACCTGCGACACATCGGTTAACAGCCGATCGCTCTACCAACTGAGCTATACACCCGTAGGATGCCTTTTATTGACATCCTTTACCCTATCCGCACTCGGGTACGCTGATTACACTAAATATAGATTGCTGAATCTATATTTGTTTGCTTTGCAGATCTGCGGATATCTGCGTTTTTGTACCAATCAGATGCAAAGCCGATCGCGCGCTTAATCATTTAAGGACCGTCCAGCAGTCAACACTTTACATCTGAGGCGGAGCACTTGGAATCGAACCAAGGGCACAGGGCGCGACCCTGCGCATCTACCACTGATGCTATACTCCGCATAAAAACACCGCCAGACGAGAAAGGGTAAAGTCCAGCGGTGTTCTGTTTAGGGAATTTAAAACAATATATAATCGTTCTAGAATAATTATAGCATAAGTATAATGTTAATTGTGTTAATCTTTCAGTTGTTCGCCTATTTTTTGCGAAATTCTCCCTCTGCTATATCCAACAATTTCTGCAACTTCTATTTGCTTCTTACCCTCGAGAAACGATAACTCGAATATCTCCTTAATCTCCGGATCATCAATCCCATTTATGTAGTCTTCGACTTCTCTTTGCTCTTTCATGATCTGCAGCCTGTCCGCTTCTTTTCTTCTGATCTGACGGCTTATATTCTCTTCCTCGTAAGGATCATACATTTGTACAGATGTTCGTACTTCCGTATATGGAAAATCTGCACTTGATCCAGTTACTTTTCCCATGACCACGGTTGACTCCCGTTCACATAATTCCTGTATTTGCTCCTCAATCCGGATAAGTCTATCTTTGTTTGGCTTATACTTTTTCAGTGTTTTCTTGTCCAACTCTATCACCTCCCGGGATTCGCTCTTTTATGTTGTATTTCTCTGCCATGTACTCTACAACGTCCTTATTCGGCCTCTGTGCGCTTTTAAAGTCGCACTTAAAGGCTTTATGCCCCTGTTGCTTTAAAGCTGTCTCACAGGGCTTTTTCGTTGCCATAGTGTATGCTTCTATTTTCTTCATGATGTCCGCTGTCTCCTTTCTGCATCTAGCTTATTATCACCATTCACTCACCCTCACAGGAAGTATGATGCCTATTATTTCTCCGTAGCGTGTAAACACGGCATCGTAATATTCAGAGTTTCCGGGGTATTTAATAAGATTTGGCGTACATCCGTCGAACATTTTTAAATATTTATTGTCAAACCAAGCATACTCTCCAGTTTCCTCGTCTCTTATTGCTCTCAAAATGCTTTTGCCAGTTGTAAGCATTCTGTTTGACAACTTGGCCGCCCTCATTTGGCTCTGAATATTTTCTGTGGAAAAATGTTTCACCCCATCTTCTGGCAATTTCTTCTGCTTATCTATGTCGAGCAAGAAATCTTCTTTCTTCACAAATACAATATATCTACCTTGCGTAATCATCACTTTTCCGTCTATCTCGCCCATCATATACGATCTTGTCTTCACTGCTTCTATCTGCACTTTATCTTCAATTAGCATTTTCTCTTCTCCCTTCTGCGCTTCATGGTTTCTCTGGTCATGCCGTCACCTCAATCTGCTCCCCGGTCAACTCTTCCAACTTCTTCCGCATTTCCTCCACGGTCATTTTCTTCAATTCGGTGCGTTCCCAGATGAGTTCTAAGTTATAGTCCGAAAGCATATCTGCAAAGTTGCTATATTCTTTGATTGCATAGACACCAACAATATCGAGATCTTTAAAATATCTGTCTGTCAAATCTTCTCGAAAGCAGTTTCGATCCGAATATCCATCTTCTCCGATTAATGCTTCGCTTATCACCATTTTCTTGTCACCATTTCGATGTTTCACTACCATCCCATCTTTCAGATCCGCCTTGGTAAATTCTTTGTTCGTATAATCGCTCCATTCTAAGATTTTATAATTGTACTTTTCTGCAAAATCACGAGATGAATATTCTCCATCACCGTAATAACATGTTCTTTCGTTGTACATATCGTAATTTGTATTTTTCAAATAACTTTCTCCGTTACACCACTTCATCCTATGTTTGTGCATCTGCTTGCAGAAGTCTTTCGCTTCTACCTTGGTCTTACAGTGCACCACAATCTTATTCTCTTTATTTTTAAATTCGTCCCAGTTAAATTTTCTCATATTTTCTACCTCACTATCTTTCGCACTATCCAATCCAAAAACACCACAAATAACAGTATCGGGAATCCCGCAGCCATCAGGTAATCCGCACCTTCTAGCTCTACATCCTCTTCCAATCCTCTCTTTAAAGTAATCACTGTTCCAAGCCCCAGGATATAGTACAGGGCTAGGAATGCGATTGTGATTATAATGTCCATGTTATCCCTCCTTGTATGGTTCTGGTAGTGGCTGCCATGCAATTACGTTGGTTAAATACATACTTTCAGATACGCATTCATACCACTCCATTTCCTCTGAGTAATACACATAGCCAATCAACATTTCACCATCTTTGTTCTGCGCAATTACCTCTTTTCCTTCTGGTAACCTCTTCTTTACTGAAATCCAACCATCATCTTTCTCTTCGTCCATGTGCGAACGGATAATACCACTAATTTCGGTTGCCATGCCTGTAGCACCTAACGCATACAACACCTTATGTCCACTTACATACTCTTTTTCAACTTCACTTATCTCTTCCAAAATCTTCTCTAATACGTTCATTCCACATTCTCCTTACCCACGTACTTCTCCACAATATCTACTGCACAGGTCAAGCCATAAAGATAGCTCTCTAAGCTCTCTGCTGTTTCGCTTGCGCCATGTCGTTTTCTTTCTTCTTTCAGTGTTTCATAGGCATCATTTTTCATGGATTCGATTTCTTCTACGATTTTCTCTAATGCGTTCATTACTCCACCTCCAACAGCTCTGGATTGTCAAAAATGTTTCCGATAACTTCCGTTCTATTTGGATTCCGATTATATTTAAAAACATCGTTATTGGTGCATTTTTTATTTCCTCGTCCACATACTGCCCATGATCCCCTCCATTCGCTCCAAAACACAGCACCTGCACGATATTTTATCTCTTCGCCATCTTTTAAAAACGGACTTCCATCATAGTCATAGCTATATCTAAGAATATCATTCTCCCAGATCTTCTTACCATTCTTGTCGGTAAGTCCTGTGTATTGGCAAAGGGTATCTGGGTCGATTTCGTACACTACTGTATCCCTCGGCATATTCCAATCTGAGAAACCGTCTTGCATAATAACATGCTGTTCATCTTCTGGTTTAACACTATCTCCTAATGGACATATTGTTCGTTTTATGTGATAAATATAATATCCTTCCACCCATTTACCATTATCTTTTCTCTTTGCTTTAAAAAGGATTTCTCTATTCATCTTTTACCTCCACTTCATTATCGTATTTCATGCACTTTCCATCCTTGTATGCTACGCATCGCTCTTTAATACACGGATTTAATACCGGTCTAACAAAATCGCCGTTGCCAATAAGCATTGCTTTTATCTCTTCTTTTCCCGTTAAATCAGGGCAAAATAAAATCATTCTTTCACTCTCCTGTTCCATGCTTTGATTGCCAGTTTTTCAGTGGTAAAATTACTTGTCTCAATAGGTGCTATTGTCATCTCACATTCATGATGCACAAAATATCCTTCGTAATTATTATCCAAACAAATTGTTTTAATAAGACTTGCTTCTCCACCACAAAACGGGCATTTCTTTAATTCTTCCATGTTACTCACTCCATTCAATTTTCTGACCGCAATTCGGGCAATAAAAATGTTCATAACCTTTTTCGCAAATATATTCACTTTTGCACGTAGGGCATTTAAAGTTAATGTCACCAAGTATGTAGTCCATTATATTCGGCTTCTTTGCCGTATCTCGTTCTTTCAGCTCATGCATCTCACACATCAACTTCGCACACTGGCTATTTGCAAAATCATTAATCTTGTTGTACTGGTTCAAAATATCGCACACAAACCGTCCCATCTTGCATTCTGCACATTTATCTTCCAGTTCCATTTCACTTAGCTGATCTGGATACCTGCACAGGTTGTCGCATATATGCTCCATCATTTCTGTAGTGATCCCATCCATCCATGTTTCTTCTGTTTTCGCCATTAGTCATTCCTCCGTTAAAACAAACTCAATTGTTCTAAGTCATATTCTGTCTTTTTCTTTGCAAACTTCACGCCCTGCCGGCGCATCCTGTTAACTCTATCTTCCCGCTTTAGGCTCGCCATGTAGTTGTTATCAACTTCCGGCGGAGTCGGCAAGTAATATCCCTCTGGGAGTGGCATATTATTCGCTTCGCATATCTCCCGTATATCATGCTTGTAGCTTATAATATGGTTTCTTGTAAGATTCATGTTGCATCCATCTGGCCAGAAC
>JAGZJD010000089.1 GCA_018365895.1 Lachnospiraceae bacterium | reverse complement strand
ATTGTTCGATTGCTCGCTCAGGTTGGCACCTTCCTTGACGGGGTTGCCGCAGCTTCACAGGTCCTTTGTACCTCCACTGCTCTGAATAAGAGAAAGTTTGCATCATTCATTTGTAACAATAGGACTTTACACCGTATTGCCTGAAATGTCAATATCATTTCTATTTTTTCCTGAAAATTTTACAGATCACGATCACTATAATAATAAGAAGGGATACTCCTGCCACGATCAAAAGCAGCGTCAGCCCTTGCCCGGATTCATCACCGGTCTGGATAATCCCATTATTTTGACCTGCATCCGGATCAGAGGGACTGACACTTACGATTTCGTCCCCATCCTGCTGTGCGCTAAAATACCATTTCACAGGAAACTCTCTGCCTGCCACTTCATTTCCCAGTGACGTCGGGACTTTCAGCACTGCTTTCAGTTGGATTGACGTCTTATCGGAAACGGTTCCCAGCTTCACATTTTCCAGGATCAGTCCATTTTCAACGACAAGCCGGTCATTCGCATAGAGATCCATTCTCACATCTTTTAAAATCTCCCGCGTCTCATCGTCACACTCTGCTCTCAAATAGAAACTTGTTTCATGCGTAATATTTTTGGCTTTCAGGATCATCTCCTGTTCACGCACATCGCCCGGCATCAGATTTTTGAACCCCTGAAACAGATCGGTTCCATCGGTGTTTTTAAAAGTAATGCTTTGCTCTTTTCCATGATAACTCACTTCAGGAACTGCATTTTTGCCAGAAGCGGACTGTATGGAAGCATGTACAGACATCGGCTGCATGACCAGCTGCATCAGCACTGCAAACAGCATAACACTCACAGCCACTTTTTTCTTTGGGAATACGGTCTTTTGGAAGATTCCAATCTTGTTCCGTCTCTTTTTCCTCATCTTTATCTTCCTCTCTTTCTGCCCGCTTAATTCTGCTGTTTCAGCTCAAGCGTTCCGTCTGCTTTCACCGAAACCTGACTTTCCCACGCATCTTCCACCGCAGTAGTCGGTTCTGCCTGAATGGCCTCCGCAAGAATGTCAACAACAAGATGACGATTCTCTTTTTCTGTTTCCCGACATTCTTGAATCAGCACATCTGTTGCATCACCACTCTTTACCGGAGCTGCGTAATAATAATATCCATTGCTGCTTTTCAGCCATTGTGCGCTGTCTCCCCAGTCTATCTGATAGTCCATTCCTTCTGCCGGAACTTCTCCAACAATATTTCCTTCGTTGTCTTCATAGTAAATCAGAATCTTTGCCCGGAGATATTCGTCAACTGTTCCTGTATTTTTCAAGAATACATTACTCTTTACAGCCCCATCAAAATTCTCCTGCACTTCCGTTTCCACAATTCCTGTTTCAAATGTGTTCACAAGTTTTGCTTCGCGCTGTAAGTATGCAACTGCACCCACAACGAAAATACAAGCAATCAGAACGATACTGAGAACGGCCACTCCGACTCGTTCCTGAAGCCGGAGTCTGTTTTTCTTTTTTTGTCTTTTTCTATCTGCCATGATCAATTTCCTCCTGCCTGTACTTCACTGCCGAATACATTTTTCATTTCACAGAAATCAGAGAACCATTTTTCATTCTGTCTTGCATTACCATATACAATGATTTCAGACTGCAAGATATCAATCGTCACATCTGTCGTTCCACTCTGATCAAAACCTGTCTGTGCCTGACCATTCAGCATCACACTGTCTGCCTGATCTCGCCATGCCCAGGTCATGTCTTCTGAAACTCGATAGTTTCCAAGCGGCAGTTTCACTTCTGTCCTGCCTTCTCCGTCTTTCACTGCAAGCGGCACACTAAATAAAGCTCCATCCGGATTTCCGGAGTCATCCAGCTTCTGAACATTTACAAGTACCATTCCGTCTGTTTTCAATCCAATATAAGACTTGCGAACAACCAGACGTCCATACAGCTTATGTACTGCCATACCATTCTCATCTGTCGGAACGCTTCCCTCACTGGCGCTTACATACGTTGGATTGCCCTCTTTATCCGGCTCACCTGACATGTATACATTGGTTCGAATACCCTGGATGCCCTTCTTCATTATATCTGGCGTGTCATGCTGACCTGCAACTTCTTCCACTGCAATCTTGATTTCAGGCTGTGTATATTTTTTGGTAAATAGTGTATTCAGCTCTCTTGTTCCATCTTCACCTTCACTCACAGAATAGACCATACCGTCATACACACTCTCTTCTGAGTCTAAAAACGTAATTGCATATGCCACCGGATATAAATTCATAGACTGCGTAACCTCTGTGTCTTTAAACTCTTCCCAGCTCACATATTTTTGTTCCGCCTCGTTCCACCAGCGCCACTCAACGAATTTCAGGTTCGTGCCACTTGCTTCCTGTATCTCTTTTATCTTTTCTTCAATCTGTACAAATGCTTCTGTATCGATCGGAACTTCTTTCTTTGGATCCTCAGGATCTTTGCTCACAAATGTCCGATTCTCATCGGCTGTCGTCTTTGCTGTGTAGATAATATTTCCGTTAAAATCATAATAATTGATATCGATCGACTGTGCATATACTGCTGTGTATTTTCCATTTGCAAACAGTTCAGACTCCGGAATCAGATATGTACTCTCTTCCGTCAGTAATGTTCCAGGATCTTCATCAGATACATATCCCGTGTACCATCCTTTAAACGCATAGCCTGCATACTCTTTTGCTACAAGAGAAAATACATTGTGATCATTTTGTACATAACGCACGGTTGCCGGATCTCCACCGTTCTCCTGAATAGTCTGGTCAATATTACTGTTTACCTCTGCAGAAACCTGAACAAATACCGGCCATAGATCCATGGAATGCTCGACAGTCGTTTTCTCGTTTACAAGTGGAAGCGGCGTCTGATCATATGCTTCTTTTGAAGCATAGTAGTGATACCATCCATTCGGCTTCTCTTCCGTCCAGCCAATCATATATGCATTCTTAAGTTCTTCTGGCATTCTGTCGTAATTTATTTCCGGCATCAGTCCTAACGGCTGTCCTACATTTCTTGTCTCCAGATGCGTACTGTCTTCCAGGCCCTGACCATCCATATGATATACAACGAAAGCCGGATTATAAATAGACATAAATGTATACGATTTTCCCGCTTCTACGGTCATCTGGAAGGTGTAGCTATTTCCATTTGGAGTACCTGTTCCCCACAGATCTGTAACCTTTCCGTCTGATAAGGTACACTTGAATCCGACAAGTTCATATTTCGCATCTTCGCCTTCTCTTACCGGAGTAACATTTGTCTCTGCGGTCAATGTTATTGTTGCAGTTCCTTTTCCTGTATTTTCATCCATTACCAACTCATATGACGGTACATTTGGATACTGAACTCCGTTTGGAAGTTCTGCCATCTGATGAATATTCGTTGTCGTCTTGATGTCATATTTTACATATACCGGATAAAGTTCCATTGTCTCCGTAACAACTGCATCATCCTTAAGAAGATATGGCAATGCCTTGTCTGCATCAGAAGTACAATACGGGTCATTTTCTACATCGTAGATATAATTCCACTCTGCACCGCCTTTTACAATACCTCCGTTTTCCTGTGAATTAACCTCTTTTGCCTGGATCCATCCGAGGAATTCATATGTAACACCTGCTTCACCAGATTCGATTGCCATGTCTCCTTCTGTTGGGGATCCTCCGCGTTCCAATTTTGCCCTCTCATCCTGAATCGTCGTTCCTGTGGAGAATGGATAGCGATAATCCTCAAATACATTCTCTTCTTGGAATACCAGATCTTGATATCTTCGTAAAACAGTTTTTACTTCTTGACCTGTTTTATAATGGAAATTGAGCTGCGCTGCAAGATGCGCTTCTATTCTATATTGTGAAAGAGACGAATGTGGTTTCCTAAACGTAACCGGATTTTCTGTATTCATCCACAACGTCGTCGTTTGGTCTTCTTCTGCCCAAAATACAAACTGATATCCATCTTTTACTTGAGCTCGAACAGTAAAATCATTAAAGAGGTACGCATTTCCGGACATGGATAACTGTGCCGCATTTGGAAAATCACTACGCATCGACAACTGAAAAGTTCCAGTGCCCTCCCAATGCCCATATGCAGAAATTGGCGTCTTGATAATCAGGTCTTCTCCCGAAATCTCATCTCCGCCTTCACAGGAATCTCCGCCATTATTGTTCAAAGACCAATGCGAAAGATTATGCTCATAATCTTTTGGTGCAATTTCCATTGCATAAGTTCCATCAAACGCAGACTGATACCTCACCCACTCAGAATAAAAGTTCCAATATTGGTATTCACCATCCACTTTATCATTGTCTTTTGTATTCACATAATAATCTATACAATACTCAAACCGCGCCGTATAGGTTACTTCTTTCGACACATCCGGCACATAGTATGTCTGCTCATTGCTGACTCGCGCCTCGATTGGCTGTCCCTGCTCATCAACTCCGATCTGCTGATACCATCCAAGGAAACGATATCCTGCCGGAAATGCGCCATCTGCTTCTGCTCCTGTCACCTGAATGAATACACCAGTGTCATCGCTTCCAATAGACGTGTGACCAACACCTTGCCGCTCGGATACAAGCTCACTTTCATCCTGTTCATGTCCTTCAAACACTGTTTTGATATTTGTGATATAACTTGTAAAGATTGGATACAACTCCATGGTTTTCTCAACCGGATCTCCTGCATGGTAAATTGCGCCCTTATTCAAAAGTTCTTCCAATTTTCCGGAAGTAATCGCGGAATAGCCACCGCCTGATTCGTTCGGATTTGGCTCCGTTGTCCATCCATAGAATACGGCTCCATCCGGCGTAACCGTCGGCACAACATCTGCCAGGTTTTCCCGATAAGTATAGTATTTCGTATCGCTTGTCATCTCCATTCCGTCAAGTTCATGGAATGCAATCCGGGCTTTCAGACAGGCAATATACAAATCCTTATCTGTCTCGTTATTTCCAAATTTAAATGTGTACCTTTGTTCCTGACTGACCGGTTCTGCTCCTTCTGCATGTGTGATTGCTTCCAGTTCAGACATATCCGATACAGAATCTTTTCCTACGTCTTTCTGCTTAAACCATCCGGCAAACTCGTATTCGGTAATCTTATCTTCCGGATTGCTGTCCACCGGATTTACTTCCAGCGTTGCATTGACATCCCCGCGAGGGTGGATGCCCTGGACTGCAAAATGGTATGCGTCATCCGTTGATACCTTTTCATTGACAAGCGCAGTCGGATCAACGGATACCACCCCTGCTCCCGGGAAGTCAAATGTCACAGACATATGGCTTCCGTGAACCGGAATTCCCAAATCATAATCCATTACCCATTTATTGATGTGCTCTGTAGCTTCTCCTCTGATTTTTGTTCCTTCAAAATCATAGTCATGATCTTTCCAGAACTCACGATCTTCATATGTTTTATCATCTTTTGCCGAATACTGTGGCGTATCGTTCCAATCTTCCACCGCTCTTATCGTTTTACTGCTACTGCTTTCACTTCGTTTAAAATAGGAATCTGTCACCGTTGCCTGACTCTCTTTAATATTTGCAATACCACTGATGTTTACATCTGTCTGAATAATCGGAATCACAAGGATGGCATTGTACTGTTTGGAATGAATATTTCCGGCATAATGACATCGCTCAATGTGGGAATTTCCCCTAAGTGCACCTGTGATACCGCCTGCATATCCCGCAATTCCCGAACCGACTGCGACATAGTTTGCCGCATAAAAAGATACGTCTGCTGTACAGAAACAATCTACAATCCTTGTTTCTCCATCAGCTGTATTCACACCACCGACAATTCCTCCGGCATAAACGGATTTTCCTCCAAGAGCGCCGACTGCGATATCATAATCATTTCTGACAACGCTTTCCTGTAATTCATTGCTTTCTCCCACATAATTAGAACGTACTCTTGAATATTCGATCGTAGAATCTTCTGCCCAGCCGACCAGACCGCCCATATACAGACCTTCTCCTCCGACTCCGGTGACTCCCGATGTACTGTTATTAACAACCTCTGTTCCACTGATCTCACAGTTATACATTACGCTGTCTTCCATAATTCCTGCGATTCCTCCACCACAGAATCCAAGGTTTGTAATCAGCGAGATTACATTGTTTGCCGGAGACATCTTGATCTTACTGTTTAAAACTGTCAGATTTTCCAGGTGTGTGTTTTTTGCATGACCAACCACAATTCCGCCTTGATAAATTGCTTCTATATCTGCATTTTCCAGAGTAAGATTCTGAATAGTGGCTCCATCTGTAAAAGAAAACAATCCACTATTCGGGTCCTTTATAATATTCGGTTCATAGACAAGACCTTTGATTCTATGATTTTGACCATCAAACGTTCCTTTAAACGGTCTGTCCTTCGTTCCAACCGTAAGATGCGTTACACCATATTTTTCTAACATTGCCTTAATATCAGCATCTGTAAGATCCAAATCTGTATTTAGAACCACCCTTTGTCCCTCGTAATCCAGTGTCTGACTTGCCATTGCAAAAATAAAAAAATCTTCAAATGTATTAATTTCGTTTATTCTCTCTGTTTGCTGCACTTTCTCTTGCTGCTGAGATTCCTCTGCTTCTTTCGCCTCTGCAGAAATTGAAAATAAGAGAGGCATTATAAGACAGAGTGCCAGCACACCCAAGATCTTTGATAAATTTTTCTTAATTTGCCTTTCGTTTTCTCTCTTCATTATTCTGCCTCCTTCGGCCAGCCATTCGCTGTCTCTGCCGATGTTCCGTTATTTTCACTTTGAACAGCCTGTGCGAAAACTACAAATTCAATTTTGCTTCCTGCATGGTCTGTCTTTAATCTATCTAAATCAAATATCAGTTCCTCAAAAAGATTGCCCGTCACCTGATCCTGCTCCAGCGCTTTGCTATGGTAATACCACTCTCCATGTTTTACCCATTCTCCGGTCGGATCTTGGAACGAGACATACTCTCCCGCCTGAAACTTTCCTTGTTTATCTTCACCGCTAAACTCAATCTTGACCCTGACATATACCGGGTGTTCACATATATTTTTTACTTTTATGATACGAGATACCTGATTCCCGTTTAACTTTTCCTCTTCTGTCGTTACGGAGACTTCTTCTCCATTTTCATCCATCCTGTTATTGATCAGCTGAATTTTCAGCCTGCCAAACGAAATAATATTTTCCGCTGTGCCTTCACTCGTTGAAAAAGCAACGGAGGAAAGAGCACAAAGCAATATCGAAATAATACAAATAATTGTTATCCTTCCTATAATTTCAAGCCCTAATTCATTGATTTTTGGACTTTTTTCCTTAAATGTTTACCTCAAAACAAGGGCTTAAAGTGTAGAACAGTCATTGT
>JAGZJD010000088.1 GCA_018365895.1 Lachnospiraceae bacterium | reverse complement strand
TACACAATTAAAAATATGAGTCTGTAGCTCAGCTGGATAGAGCAACGGCCTTCTAAGCCGTGGGTCGGGGGCATTTACGAACAAGAACGGCATGATGATCGGGGTGACTGATCTGGGGGCAACGCTTCATGCGGTTCTTGTCCCGGACAGGGATGGAAACCTCTGTGATGTGGTACTTGGATATGACACGGCAGAGCAATATGAAGAAGGAGCTACTTTTTTTGGAGCTACGGTCGGTCGGAGCGCGAATCGCATCGGTGGTGCGTCGTTTGTGTTGAATGGGAGAAAATATAATCTGGACAAAAATGATGGTGAAAACAATCTTCACAGCGGGTTGGATTTTTATAGTTTCCGTGTGTGGAAAGTGAAAGAACAGACGGAGAACAGCATTACATTCGCATTGCACAGTCCGGATGGCGATCAGAATTATCCGGGTACATTGGACATTGAAGTGACTTATACGTTGACAGATGACAATGAAATAAAAATTCAGTATCATGGAGTGCCGACGAAAGATACGATCATCAATATGACAAATCATAGTTATTTTAATCTGTCTGGACATAATTCCGGTCCGGTATTAGAGCAAGAAGTATGGATTGATGCAGATGCTTATACGAGAGCGGATGCAACGTCGATTCCAACCGGAGAGATCGTTTCCGTAGACGGGACGCCAATGGATTTTCGTGTGCCAAAGACAATTGGAAGAGATATTGAAGAAGACTATGAGGCACTGAATTTCGGAAATGGATATGATCATAACTGGGTGTTAAAGCCACGTGATGGAGTTGGAAAGGTTGCAACACTTTATTCTGATAAAACGGGGATTGAGATGGAAGTGTATACAGACCTTCCGGGAGTGCAGATGTATACAGCCAATTTTGTAGAGGATGAGTGTGGAAAAGAGGACGCAATCTATCAAAAACGCCATGCAGTCTGTTTTGAGACTCAGTATTTTCCGGATGCAGTGAATCATGAGAATTTTGTAAGCCCGATCTGTCGTGCGGGTGAGGCATATGATACGACAACAGTATATAAATTCATAGTAAAAAAGTAGGAAATTAGAAAAATAACCGTCTGAGAGCGTTCTCATTCGGTTATTTTTTGAAAAAAATCATTGCATTTTGACGAAAATATTGCTAGAATAATGTGGAATTTTGCAATTTTAAGAAAGGGGAGAGGATGTATGAAAAGAGGAATTGCAGGCTTGCTCATTTCGTGCCTAATTTTACAGACACCGCTTGGAGTGTTGCGGGCAGAAGAGATGAATAAGGAAATTGTCCAAACGGCAGTTGAGGAATATTCCCAAAGCAGTGATTCAAAATCAGTATCCGGGACATTAGAAGTGGTGTTGGAATCGGTACTTGGAGAGATCGATTATAACAGAGACTTTCAAGTTAGTTTGAAAAAGGCTGGTAGCAGCATTGTAGGAGAGCCTGAAACATTTCAATTTTCGGATTCGAAAGGAATCGGCAATGTTTCTTTTGAAGAACTGGAGAGTGGGAACTACACTGTCTCCATCACAGCAAATGGGTTTGAAGAGTATACCCAGGATATACAAATCAATGCATTTGCGAAGAATCAGATTTATGTACTGACCGGATACTCGGAAGGGAGACATGATGAAGAGAATGCACACAGTGGAGCTATGAAATTTGGCGATGTGAATGGTGATAGTATCATTGATGCGAGTGATATGGAGCAGATTATTGATGCAATTGAATCAGAGGGTGCTTCAGCCAATAGTAGTACAGATTTGAACAGAGATGGAAAAGTCGATGAAGCGGACTTGAAATGGTTTTCTCAAAGTTATGAACGTGAGAATGTGACATCAAGTATTATGACAACTATTTCAAAAGAAGCAATAGAACCACAGGTGGATGAAAACACTGTGATTGTGGGCGATGCCAATATTGAAAGCATTTTGGGAGAAAGTGGCGAAAACGTAACGTTTAAGCCGGCAAACGAAGAGCGTATTTCAATAGAAAATCCAGTTGTTTTGAACTTTACACTGGGTGGAGCAAGTGATTCGTCAGTAGAAATGGATGGGTTAGTAATTCAGTCTCCAAATGGAGAGGGGCATTTAGAACAAGGGACCATCATTATTACAGATGAACAGGGCGATGAAATCCAGATTCCGTTTGGAGAAGATCAGACAAGAGCAAAGATAAGCAGAGCTGCAAGTGTTATAATAAATGAAGATGGAAGTTTGGAAGTGGATCTTGGAGAACAAGTTGCGGTTAAAAAAATCAGTATTAAGGTGACAGCGACATCCGGAACACAACTTGCGGATATTTCAAAAGTAGAGTTTATAAATGGAATGGAAAATAGAATTCCGGCACCGGAAATGAATATTCCGACAGAGTTAACAGTAAAAGGGTTGAATAAAGAGCTTGAAATTTCATGGAAAGCCGAAAAAAATGTAACAGGATATGAGGTAGAAGTATCTTCTGTTGTAAGCGGTAAAGAAATTTCTGAAGTACATAAAACAACAGCAAATAAATTATCAGTCGCACAATTTAACAATACAAAATTAGTTAATAAGCAAGAATATAAAGTACGAGTGCAGTCTGTAAATGGAAATTGGAGAAGTGGATATTCAGAAAGTGTAGTCGGAATTCCAATGGCTACAGAAAAACCGAAGGCGCCGGATCATGTGAAAGCTGAAGGGCTTTACAGAAGTATCAAGATTTCTTGGAAAGATATGGAGGATACGGATAGCTATCAAGTATTCTATAGAGAAGACGGTACAGAGGAATATACAAAAATTGATAATATTCAGGGGACAAGTTATGTTGTTTCTGGTTTGAAAGATAATACGAAGTATTATGCTTATGTGGTTGGTGTAAATGAACTTGGAGAAAGTCCAAAGTCATTGGAGAGCACAGCGACAACAACAAATATCAATCCGGTAAAAATGCCAGAACGTAAGCTGATTAATACGTCAAATGGAGTTGGGCAGGTCAGTGCTCATATCGAAAATGTTACAATCGGCAGAGGCAACATGTTGGAGAGTCCACTGGATGATAAAAATGGAAAAAGCGGATTTGGACTTGTCGATAATGATCATGGTTCACGTTTATATGTAGATGATTGGGATGAAGGCGGTGCGTATCCAGGAGGCAATAAAGGTGTTACAGTTGAATTTGATCAGGCATATGAGATGAACTATATCACTTTAGCAGAAGATATGGATCGTACAAATTATTCCTATGTGAATGTTAAATACTGGGATGCAGATGGAAAAGAGATGGAGACCAATGCATCTATTAGTAAAGTGAAAGCAGAAAATGACAGATATTATTATGCGATCAAGCTTCCGAAGAAAATTCAGGCGAAGAAAATTCGAATTGGCGTCGGAAGATATGGTTCTGTAAGAGGAATTTATATCTCAGAGCTTCGTTTCTATCATTATGATAGCTTAGAAGATGATATTATGTCACTTTACTCAGACGACATGCATACAACTTTGAGAGAAGATGTGACAGCAGCCACAATTGAAACATTGCAGAAGAGAGTCGATGAAAAAGACGAGGCGACAGGTGAATATCATCCGGAGCGGGAGCTTTTGCAAAGAGAGCTTGACACAGCGAAGGAAATTCTGAATAATACTTCTCTAAATGAAGTAATTGCAATTCACCCGGAAATTACAGCTGTAAAAGACGGGCACTTAGGATTTGGTGGGTTAAATGCATGGCAGCCATTAGGAGTTACAGCATATGCCGACGAAGAAATAGTCGTTTATGTAGGACATAACGAGCTTCGTACAGGTGCCAATACTTCTTTGAAATTGATGGCTACTCAATATCATGCGGAAGGAAGTTCCTTTGTTCAAGAAGTACAGACGTTAAAGGTCGGAAGAAATGTAGTACGCATTCCAAAACTACAGTCGATAGATGTAGAGAAGGGTGGATCACTTTATGTCATGTATACTGGAAACAATGTAAATGACAAATATGGGGTGCGTATAAGTGGCGGAACAAAGGTTCCGATGCTTGACTTATATCAAGTTACAGATGAGACAGAGAGAGAGACACGTATCAAAAAATATGTACAAGAATTAAATGTACATGTGAAAGATATGGAAAAACAGCATAATAAGCTGCATAAAGGAAATGAAGACAATGCGGTCGATTATGACTATGATAAGCAAAATTGTATTTTAGGGACAACAGATATTATGCTTGATCAGATGATGTATTCGGTCGCAGCAGAACAGGTTTTAAATGGAATTGGCAAGGGAACAGTTGAAGAGCAGACAAAAAATCTTTCTCAAGCATTAAAAGCAATGGATGAGATGATGACGTTATTCTATCAGCATAAGGGACTGAGTAACGCGGAAGGAGCAACAGCAAAAGATAGATTGCCATCACAACATTTGAACATTAGATATCACAGAATGTTTGGAACCGCATTTATGTATGCAGGCGGTAACCACATCGGTATTGAGTGGGGATCAATTCCAATTGTCGGAAGCGCACGTCCTGTTGTAAGAGATGAGAATGGAAAGCATATTTCCGGACAGTATTTTGGATGGGGAATTGCCCATGAGATTGGACATGATATCAATCAGGCAGTTTACGCGATTGCAGAGATTACAAATAATTATTTCTCAGTATTAGCGCAGGCAAAAGATACAAATGACTCTGTTCGATTCAAATATGAAGATGTATATGAGAAAGTAACATCAAATACACTTGGAAAATCAAACGATGTATTTACACAGTTAGGTATGTACTGGCAGTTGCATTTGGCATATGATAGAGGATATAATTATAAGACATATGATACATATCAGGAACAGTTTGATAATTTATTTTTTGCAAGAGTAGACACTTATGCAAGAAATACTGCGAGAGCGCCAAAACCAAATGGAATTGCACTTACTCTGAGTGGAAATACAGATCAAGATTTTATGCGTCTTTCAACAGCAGCCGCTGAAAAGAATATATTAGAATTCTTTGAACGATGGGGAATGGTTCCTGATGAAGAGACAGTCGCTTATGCTTCTCAGTTTGAGCAAGAAACAAGGGCGATTTATTATGTAAATGATGACGCCAGAGTATATGAGATTGAAAACGGAACAGCAGATACTGTTTTAGGGCAGGATGTAGTCGGTGATGATGTATCAGCGGTGGTAGATGAAACATCACAAAATCAAGTGGAAATCGCACTGAGCAATAAAGCGGGAAATAAAGATGCAGTTCTTGGATATGAGATTGCAAGATACAGCACTTCAGAGGGAAAAGAGTCTAGAGAAGTTGTTGGGTTTACTACAGAAGATAAATTTGTGGATACCGTTACAACCATTAATAACAGAGTATTTACCTATGAAATAACGGTAATTGATAAGTTCTTAAACCGTTCAGTTGCGAAAAGACTTCCGGCAGTGAAGATTTCACACGATGGAAGTTATGCTAAGGACGAATGGACAATTACAACAAATATGGTATCAGATCAAGATGAACTGCCAGAGGCGGATGAGAATGAACCGTGTGCACCAGAGTTAGAATCGGCAATTAGCAAGATTGCAGATAATAAAAAAGATACAACATATACTGGTAAAACTGTAAAATCAGAAGACGGTATTGCGACTGCTCCGGAAATTGTATTGAATTTTAATAAGACATTGGAGGTTACTGCGTTAAAATATACATTGCAGGAAGGAACAGCGATAAGTGATTATGAAATTCAAATCAGCACAGACGGAGAGACATGGAAAACTGTAAAATCAGACAGGTTTGATTTGAAAGATAAAACAGTGACGGTTTACTTTGAGAACAAGGAAAATGGAGAGAGTCCATTTATCTTTACCTATGATGCAAGATACGTAAAATTGATTGCAACAGGTCAAGAAGAAAAAGAAATATCAATTTCAGAAATCGATGTTTTAGGGCCGACAGGCGATAATGTCGAATTTAAAAAGACAGATGGAAATGAGGCTGGAGTCGGTATACTGAAAGAGGATTTCGTATATGATAAAGCGCAGCAACTTAAGATTGAGAAAGGTTCTCTTGTCTTTGTCGGAGAGTATAAAGGAAACCCGGCATACAATGTTGTAGTTCTTTACAATGAAAAAGGTGAGATTGTTGGTGGTGTTGACGCGGATGGAAGCATCAATGCAAATCAGATTATTATGGCGGATGTGCCGGAGCATGGAGAACTGGGAGAGACATCCGATGGAACATTTATCTATTGGGTTGAACCAGAACAGGTGGAATCTTTACTGAAAAATAATAAAGTGGTTAGAGCTGAGCTTTACCGTGTGGATAATGCACTCACAAATGAGGGACAACGCCTTGTAAGTGACACATTGCCGATAGAGATTCCAAAAGAATTAAAAGAAATTACGTTGACAGGTGGGAAAAATAGTAGATAAAGGAGCATACAAATATGAGAAAATTAAATTTGAAGAAAAGTGTACTACGTATTTTTACATGTGTATTTCTTTTTGCAGCTGCTTTTTCTACAGCTGCCTTCGCAGCAGATAGTTCAGATGCGTCTGTGTCGCTAGAAGCAAAAGAAAAGCAGATTGAAGTAATATTGCACGTACCAGAAGAATATGTTATGGCTGATGTGCAAACACTGTCAGTAAAATTTTCTGTTGGTGGGACAGCGGTCGACAGTGCAGATTTCGAATTTGCTTCATTTGATCAAAATGTGGTAGTAAAAGAATATCGTTTTAGCAACGGAGTACTAACGGTCTATGTGTCTGGAAGAACAGATCTTTTTACAAAAGGAGAGCTTGCTCTTGGAAAAATTGTGGTGAAAGATTCTGAAGGGAAAGAGATAGGAGCAGAAGTTCAGGCACTTGAAAATGGATTCAAAGTCGTAAATGGAGAGTCTGTTACTTGCAATTTGAATAATGCAGCTTCTGATAAAGTAAATACAGGCTCACAGCCAACAGATCCGGAAAATCCAGATAACCCGGATCCAGAGCAGCCGGATTCAGAAGAACCTTCTTTGGAATATAAGCAGGAGGTGCAAAGATTTTATGAAGAGTGCCTTGCTTATTACAAGCAAGAAAATCACTCAGAGGAAAATTGGGAACGATATCAGGCTGCTATGAATCGGGTGAATATGCTGATCAGTGACCCAGATGCTACAAAAGCAGACTTGGAAAATGCTGTGAAAGAATTACTAGAAATCACCACGATAATGAATAAAGAACTTCCGGATGGAGAAGGGAAGCCAGTACCGCCAAATAGTGGTGAAGACAGTCATGAAGAAACAAAACCCGTTCTGGATAATAAAAAAGAGAATGCTGCTGTGACTGGTGACCAAGCTAAAATTGCTGTGGTTGGAATCGTACTTTTGTCTGCAGCCATAATAATTGTTGTGGTTGTTATGAAAAAAGTAAAGAGAAAATAACAAGCTTTACTTAAAAAGAATCCTGTTTTTACGGGATTCTTTTTGAAATTACTGAGGTGGAAACTTATTGCGGTCGGGCTTGACAATTATGAAATAGTAGAATATAATCAAAATACGTTTGCGAGCCATGACAATGCTGAATCAGGGCTTGTACTGGTTTCGACGGGGGTTCAGAAGTTTGGGAAGCCATCTGCGGGGCGGGACCGCATAACAATCCGTACTTTAAAATTAAACGCAGACGA
>JAGZJD010000016.1 GCA_018365895.1 Lachnospiraceae bacterium | reverse complement strand
GATCTGTGCGCGGAAACGACGGCGCCCACCTATGGGGAATTTCGCGCCTTACGAAAAGAGGAAGAGTGGACAACGAAAAAAATGAAAATACAGGTATCGTAACAATTCATGTAGATGGTCGACAATATATTCTTTATCCTGGCGACTGTATCCAGATTCACTCAAACGAAGAACACAACTGGCGAAACTGTACAAACAGAACAGCACGTCTTCTTTCCGTAAACGTACCGAATCCGTTCCGTCATCCAGAAGAAGGACATATTATGCCACTATAAATTTCCTATTTAAAGTATTTTAAAAAAATTCTTCTTTTTCTTTCTGCTTTCAGGCAAAACGCCGAAGTTGCAAAATCTGAAGAATTTTGTAAAAAATCTATGGACGAATCGTTCTGTTTATGAGAGAATGAACATGTATGGTGTTAAAAGTTTATCAACCATTTATCATTCAAGCAGAATATATGCATTTGAAAGGAGTTTTTAACATGATTTATTCACATGAAGTACAGATGATGTGTCCTGTAGCACAGGGTGCCAATCACGGACCAGCTCCAATCCCGGAAGAAGCAAAATGGGTAAAAGCAAAAGAAGTGAAAGACATTTCCGGTTTAACACACGGCATTGGCTGGTGTGCTCCGCAGCAGGGAACATGTAAATTAACACTGAACGTAAAAGATGGTATCATCCAGGAAGCACTGGTTGAAACAATCGGATGCTCAGGTATGACTCATTCTGCAGCTATGGCTTCTGAAATTCTTCCTGGTAAGACAATTCTTGAAGCTTTAAATACAGACCTTGTTTGTGATGCTATCAATACAGCTATGAGAGAATTATTCTTACAAATTGTATACGGAAGAACACAGAGTGCATTCTCTGAAGATGGTCTCCCGATCGGTGCCGGACTCGAAGATTTAGGAAAAGGTCTTCGCTCTCAGGTTGGTACAATGTACGGTACACTTGCAAAAGGTCCTCGTTACCTTGAAATGGCTGAAGGATATGTTACTGGTATTGCTCTTGATGAGAACAACGAAATCATCGGCTACAAATTCGTAAGTCTCGGAAAATTCACAGACTTCATCAAAGCTGGCGATACACCAAACGAAGCATGGGAAAAAGCTCAGGGACAATACGGCCGCGTTGCTGATGCTGTTAAGATTATTGACCCAAGAAAAGAGTAATCAGTCATAATAATATAGGAGGACAATGAAATGGCTTTATTTGAATCATATGAAAGAAGAATTGATAAAATCAATGAAGTATTAAACAGCTATGGAATTGCTTCACTGGAAGAAGCTGAAAAGATCACAAAAGATGCTGGACTTAATGTTTACGATATGGTAAAAGGTATCCAGCCGATCTGTTTCGAAAATGCATGCTGGGCATACATCACAGGTGCTGCTATCGCAATTAAAAAAGGTTGTACAAAAGCAGCAGACGCAGCTGCAGCAATCGGTGAAGGACTTCAGGCTTTCTGTATTCCGGGCTCTGTAGCAGATCAGCGTAAAGTAGGTCTTGGTCACGGTAACTTAGGCAAGATGTTACTGGAAGAAGATACAGACTGTTTTGCATTCCTTGCAGGTCACGAATCTTTCGCAGCTGCAGAAGGTGCTATCGGTATTGCTGAAAAAGCTAACAAAGTTCGTCAGAAACCACTTCGTGTTATCTTAAACGGACTTGGAAAAGATGCCGCAAAGATTATTTCCAGAATCAATGGTTTCACATATGTAGAGACAGATTACGACTACTACACAGGCGAGTTAAAAGAAGTTGCAAGAACATCTTACTCAGATGGTCTTCGTTCAAAAGTAAATTGCTATGGTGCAAATGATGTTCGCGAAGGTGTTGCGATCATGTGGAAAGAAGGCGTTGATGTTTCTATCACAGGAAACTCTACAAACCCAACACGTTTCCAGCACCCAGTTGCAGGTACATATAAAAAAGAATGTATCGAAGCCGGAAAGAAATATTTCTCTGTTGCTTCAGGCGGTGGTACAGGACGTACACTTCACCCAGACAATATGGCAGCAGGTCCTGCTTCTTATGGTATGACAGATACATTAGGACGTATGCATTCTGATGCACAGTTCGCTGGTTCTTCTTCTGTTCCGGCTCATGTTGAAATGATGGGTCTGATCGGTGCTGGTAACAATCCAATGGTTGGTATGACTGTTGCTGTTGCTGTTGCTGTAGAAGAAGCTGCTAAAGAAGGTAAGTTCTAGTTTGTATTTCCAATTTACCGGAACAAATTTTAGGGCAGAAGCATTATGCTTCTGCCCTATTTTCATTTCTATGAAATTTCTTCCGCCACCATTTTCCAGAATTTTGCGTTTTTCTGGAATTTCCTTAATTCTTCTTTATCAAAATCAATCGTCAGATATCCATTTCCAACGGAAGTATCTTCTGTAACATATTCGAAGCCAATCTCAATTCCATCACCTGTTAACATAAATATTGGAGAAATTCTCTCTTTGCCACTATCGCCTTCAAAGAAATGTTCCAGTTCTTTTGCAGAGTAGGCATTTACAAATCCATTTTCCGGATAGTGATCGATAGCTTCTTCTTTCCACATATTTACAAATGTATGATTCGTATGAATTACATCTTTCAAATCATATATTTCTCCGCTCTTTACATTTGCAACAACAGAACGAAGTCCCACCTGAATGTTATTATAATTCCCAACACTGTAATAGTCTTCAAAAGCTACGCAGATTAGATTTTCATCCTGATAAGTGACTTTATAATTCACTTGCGATGCCACAACCGCCTCCTGCCGCATCATCCATTCTTTCATCTCTTCTGTCGGATTTTCATAATATGTTATAACGGTCTCTCTTGCACAGTTTTTTAATTCCTCGTTAAGTTCTTTTTCTACTTTTTCTGAGAGCCCGCTTAACTGTGGATAATTAATATTATAAGAAATAAAATATGATGATGATCTGTCACTTTCAAATGCATCATTTTCTTCTTCAATCTCATACCCTGCATTTGCAGCAATATATGCTTCTGCCTGTAAAATACCGTCATTTTCCTCCTCTTGCTCCTCTTCTGGCATCGGAATCATCTTCTCATCAAACGGGATTTCCTGTGCATAAGTCCGTTCGGTTTCTTTTTGTCTTTGTACCGTTCCAAATACGAAAAAAGCCAACACCCCTAAAATGAATACAAGAAACATAATGCCCGCCATGACTGCAATTCCAATATACAGACCTGTATTGGATTTTTTCTTAGTCGGATTCTGCTGACAGCATTTCTGAATAGACATTCGAAGCGTCTTTTTCATCATTCCATATTCTGGAACAAATGCTCCTTCCTCTTCAAATCCAAGTTTCCTGTATAATGCCTCTTTCTCCGGAATCGTCTTTATTGTCAGATATTCATACATATTCAAAGTCACTGCAAGACGGCACGCCTCCTGAAGCAGCTTTGCTTCTAAATGTTCTTTTTGATAACCCAAATCCGTATACAGAAAGAGTACTTCTCCTTGTGTATCCAGTTCCAAAGCCCCGCATACTGTTTCTTTTTCATAAGCTGCAAATAACAAAATCTTACCTGCCCGATAACGCTCTAATTGATTTTCATATTTCAAAAATGTAAGAAATGCTTCTTTTCCTTCTTCTGTGTAGCGTTCCAGATCTTGTTTCCAGAACATCTGAGCCGAGAAATTCAGTACGCTCCATAATTCTGTTTCTTTTACAATTCTAATCTGCATTCTTTTCCTCCATTCTGCTGTCACATACTGTTTCTTGAACAGACCGTGTATCCTCCAGCTCTTCCCTGAGAATTTCAATCGCCCGTTCTACGGAAGCTTTTCGTATTTCTTCCCGTGTTCCATGAAAATGACATTCTTCCACACGAATCCTGTTATTTAAACAACATCCGATATACACCAGTCCTACCGGTTTTTCCTTTGTTCCTCCTGTCGGTCCGGCAATTCCTGTCGTTACAAGCGCAGCATTCGCATTCGCTATTGTTGCCGCTCCCCGCGCCATCTCTTCTGCTGTCTGGCTGCTGACCGCTCCAAATTTCTCCAGCGTTTCATGAGCCACTCCTAAGATTTTCTCTTTCGCTGCATTAGAATAAGTAATATGTCCTTCTTCATACACTTCAGACGCGCCGGAAACATTCAGAAGACGTCCTGCCAAGAGACCGCCTGTACAAGATTCTGCCGTAGTAACTTTCCACTTTCTTTCTCTTAATACTTCTATTACACTCTCTTCTATTGCTTTTTTCATCTATTCCTCTCCTGTTTTCATTTTCCCCAAATATCTGTATTAGTTAATATTATAACACGTTTTTCATCACGAATGGCTAATTACACACTTTTTTCATATTTCTCTATCAAAAAAATCCTGCCAAGGGAACTTTGCTCTACCCTGACAGGACTTTCCATTATTTTTTACATACCGCCTCTTGTAAGGACTTCTTTATTCTTTGCAATATAATCTACAAGTGAGATGATCGTCAGCGCCAATGATACCCAAATCAGAACTGTTCCGATTGTATCAAAAATACCGCCAAGATCCATAATCAATACGACAATCATTAACATTTGGAATGTTGTTTTGAATTTGCCCCAGTAACTTGCAGCAATAACAATTCCATTATCTGATGCAACAAGACGGAATCCGCTAATAATAAATTCACGGCTGATAATAATAATTACAATCCATGCCGCCAGTTTTCCGTTCTCTATGAGACAGATCATTGCAGCAGAAACAAGAAGTTTATCTGCCAGCGGATCCATAAATTTTCCGAAATTTGTTACAAGATTGTATTTTCTTGCGATTTTCCCATCCAAAAGATCTGTCAAGCTAGCTATGATAAAAATTGCAAGGGCAATCCACTTTCCGGAAGCGCCGCCCAGATCCGTCAGCATAAATACTACGAAAAACGGAATCATCAGCACACGCAGTACCGTTAATTTATTTGGTAAATTCATGATAATAACTCTCCTATCAAATCGTATTCCTGTGCTCCGGTCACTTTTACCATTGCAAAATCTCCGGAAACAAGTTCTTCATCTGTCATAATAAAAATCAAACCGTCAACATTCGGCGCATCCTTGTAAGTCCTTCCTACATAGGCGTTCTCATCTGCCACCTTGCCCTCAATCATCACAAGCACCGTCTGCCCGATCATGTTTTCTGCAAGCTCAAAAGCAATATCTTGCTGAAGCTCCATAAGTTCTGCCTGACGATCTTCCTTAATCTCTTCGGGAATCTGATGTTCAAATTCTGCTGCCGGAGTATCTTCTTCCGGTGAATAAGTAAATACACCAAGTCGATCAAATTCCATCTGATCGACAAAATCCATGACTTCTTCGTGCTGTTCCTCGGTTTCTCCAGGAAATCCTGTAATCAGTGTCGTTCGGATGCAAATATCCGGAATTTCTTCCCGTAAATGTTCCACCGTCTCAATTAACTGCGCTTTTGAGGTACGCCGTCCCATCCGCTTTAAAATTGCATCGCTGGCGTGCTGGATCGGAAGGTCAATATAATGACAAATCTTTGGCTCTTCTTTCATAACCTGGATCAATTCCTCTGTAATTTCTTCCGGATAACAATAAAGAATCCGGATCCAACGAAGTCCGCTGACTTTACAAAGTGCCTGCAAAAGCTTTGGAAGAGATTTCTCACCGTAAATATCTTTACCGTATACTGTTGTTTCCTGTGCCACCAGAATCAATTCTTTTACGCCCTGTTCTGCCAGATATTCTGCCTCTTTTACAAGGCGCTCCATTGGAACACTGCGATAATTTCCACGTATTTTGGGAATAATACAGTAAGTACAGTGCTTATCACAACCTTCTGCAATCTTCATGTAAGCATAATGACCACCGGTTGTCACAATCCGCTTTTCATCTACAAGAGGAAGTGCATTCACGTCGTTAACGATCAGCTTGTGTTCTCCATGAAGCGCAGCTGCAATTGCTTCTAGAATCTTATCATAAGAAGTTGTCCCAAGCACTGCATCTACTTCCGGAATCTCATCCATGATTTCCTGGCGATAACGTTCCGCCAAACATCCTGTAACTACAAGCGCTTTCAGTTTACCGCTTTTCTTCCATTCAGCCATCTCAAGAATGGTGTTGATACTCTCTTCTTTTGCATCATGGATAAAACAGCATGTGTTGATTACAATAATGTCTGCACTGGCCTCATCATCAACCATCTGATATCCATGTTTTGCCAACATTCCAAGCATCACTTCTGTATCTACCAGATTCTTATCACATCCGAGAGAAATAAACAATAAATTCATCAATCTGTTTCTCCTGTCTTCCTATATTTTTAGAAGGCAGATACCGGATCCGGCATCTGCCTTTTTATGCTACTCTTCTTCTGAGTTTTCTGCAATAATCTTAATCTTTCCATTGTTCAATTCACTGATTGCAATAGAAAGCGGTTTATCCTTGTCTTTTACCGGAACAAGCGGTTCTGCTCCTGCAATAATCTGTCTTGCGCGTTTTGCAGTGGCAAGTACAATGGAATAACGGCTGTTAACAATCTTTGTTGCACCTTCTTCCACGTCCTGATTTACTACTCTCATCAAATCTGTATAAGATGGATGTAACATAAATTATTCTCCTTTCGTTTGAGCTTCCTGAAGCTCTGTTTTAATCTGTTCTATAAAATTCTGATTTCGGAATGTCCTGCGATGCTCACTCTGAATAATCTGATGCATCTCTTCCACACAAATCTCCAACTTGTCATTAATTACGAGGTGATCATATTGATCCATGAACTGCGCTTCCTCTGCTGCACGTTTCATTCTCGCTTCAATGACGTCCATCGTCTCTGTTCCTCTGCCGATCAACCTTTCTTTTAGTGTATCAGCGTCCGGCGGTGTCACAAAGAGGAGTAATGTGTCAGGAAACTTCTCCTTAATCTTAAGTGCGCCCTGAATTTCAATTTCCAGAATCACATCTTTTCCGGCAGATAACTGTTCTTCCACATACGCCTTCGGTGTGCCATAGTAGTTATCCACGTACTTAGCATACTCTATCAGCTCATCTTTCGCAATCATTTTTTCAAATTCTTCTTTTGTGCGGAAAAAATATTCCACGCCATTTTTCTCGCCTTCCCGCGGACTTCTTGTTGTGGCAGATACCGATAGCGCATAACGCTCACTATAGCGGTTCATCAACGCTTTCATCAGTGTTCCTTTCCCTGCGCCCGAAAAACCGGATACAACGATTAAGATTCCCTGTGTTTTCATCTGTTCACCTTCCAAACTCTTTATTCAATATTTTGAATCTGTTCCCTGACTTTTTCAATCTCTGTCTTCAGATCAATGGCAATATTAGAAATTTCCAGATCATTTGCTTTAGACAGAATCGTATTTGCCTCTCGATTCATCTCCTGAGCAATAAAATCAAGCTTTCGCCCAATTCCTTCATCACTCTCCAATGTTTCTTTCATATGTGCAATATGGCTCTTAAGGCGTACTACTTCTTCATCAGTACAGATCTTATCTGCAAAAATAACTACTTCCGCAGCAATCCTTCCCTCATCCATCTGAGTATCTTCCAGAAGTTCTTTTACTTTTTCCTCTAATTTTTCCCGATATTCAGAAACAATCTGTGGGGATCGCTCTTCAATCAATGTAATCTTCTCCAACATTCCATCCAACTTGCCAAGCAGATCTTCTTTCAGATGTGCCCCTTCTGCTGTTCTTGTCTCGACAAACTGTGTAAATGCTCCCTTTAATGCCTTCTCAAGACTACTCCAGAGTTCTTCTTCATTCTCTGTTTGCTCTTCCATCGTCAGCACTTCCGGATAACGTGATAACGTAGAAACACGAATATCATTCTCTAATCCAAATGTCTCTTCCATCATCTTAAAACATTCCATATATTCTGCTGCAAGAGATTCATTATATTTCAAAACGCCCTGTGTCTCTGTCATATCTTCATATGTAATGAAAATATCAACTTTTCCACGCTGTGCATACTGCTTCAGCAGCGTCCTGATTGCAGATTCAAAAAAACTGAGTTTCTTCGGCATACGGATGTTGATATCTAAATATCTATGGTTTACACCTTTCATCTCTACCGTAAATTTGCGTTGTGCTTCAGAGACTTCAAATCTTCCAAAGCCTGTCATACTTTTTATCATTGAAATTTCCTCTTTAACTTCCTCATTCAGTATTTGACTATTTGGCACTAAATTTTATTATAAAACATTTTAAAATAGCCGTCAATTCCCTGCTCTTATGAATTTTATAAATCTGCTGAAGTATCCAGAAGAAATTCTGTAATCAGTTCGATACAGCCTTCCACATCTTTCTCATCTGCCACTTCTGCCGGCGAATGCATATAGCGAAGTGGAATTGATACAAGAACTGTCGGGATTCCTTCATTGGCGAAATGAATCTGGTCAGCATCTGTACATGTCATTCCGGATCCCGTTTCAATCTGATAAGCAATGTCTGATTTTTCAGCACATGTTTTCATCTTGGCATTCATTGATTTTACAATGAGAGGATTGATACAGAGAACCGGTCCCTTTCCAAGCTCAACACGTCCTGCATCCCCCTCGCGCACACCTGCATAATCACTTGTATAGGTAACATCTACTACAATAGCCGCATCCGGTTTTACACGTTCTGCTGTCCAGCGGGCGCCATTTTTTGTTGTTTCTTCTCCGACTGTTGCTCCTGCATACACACCGCAGCTGCATCCTCTTTCTTTTGCACGTTTCAGCGCTTCCATAATGATAAAGACTCCAAGACGGTCATCCAGAGCTCTTGCTGTAAATCTGCCGCCTGCAAGCTTTCTAATACAGGTATCAAACACAACTCCGTCTCCCGGCTCTACCAGTTTCTCTGCCTCTTCTCTGCAAGAAGCGCCGATATCCACAAGAAAATCAGAAGCTGACAGATCTTGTTTTTTCATCAGTTCTCTTGTAATCTGTACTACACCATAAACAACACCGTTTGCTGTCTCAATCTGTACACGCTGCCCCGGATAAGTATGCGGAATAATTCCACCATATCTTGAAACATGAAGCATTCCATCTTCCGCAATATGTGTTACCATAAGCCCAATCTCATCTGCATGTGCCGCAAGAAGAATCTTCTTCTCTGCCTGCGGATTCAAAACACAAACAGTATCGCCAATAGCATCTGTACGAATCTCATCCGCATAAGAAGCCATTTCTTTCTGAAGTACTTCCTGAAGCTTCTCCGGAAAACCTCCTACTGAAATCTGATTTAAAATGTCTGTCAAAAATTTTTCATTCTTCATGATATTGTCTTCCTTCTCCTGATTATTTTTTCATCATTTATTCATAAATCGGATATCTTTCACAGATATGTCCAACACGTTCGCGAATTTCATCCGCCTTCGTTTCAAATTCTGTTGCTGCAAGTTTGATACAGTGTGCAATCTCCGGCATATCCTGTTCTTTCAGCCCTCTCGTAGTAATCGCAGGCGTTCCGATTCTCACACCGCTTGTCACGAACGGGCTCTCCGGATCATCCGGAACTGCATTTTTATTGACGGTAATATATACTTCATCCAAACGGTTCTGAAGTTCTTTTCCTGTAATATGCATATTTCTCAAATCTACAAGCATCAAATGATTATCCGTTCCACCGCTGACAAGCTCAAATCCTTCCTGCATCAGTGCATCTGCTAATGCTTTTGCATTTTTTACTACCTGCTGCTGATATTCCTTAAATTCCGGTTTCAATGTTTCTCCAAAGCAAACAGCCTTTGCACCGATTACATGCATCAGCGGTCCTCCCTGTGTTCCCGGAAAGATTGCCTTATTAATTGCTTTCGCATATTGTTCTTTGCATAAAATCATACCGCCTCGTGGTCCACGCAGCGTCTTATGAGTTGTAGTCGTAACTACATCTGCATACGGAACCGGACTCTGATGCAGCCCGGCTGCTACAAGTCCTGCTATATGCGCCATATCTACAAAGAGATATGCTCCGACTTCTTTTGCAATTTCAGCAAACAAATCAAACCGGATTTCTCTCGGATAGGCAGATGCTCCCGCAACAATCATCTTCGGCTGACACTCTTTCGCAATCTTGCGAATCTCTTCATAATCAAGTACACCTTCCCGATTCACTCCGTACGGTACAAAATGATACAGCAGTCCTGATGCATTGACCGGTGAACCATGTGTCAGATGTCCTCCATGCTCCAGATTCAATCCCATTACCGTATCTCCCGGCTTAAGAAATGCCTGATACACTGCCAGATTGGCATTTGCTCCGCTGTGCGGCTGAACACATGCATGCTCTGCACCAAAAAGCTTCTTTGCTCTTTCAATTGCCAGATCTTCAAGTACATCAATTTCTTCACAACCGCCGTAATAACGCTTTGCCGGGTAACCTTCCGCATATTTATTTGTCGGAACTGTTCCCATCGCAAGCATAACCGCCGGAGACACAATATTTTCTGATGCAATCAGTTCCAGATTTCTCCGTTCTCTTTTCATTTCCTGAAACAATGCTTCTCCTACTTCCGGATCATGTTCTTTCACATAATTCATAACTTCTGTAATTAAATTCATCGCCGTTCCTCCTTCTGTGTCAATTAAGCATATCATAATATTTATCTTACCATATCCAGGTCATTTTTGAAATACACCGAGTAAAAGAATTCCATTCTTTTCCCCTGGATTCTTCTGAATTTCCTCTTGAAAATCAAATACAAATACGTCACAATAGAAACATCAAACTAATAAGAAAAGAGGAATAATTATGGCATTTGATGGAATTACCGTTGCAAACCTTGTTCAAGAATTAAATGTATCATTAAACGGTGGCCGTATTTATAAAATCGCACAACCCGAAAGCGACGAATTGTTACTCACAATTAAAACTCCAGCCGGACAAAAGCGTCTTCTCATCTCTGCAAGCGCTTCTCTTCCGCTTATCTATTTGACAGCAGATAACAAGCCGAGCCCAATGAACGCACCGAACTTCTGTATGCTTCTAAGAAAACATATCAGTAATGGTCGGATCATTTCAATCTCACAGCCAAAACTTGAGCGAATTATTTCTATTGAAATCGAGCATCTGGATGAACTGGGCGATCTTTGCCGCAAATATCTTATTGTAGAAATCATGGGCAAACACAGCAATATCATTTTCTGTGATATGAATCAAAGAATCATTGACAGTATTAAACACGTTTCTTCTCAGATGAGTTCTGTTCGCGAAGTGCTTCCCGGACGCACTTATTTTATCCCGGATACGATGGAAAAATCAGACCCTCTGACAGTTTCAGAAGCAATATTCTCTGAGCACCTCATCAGTAAACCGATGGCGCTCTCAAAAGCAATCTATACCAGTTTTACCGGAATCAGCCCTGTTGCTGCAGAGGAAATCTGTTACCTCTCCGGACTGGATTCATCTATTCCTGCTTCCGAATTATCTAGTGATCTAATGCTTCATTTGTATAAACAATTCCGGATTTATTTTGATCAGGTAACAGAGGGTGCTTTTAAACCATGTATTTATACTGACGGAAAAGAACCGAAAGAGTTTTCTTCTCTGCCGCTGACACATTTTGCTGACCTTCAGACAATTCCATATGACTCCGTTTCCGCACTACTTCAAGATTATTATTCCATGAAGAATACACTTACCCGGATCCGCCAAAAATCCGCTGATCTGCGTCATGTTGTACAGACTTCTCTTGAACGCAACCGCAAGAAATATGATCTCCAGTCAAAGCAGCTGCAAGACACAGAGGGGCGTGACAAATTCAAAGTCTATGGGGAATTGATCCATACTTACGGTTATCATCTTCCGGAAGGTTCCAAAAAACTGGAAGCACTCAACTATTATACAAATGAAATGGTAACCATTCCTCTGGATGCTGCAAAAACACCGCAGGAAAATGCACAGCGCTATTTTGAAAAATACAATAAACAGAAACGTACTTTTGAAGCGCTTTCCACGCTGATCCAGGAAACACAGGATGAGATTACTTATCTGGAATCTATCAGCAATGCCCTTGATATTGCGCTCGAAGAAGACGATCTCATTCAGATCAAAGAAGAATTAATGGAAACCGGCTATGTGAAACGAAAATTTTCCAAAAAGAAAGTCAAGATTACAAGCAAACCTTTTCACTATATCTCTTCTGACGGATATGATATTTTTGTAGGAAAAAACAATTATCAGAATGAAGAACTTACGTTCCAGGTGGCTACCGGAAATGATTGGTGGTTTCATGCAAAAGGCTGCCCCGGATCTCATGTCATTGTAAAAGCCAATAACGAAGAACTTCCGGATCGTACTTTTGAAGAAGCCGGTCGCCTGGCCGCATTTTATTCCAAAAATCGTGGAAATGACAAAGTCGAAATTGATTATATTCAAAAAAAGCATATCAAAAAAGTAAAAAGCGCCAAGCCGGGATTTGTTATTTATCATACAAATTATTCTCTCGTTATTGACTCTGACATTTCCGGCATCCGGCAAATATAACCCTATAAAGGAGGATACGAATGATTTACTGGGAAAATACAGAATTGCAAATACGCTCCATGATAAAAGAAGATATTCCTTCTTTCACAGAAGCCTTTCTTGAGATGGGTTGGACTCCCAAACCGGAAATCCACGAACGCTACCTCAAAGAACAGGCTGAAGGAAAACGTTATATCTTTGTCGCACAATACAAGGGACAGACAGCCGGTTATGCGACTTTGCTTCCACTTGCCTGTGACGGTCCTTACAAAGAATGTTATCCGGAAGTTGTGGATTTTAATGTCTGGGAGAAATTCCGCCGTCATGGAATTGGAAATCATATTCTCGATGCAGCCGAAAACTTCGCCGCTTCTTTCAGCGATCACATCTGTCTTGGTGTCGGTCTCTATTCCGGCTATGGAAGTGCTCAGCGCATGTATGTAAAACGAGGATACATTCCCGACGGCAGCGGAATCTGGTGGAACCAAAAACCATTGCCGCCGTATGCTGACTGCTGCAATGACGATGACCTTGTGCTATTTCTTGCAAAAGAGCTAAGGAGAGCGTAAACTCTTTTATCTGCTTCCTTTTAAATGATCTATGAACTGCTGCGCGGTGCGGCCGGACAGCCCGCCGTGTGTCAGTTCCCAGCGATTCGCTTCTAAAAGCAGTTGCTCCTGTGGAAGTTCTATTCCATTTCTTTTGGCAAGTTCACATACAATCTGCTGAAATTCCTTCTTTGCCGGAGAATCAAAGAAAATCGTCTCACCAAACCGAGCCACAAGGGATAATTTTTCCTGCACCGTATCATTTGCATGAATATCACTGTCATATTCCTCCCTGTCGCGGAACGATTCCCGGATCAAATGCCTCCGGTTAGATGTGGCATAAATCAGGACATTTTCCGGCTTCTTTTCCAGTCCGCCCTCTATCACCGCTTTTAAATATTTATATTCAATCTCAAATTCCTCAAATGACAGATCATCCATATAAATAATAAATCGATAATTTCTATTTTTAATCTGTTGGATGACCTCATGCAGATCCCGAAACTGATGTTTGTATACTTCGATCATCCGAAGCCCCTGATCATAATAGCGGTTTAAAATCGCCTTAATTGCAGAAGACTTTCCTGTACCGGCAGCACCGAACAGCAGACAGTTATTGGCACTTTTCCCCTCTACAAATGCTTCTGTATTCTGAATCAATTTCTTCTTAGCGGTTTCATACCCGATCAAATCATCTAACTCCACATGGGCAGTCTTTGTGATTGGAATAATCTGAATCCGATCCTCTGCACGTTCTATACGAAACGCCTTATGAAGACCAAATTTTCCCACACCATATTCCTTATAAAACTCAGTAACCGCATCTTGAAATTCTTGCAGATTCTTCGCATCTGCAAGTTCTTTTGTCAAATGCTCAATCCGATCACGAATTCTTCTGTTAAATGCTGTACCGTGACGATTTCCCACATGATATTGCTGAATCATATTCAAGACGACTCCTTCCGAATCTTTGCACAGACAACTCAGATCAAGAGCAAACAATTCCCGGAAAATTTCAAAATCATGGGCAGCCACTTCGCCAAGCGTACCTTCTGCGACTCCTGAAATCTCACATGCCATACTGTACGGATTCTCATGGCTGGTGAGCAGGATAGTCAAATACGCCTGCCAAAGATTCCCTTTCAGCCCATACTGATCTGCCAAAACAAGAAGTTGATTCAGGGTCTCAAAAAAACATCTTTTTTCTTCTTCCGCATCTGCTGTTTTTTCGCAATGCTCTGCTAGATATTCGATTTTACGCATAATTTGTTCCTGCGGCATATTCCGGTATAATAATAGTTCATCACTTCTCATCTTTTTCACATCCTTTTTCTCATCTGACTGCTTCTGCATAATTTCCAAGAATTTTCAAAGTTCTTGTCTCCTCCCGAAGTCCTCTAATTGCATTTTTCACCGCACTGTCTGCCAGATTTCCTTCAAAATCAATGAAGAACCGATATTCCCACGTCTTTCCCTCCACCGGTCTGGATTCAATTTTTGTCATATTCAGATCATTGTAAATGAAATGCGACAAAATATGATACAGCGAACCACTCTCATGCGGTACTTCAAAGCAGATGCTGATCTTATCCGCATCCGGCAGGAAAATTTTCTGATTTGTAATCACAATAAAACGGGTGGAATTATTATCTTCATCATTTACATGCTCTTTCAGTATTTCCAGTCCATGCACCTTAGCTGCATAGGCGCTGCAGATAGCAGCCTTATGAATATCCTGTTCATTCAGAACACGCTCTGCCGCAATCGCCGTATTCGCCACACTAATCTGCTGCCAGTTTCTGTGTTCATCCAGGAAATGCTCACACTGCATCAACCCTTGCGGATGGGAATACACTGCTTCAATCGTCTCCAGATCAGTTCCTTTTATGCCAGATAACGTATGTTCAATCGGAAGCACAACTTCTCCCACAATATAATTCTCATATGCCACAAGAAGATCATTTACTTCATTTACTCCGCCAGCAGAAGAATTCTCAATCGGAAGCACTGCAAAATCTGCTGTTCCTTCCTCCATCGCTTCCATTGCTTCCCGGAACGTCCTCACATGGAAACTATTGATATCTTCACCAAAATATTTCTGCATTGCTGCTTGTGTATATGCCCCTTCTGTTCCCGGAAATACAATTCTGGCGCCTTTCGTATCAAGTTCTTCTACACGAATAAACGGCAGACGACCGGAAGTTCCCTTCCTTGCAATCTCCTGATACTGAAGTTTTCTGCTCATTGCCATCAACTGTTCAAATAACTCTTTAATTCCTTTTCGGTTAAATGCATTGGAAGCCAGTTCAGAAACAGCCGCCAGCTTCTGATTCTCCCGCTCCTTATCAAATACTTTCTTCCCTGTTGCAATTTTATATTCTGCAACTTCTTTGCAGAGCTGCATTCGCTTCTCATACAGCGCTACAATCTCGCTGTCAATTTCATCCAGATTCTTTCTAATCTCTTCCAGTGATATCATGCTCTTACCCCCCGATGTTATTCTATCTTTTTATTGTAACAGCCAAACGCTGCATTCGCCATAACAAAAATTATCTTCTTACTGATTTTTCTGTTGAAATCTTAGCACTTTTATTATAAGATAGATAGAGATTTCTCTGACATTCTATTAATTCAGAACTATTCAGAAATATCTCATCGTTTCAATTATACTATCGTATAGATCATCACAATTTACAAATTAAGAGGAGGTTTCTATGAGACATTTAATGAGTCCTTTGGACTTCTCAGTAGAGGAACTGGATCAACTTCTGGACCTCGCAAATGATATTGAACAGCATCCTGCAAAATATGCTCATGCATGTGACGGAAAGATTATGGCAACATTATTCTATGAACCAAGTACTCGTACAAGATTAAGCCACGAAGCTGCCATGTTACGGCTTGGCGGAAGCGTACTCGGCTTTTCTTCTGCCGACTCCAGTTCTGCAGCAAAAGGAGAAAGCGTTTCCGATACGATCCGCACTGTATCCTGTTATGCCGATATCGCTGCCATGCGTCATCCAAAAGAAGGTGCTCCAATGGTTGCATGCCGTCACTCTTCTATTCCGGTAATCAATGCAGGAGATGGAGGACATCAGCACCCGACTCAGACACTTACAGACCTGTTAACAATCCGTTCTACAAAAGGACGGCTGAACAACCTCAAAATCGGACTTTGCGGTGATTTAAAATTCGGGCGTACCGTACATTCTCTTATCCATGCCCTTGTTCGCTACGAAGGCATCAGTTTCGTATTGATTTCTCCTGAAGAATTAAGACTTCCAAGCTATATCCGCGAAGACGTTCTCGACAAGAATCATATCCCGTATGAGGAAGTCGTACGTCTGGAAGATGCTATGCCTTCTCTTGATATTTTATATATGACTCGCGTACAGAAAGAACGTTTCTTCAATGAAGAAGACTATGTACGCATGAAAGATTTTTATATTCTGGATAAAAAGAAAATGGAACTCGCAAAAGAAGATATGTTCGTTCTTCATCCACTTCCGCGTGTCAACGAAATTTCCACAGAAGTAGATGATGATCCAAGAGCCGCATATTTCCGTCAGGTACAATACGGTGTTTATGTGCGAATGGCACTGATTCTTACGTTACTCAATATTAAAGTTTCCTAGGAGGGCTGATTCATGGCTACAAACAGTACATTAAATGTCAGCGGCATCTCAGAAGGTGTCGTACTTGACCATATCCAGGCTGGAAAATGCATGGATATTTATAAATATCTGAACCTTGATAAACTCGACTGCACTGTTGCAATCATCAAAAATGCAAAGAGCAATAAAATGGGTAAAAAAGATATTATTAAAATCGAATGCCCAATCGACTATATCGATTTAGACGTTCTTGGCTTCATTGATCACAATATCACAATTAATATCATCCAGAATGATCGGATTATCGAGAAAAAACGGCTCCATCTGCCAAAAGAAATCAAAAACGTTATCCGCTGTAAAAATCCTCGCTGTATCACATCCATCGAACAAGAATTGGATCATATTTTCATTCTTACCGATGAAGAAAAAGAAATTTACAGATGTAAATACTGTGAAGAAAAATATGTAGGACATCTGAGAAAAAAATAGAACAAAATTAATTAAGATCGTATGATATACAAAATATCTGCCCCGGACAGTTTCACAGACTGCCGGGGCATTTTTATTACAATTCCTCTTCTCTCTTTTCTTTCGGAACGTTCTGACATTCTCTCTATCGCTTCAGCCAATAATAAATAGTTTCTGCCGCAGTTCCTGTGGCATATTTGTTCTGGAATTCATAAAGCGGCGTCTCTGTCCATGCAGTTCCCGCAATATCCAGATGAATCCACGGAAGTCCTTCTGCAAACGCGCGGATGAATAAACCCGCTGCAATCGTTCCGCATACGCTTCCACCGATATTTTTAATATCTGCCACATCACTTTCAATCATTTTTTCATGTTCTCTGCCAAATGGAAGCAACCAGTATTTTTCTCCGGATTTTTCACTTGCCGCCTCAAACTCCTGCCAAAGCCCATGATCATCACACAGCACTCCGGCAATACTGAACCCGAGCATATTCACAACTGCTCCTGTCAATGTTGCGATATCAAGGATTCTCGTCGCATGTTCATGATGGATGGCATATGTTACCGCATCTGCCAGGATCAAACGTCCTTCCGCATCTGTATTTCCGATTTCAATCGTCTTACCGGAGTATGATGTAATCACATCTCCCGGAAGGAAACTTCCAGACGAAATTCTATTTTCACAAAGCGGCATTACCGCTGTTACATTCACTTTCTCTTTACGCTTTGCCAGTGCATAGACTGCCCCTGCAACCGCTGCTGCACCAGCCATATCGCCCCGAATTCCTGCCATGCCGGAAGCTGGTTTCAGACAATAACCACCTGTATCACATGTAACACCTTTTCCAACAAGAGCTGTTATTTCTTTCTTCAATGGCTCTCCCCGATAGCGCAGGATTACAAGATACGGAGGATACGCGCTTGACTCTCCCACTGCCAAAAGCGCTCCCATTTCCAGCTTGCGCATCTCATCTACCGTAACGATTTCTATTTCCACATTCGTATCTTTTACCAATTTCTGAATCTCTTCTGCAAAATCTGCCGGCCGCAGCTTATTTCCAGGACGATTTACCATTTCTCTTGCAAATGTAATTGCCTCAGTAATAACGGCTCCCTCCGCTACACATTGTTTTGCCCGTTCCAGATCTTTTCCCGGAATTCCAATTACCGATACCTGAAATTCTTTTTCTTCCTGCTGTGATTTATAGGTAGGCGCTTCATAAAGCCCAAGGCAGATTCCTTCCGTACATGCTGTCAGCACAGAAGCATCATTTTCCTCAAGAATCCGATCCATCAAAATAGAAAACTGATATATTCGTGTCTGCTTCAGCGTTTTGCATGCTTTTGCCATCAACTCTTTCAGTATCGTTACGTTTGTCAGATCTTCCTTTCCGGTTCCCACAAAAAGAATCCCCTCTTCCTGCGGAAAATAATATGTCTCCAAATATTCTCCGTGAAAAGCTTTTTGTGCCTCTGCGTATTTAGATTCCTGCCAGTTATATTCTTCTCCGGCAAAGATTACCTGTGTTCCGATAATCTTTCCCCAAACAAATTCTATCATCTGCTATTTCCTCCGTTCGTTTCTCTATACTGCTCCTGACTGAATCATGCGAAGCAGCATATCTGCTGTTCCTACATTATAACCTGCTTCTCCATAAATTCCTGTCAAATCCTGTCGGAGTACAAGAATAAATGGATACATTCCCGGCTCTCGAAACATTCTGCGAGCAAGCTGTTCTGACTGTCCATTTCTTTTCTCTGTCAGACAGTATACTGACTTCAATGTTTCCCGCAATTTCACATATGTCTGCTGCTGAAAATATTTCTCCTCCGCCACAATATAAACTGGTGTTTCGCCAAATTCTTCTGCACGTTCGATCAGTTCATTAAAAATGTGCTCTGTTGGTTCTTTACCCGGTTCTGCCCATATATAAATCCCTGCGTGTTTGGCTGCCTGAAAACTTTCCCCAGCCTCTGTTTGAAAAGAAAATTCCGGCAACGGTATTTCTGAGAGCATTTCCGATAATGCTGCTTCTTTTTTTTCCAGAATAACCTCTGTCCGGTTTCCCACCGTAATCTGCTCATAACGCACTTTTGCAAAGACGTTTCCATTTGGCAGACGGTTAGCTGTGCAAATCCGATAAATGCCTTCCGGAACTTCTGTTTCTCTTCCAAGCGCCATTTCCTGACATGCCCGGAACTGACCATTTTTCAACAAAGCTACACTATAATCTGTACGATACTTCCAGTTCTTTGGACCATTCAGAAAAAGTATTCCTGTCTTTTCTCCTGTCAACCAGCAGAATATTTCTTTTTCCTCTTTGCTTCGATAAGCCTGTACTCGTCCGTCAATCGGAGACAATCTTGCCGGAATTCCCGCACACCGAAGGAGCGCTGTTTTCAAAATCTCCTTTGCTCCTACAGTTCCATATCCGGATTTTAGACAAGCGTGCGGTGTATTCAAAAGACCCTTATAACATTGGGATTCTACTGTCTTTACTCTTGACTCCACATATTGCTCCACCTTTTCCGGGTCTGTTTGGAATGCGCGCATATCTTTCTCCGGCACAATTGCTTTCAGTTCTTCCTCCCAACAAGTCAAGCGTTCAAGCCCAATTCTTGGCTGCAGCAGATAATTGTCAAATATATGCTTTGGATATCTTCCCTTATATTTTCCTGCCCATTCTGCCTGTTTTTCTAAAACAGAAAAAGAGACTTCCCGCAAATCTTTTTCTGGAAGGAGATGACAGATATCTTCTATCAATGCACAGATCTCCTGCTGCTTTTCCTGATTCCCTTCCGAAAACTCTTCCTGATTTTTCAATCGCTCTTTCTCTGCCTTCCAGAAGGTATCGCGTTTTTTCTGCAAATGTCTTGCTGCATCTGCAAGTTTTTCTTCCGCTGACTTTGCCTTTTTATTAAGATTCCTGCATCCCGGCGCAAAACAGTCCATCATCTCCCACGTACCTGTCTTCCATGGATTCCTGCGAATCTGAATTTGGCATCTCATATTTTCTTTTATCTGAACCAACTGTTCTCCATAACATTCTCCACAGCATACACTAAGCAGCAATGTTCCAAAACCCGTCTGAAGTTCGCATTGCCCATACTCATTGGTTAACCCGTTAGCTATTTCAAGAAATGATGCATAATTCATCACTTCACAGTAAATCTTTGCATCCTTTACAGCTTTTCCTTCCTCGTCTGTAACTTCTATTTGAAGAAGTGCTGTTTCCCCATAACGTGAAAGTTCATTTAGCAGGATCGCACATCCATCTTCTCCCGCCAATTGTTCTCCCTGCTGTTTTACTTCTGCACGTCCTCCAAAATACGGCGTATGGATCATCATTGCTCTTGAAGCTGCTCCATCAAACCATCCCTGATTCAAAACTTCTTCCGGTTCACATGCCCCAAGATAATGCCATGTATCTCCACACCAGACTTCTACCCAGGCATGATTGTCATCGCAGTGAGACCAATGTGGCGCATAAACTTGCCGTGCCGGAATCCCCGCACTTCTTAGAACATTTACTACAAAAGTAGATTCTTCTCCACATCGTCCTTCTCCACACCGAAATACACTCATAGCGGATGCTGTGCGGTCATCTTCCTGATGATAAGAAACCTCTCCGGCACACCAATAATTGATTTTCAAAACCGCTTCTGTAATCTGGCTGACAAGATCATCACCTTTTCCTATTTTTTCTTGCAAAGCCGCTAACATATACTGCATTTCTTTTCCGAAAAACTTGCGGCATGGCTCAATCTCTTCATCATTTACCCGATGAAACAACACATAAGATGCAAAAAACTCTTCTGGGATCTTACTGGCAAAAATGTTATTTTTCCAAAGCTTTGCTCCCCATTCTGCAAAGTCTGCAAATATTTCCACCGGATAGTCAGCCATGTCGCTCAAAGGCATTCTCCCATACAGCAAGTACAAGGCATCTTTCACATCTCCGGAATACATGGAAAGCTTTTCAGACACCTCTTCTCCAAGTATTCCAATTTCTGTCATCCGTCTTTGAAATTCGTCGATGATTTTCTTTCTGTATCCTTCTGAAAACATAACTCTCTGCTCCTGTATTCTATCTCTCTAAATGTTCCCCTGCTTTCTTTTCCAACTCATCCAGTACTTTTCTTGCTTCCTTCACGTTGTCTTCCGCTGTCTGCCAAATTTCATACTCACTCAAAGATGGTAACCCCATACTAACTTCTGATTTGCGATACTGCATCTGGCTATTTACGACAATTTTGCCTGACATATGATAATCCAAAATCCCTGTTTCTTCATATAGACTGCGGATTACACCTGCATGAATGCCTCCCCCTGCAAGAATTTGAATTCTTCTATCTGCTTGCTGCTGTAGCTGTTTCAGAAGTTTTGCTCCCTTCGGCGCAGATTCCTGCTGCCCGGACGTTAATATATTATGAATACCAAAAGAAACTGCCTGTTCGAGAACTTCTTGCGGATTCCTGCACATATCAAAAGCCCGGTGAAGTGTAACTTCGATTGTTCCTGCTTCTTCCAGTAGATACTTCATTCCTTCTGTATTTAATGTCCCATCCGGATTCAATATTCCGATTACCACACCATTTGTTCCATGTTCCCGAAACCATCGGATTTCTCTTGCCATCTGTTTCATCTCTTCTTTTGTATAACAAAAGTCTCCAAAACGTGGCCGGATCAAAACATTTATCCGAGTATCACAGATTTCTTTTACCTGCTCAAATAAAGCAAAGGAGGGAGTTGTCCCTCCAATAACCAGATTACCACAAAGCTCGAGGCGGTTTGCACCGCCTCGAACTGCATTTTTCACAGACTCCAACGAATCTGTACAACATTCTAATACTCCATATCTCATCTTATACAGCTTTCTCCTTCCACATTTTACGAAATACCGGAATATAACATCCCAATGTCCATAACATCAATAACGCGCATGCAAAAATAATTCCATTTGCGATTTGTTCTGACATCTGCGGAAACAGTAATACAACAAACAGCACAACATAAATTGCTGCCGTACATACTTTTCCAAACCACATCGCTCCGTCCAGCTTCCGACCGTTGTGCCGTAGCATCAGAAGTCCCATAATTCCCATGAACCCTTCTTTAATAAAAAATAACCCCACAAGAAGCCACATCCATTTGTATTTCATTGTTACACACACAAATACCGCTCCTTGTGTCAGCTTATCTGCCAACGGATCAAGAAACTTCCCAAGTTCCGTGACCTGATTTAGCTTTCTTGCAATCTTTCCATCAAACAGATCTGTTAATCCGGAAATTCCAATGGCTGCCGCTGCATAATAGTATTCCATCACAGTTTCTGCATGCAGATATAAATATACGAAAACCGGAATCATAATCAACCTGAAATAGCCGAGCAGATTCGGAATCGTAAACCACTCTTCCCGCTTAAATTTCATAACTCTTCTCCTCCCTGCATCAGAAACCTTATATCTGCTGCCCTTACATACTTCGATACAATGCCGTCAGAATATCAAGCATCTCTTCTTTCTTCATCTTACTGCTGTCAAGGCAGAGATGATACTGCTCCATATCCATCCAATCCTGATCGGTGTAATAATTATAATAATACCGGCGCTGCTTATCCATCTTACGAATTAGTGCCTTCGCCTCTTTCAAGTCACACTGTTCCCGCCTCATAACAGTATTAAGACGCGCCTCCAGCGGTGCATGGATAAATATACTTTTCACAGAATCACAGTCCTTTAAGATTGCATTGGCACATCTTCCAATGATAATACAATCTTCTTTTTCCGCTAATTCTCGAATCAACTTATCTGTCTCACCAAAAAGCACATCGTTCATCGGCTCAAACCTGAACTTTGGCTCCATCTGGTACTCATCATTTACAGGGTACAGCCACATACTTGCGCGCTTTTCGTCTACTTTCGCCAGTTCCTCATATGGAATATCTTTTCGCTCAGAAATAATCTTCAAAAGCTGCTTATCATAATAGTGGATACCAAGCTTCACTGCAAGAGCCTTTCCGATCTCTCGTCCGTCACTTCCATAAGTTCTGTTAATTGTAATGACTCGTTTCATACAAACGTCCCCCTTCCACGCCGCTATGCGGATTATATATAGTTGTGATGTCTGTATTATAACATTTTTTGTATAGATTTACCATAATTCACCTAAAAAAATAAAAAACAGATACCGAATCTCTTCTTTGTATCTGTTAATCTTAACCGTATATAATCTGTCCGAATACGAGCCATCTTTGGTCTAATGATCCATAGTGAAAAGATATCTAAGCAGGACGATAAGCCGGGTTATGTCGTTGGACAATCATCTATCTAGAACTGACGTTGCCGACAGTCTCAAGCGACCTACCTAAAACGTGACGGGCCGCCACATTGTTTTCGTTCGGTCTTGCTTCGGATGGGGTTTACATGTGCCCCCGCTGTTACCACCGGGGCGGTAGTCTCTTACACTGCCTTTCCACCCTTACCTGAGTCTCCCCAGGCGGTTTATTTCTGTTGCACTGGCCTTAGAGTCACCTCTACCGGACGTTATCCGGCATCCTGCCCTGTGAAGCCCGGACTTTCCTCACCTGCGACCTTTCGGTACATGCAGCCGCGATTGTCTGTCCTACTTAGATTTATTTCTTTCACTGAGTTATTTATTTTACCATAAAATCACTTGGTTGTAAACATGCCTGACGGAGAAATTCTGTCATAGCTCTGCTCATGTATTTTCCCTGTTTCCAATAAAAACAAATATCTCTTTCTACTTCATCTCCGTCTAACTTGTAGTAAATTACATCCGGATGCGGCGGAACACGGCGAATCAGTGTATCACTGACAAACGAAATTCCCATTCCAGAACAGGTAATGTTATAAGAAGTTACCTGCTGATCAAGTTCCAGCACAACTTTCGGTGAAAATCCATGCTCTTTGCAGATTTGAATTGCTCTCTGCCGCGTATCGTTCTCCTGCTTCAGAAGAAGAAATGGAGCCTCTTTAAATAATTCCAGCGGAACTGCTTTTGTTCCCTTTTGAAATTTTGTTCCTTTCCCACTCCCATTTGGAATGAGCTGATATGACGTAAGCCCTTCATTCTCTTTTAAATGCCGTGGCACTGCCAAAAGCAGATGCTCTGTCCGATACAGCTGCGTACCGAATATAGTTTCATTAAATCTTGAATTATCCACCACAATATCTAACAGTCCTGCTCCAAGAAATTTTTCTAGATTTGCGGTTGTTTCTTCAACTAATTCAATCGTAACTTTCGGAAAACGTTCTGTAAAATTGCCGATCAGCTTCGGCAGAACATAAGAAGAAAAAAGATTACTTCCTCCAAGACGTAAATGTCCGGTACGAAGCTCTCCATAATCTGAAATGTAATTGGCAAAACTGTTCTGCACAGCAATGATTTCTTCTACCGCACCGATATATCGGGCGCCACATTCTGTCAGCTGGATTGGATTCGTACTTCTGTCAAATACCGGATAGCCGATCTTCTGTTCAATTCGCTTTACATTCGCACTCAGCGACGGCTGTGAAATAAATAATTTCCTGGCCGCTTTCGAAAAGCTTTTCTCCTTGTACACCTCATAAATATATTCCATTCCCTGAAAAATTTCCTTCATAGATTTCTCTCCCCACTTTTATGATACCTCAAGCACATTAGTATAATATAGAAATTATATTTATTATAAAAATATATGTATTTGATTATACTATAGCATCAACGTATACTAAGAGCAAGAAGAAAACCAAAATCTGGAGGAAAGAACGAATTATGGTTACGAAAGTAAATTTGGACGGGAAAAATTATCGTATGGAAAAAGATTCTATCGGCGTGAAAGATGTTCCGGAAAACGTCTACTATGGAGTACATTCTCTGCGCGCTGCTGAGAACTTCCATATCACTGGACTCTATATGCATCCGGAGATCATCCGCAGCCTTGCATATATCAAAAAAGCTTCTGCAATTACTAACTGCGAAGTAGGAACATTGGACAAGTCCATTGCTGAAGCAATCTGTAAAGCATGTGATGAAGTTATTGCAGGTAAATTCCAGCATGACTTTATTGTAGATCCGATTCAGGGCGGCGCAGGTACTTCTTTAAACATGAATGCCAACGAGGTAATTGCCAACCGCGCTATCGAGCTTCTTGGAGGTCAGAAAGGTGATTATTCTATCGTAAACCCTAATGACCATGTAAACTGCGGTCAGTCTACAAACGATGTTATTCCTACTGCAGGAAAAATGACTTCTTTAAGATTGCTTGAGAATTTAAAGAAAGAATTAAAAAGACTTCATGAAGCATTTTGTGAAAAGGCAAAAGAATTTGATCATGTAATCAAGATGGGACGTACTCAGATGCAGGATGCGGTTCCGATTCGTCTCGGTCAGGAATTTCAGGCATATTCTGTTGCTATTATGAGAGATATCCATCGTATGGAAAAAGCAATGGACGAAATGCGTACATTAAACATGGGTGGAACAGCTATCGGAACCGGAATTAACGCAGATAAGGGCTATTTAAAACGCATTGTTCCAAACTTATCTGAAATTTCCGGAATGGATTTCGTTCAGGCATTTGACTTAATTGACTCTACACAGAGCCTTGATCCTTTCGTTGCCGTATCCGGTGCAATCAAAGCCTGTGCCGTAACACTTTCTAAGATTGCCAACGACCTTCGTTTGATGTCTTCCGGTCCTAGAGCCGGATTTGGCGAGATTAATCTGCCTGCAAGACAGAACGGTTCTTCTATTATGCCAGGAAAAGTGAATCCGGTTATTCCGGAAGTTGTTAATCAGGTCGCTTTCAATATTATCGGAAATGATATGACAATCACTATGGCTGCTGAAGCAGGACAATTAGAATTAAATGCATTCGAACCAATTGTATTCTATTGCCTTTTCCAGTCTATTGATACATTGGCATATGCTGTTGAAACCTTTGTTGACAACTGCGTAAAGGGAATCACAGCAAATGAAGAACGTTGTCGTTATCTTGTAGAAAATAGCATCGGTGTCATTACTGCGATTTGTCCTTATGTTGGATACCAGAAAGCTGCTGACATTGCAAAATCTGCTCTTCAGACAGGTTCTTCCATCCGCGAATTAATTTTAAAAGAGCACCTTCTCACAGAAGAAGAATTAAACAAGATCCTTGATCCTGTTAATATGACAGAGCCTGGCATCCCAGGAAACAAATAAACCGACAAATCTCATAGAGCATCACAAATAAGCAGGGCCGGCATTTCACACATTGAATGTGAAATGTCAGCCCTGTATTTTTCTATAATTCCGTAATTCTTCCCATTACTCTAATACTCCCGCATCAATGATCAGATTGTCTGAATCTGCTGCTGTCGTTGCTAACGTATCACATCTTTCATTTTGTGGATGCCCATCGTGCCCCTTTACCCAATAAAATGTTACTCGGTGATTTTCTTTTGCCTTCAGAAGTCTTTTCCATAAATCTATGTTCTTTACCGGTTCATTTTTTCCTCGCTTCCATCCTTTTTTGAGCCATCCGTCAATCCAATGCTGATTAAAAGCATCCACGACATATTTAGAATCGGAATAAAGCTCTACTTCACATGGGCGGTTCAGCGCTTCCAACCCTGCAATAACCGCCATCAATTCCATCCGATTATTCGTTGTTCGCACATATCCCTGAGATAATTCTTTTACATGCAGATTCCCTTTGGAATCTACATATTCCAACACGGTTCCATAACCTCCCGGTCCATCCGGATTTCCTCTCGCTGCACCATCCGTATAAATCTGAACTTTCATATTGCCTCCTTTTATCTCATTACGACTCTGCAAGAATCCATTCTCCGCTCTTTAAAAATTCCTCTGCGGTTGCATCTGCTCTGCGGATAATCTCTTCGTCATATCCAATCATGCCAAGCAGACGAATTGCATTTCTTGAAGTCGCACGCCCCGGATATAAAATATAGTCAAATAGAATATCATTTTCCACGATTTCTTCCTGAAAATGATAATTATCATAATCGGCTTCCAACATTTGCGTCAACTCGATATCGTGTGTTGCCGCAAAGCAAAGTACATTGTTTCCTGCCAGACTTTTTAAAATCTGCGCGGATGCCGCAATACGCTCTACAGTATTCGTTCCTCGAAGCACCTCATCAATAAAGCAAAGAATTGGCCCTCCCTGATTTGTCGCATTCAGAATTCGCTTTAATGATTTGATTTCTACTATATAGTAGCTTTCCTGGCTATCAAGATCATCCCGCAGAGCCATTGAAGAATACACTCGAAAAAAATTGGTTCGATAGGTATGTGCAAGACAGGTATGGATTGTCTGTGCCAAAATTCCATTGATTGCAATGGTTTTTAAAAACGTGGATTTTCCTGATGCATTTGAACCTGTAATCAGTACGCCTTTCTTTGTCCGGATTGTATTTGCTACCGGCTCCCGGATCATTGGATGATACACATCTTCTGCTTCCAGTTCTGTCCCCTGATTCTCCAGAAATTCCGGTAATACATAAAATGGAAGACTTTCCCGATAAGAAGCGATTGCAATATGTGCCTCCAATATTCCTAGAAGATCCATCAATCTGTAGATTTCTCGGCTTTTCTTCTGCACCTCTCCTAACATCTGGTTGAATACAATCAGGTCAATATGAAACAACATACGAATATAATCTGCAAACACATCAAGCGCAGATCCCGACATTTTATCTCCGCCTGCAATCCATCCTGACTTTTTTTGAAATGCTCCGAAACTTTTGCGGATTTCTCTGATTTCATTTATATATGAAGAAATTTCATTATCTTCTATGCGGCTAATCCGCTCTCCTGCCTTCAGCATCCGGATTAAATGTGTAAATGTTACGATGTATGGTTCAATCTCTCCCCGCTGTTTATAATAAACTCGGATATTCCCCCCTATATCTGCAAGCAAAACAAGAAATCCTACCGCTGGATTCAAAAAGCATCCAACTGCACAGAGCAGAAAAATAAAAATGGACAGATAATGTGGCATATTGCTTTTCGGCTTCAGCGATTCTAATGTCTGAATATAATCACAAATAGATACTTTCTTCGTTCGGCCAATTTCAAAATACTGCATCTGCAATTCCGTGCGGACCGTTTTTGCTTCTGCAAAATGCCTGATCAGCCGTTCTCTTTCCTGCATCTTCTCTTCCGACATTTCCGGTGTTCTTAACATATAATAAAGATACTCCTGTCCGACAGAAGAATATGTACGGTTCAGCATACAGAACACTCGATCCATATCCAAATCATTCCAGGTAATGTCATCAATCACATGACTTTTTTCTTCTTGTCGTTTCAGCTTATTCTGATAATAGCGTGCAATATTTTCTAATTCTCCGCTTACATATTCCCGATCCGGGACATTTCCCCACTCCCGTTCAATCTTCCTTCTGCGATTTAGAAGATTGGCACGGCGACTTGCTGCCATAATACTATACAAAATAAAAAGAACAGCAAGCACACTTCCTGTAATTAAAATGTCTGTTCCCATAGGTTCTCTCCTTTTTGTACACTTTTCGCTAATGCGATAAGTGATTCCAATGTTGCTTCCTTTGCAGTCAACGTTTTCATACCAAATGCTCTGGCTGCTTTTTCTGTCTGCTTCCCTATGCAAAATGCATGCACCTGTCCGAGTTCTATCCCCTCTGCTGCATTGACAAATCCCCGGACAGTAGAAGCGCTTGTAAACATCGCATAGGTTCTTTCATAGGAAAATTCTCGCCGAAGATCAATATATGCGTAACGCTCTTCTTCAACCTCGTAGAGCGGCGCATCTGTAATCTGCACCTGTTCTGCGCGCATCAGTTCCTCTAAAAGCTGAGGATTTCCCTGCGCTGCCCGTGCAATCAGCACTTTTTCCCCGGCTTTCACCTTTTCTGCCAGAAGCCGGCCAAGATGAACCCCGTCGTATCTATCCGGAATGAGATCTGCATACCATCCATATGTTTCCATAATACTAGCTGTTCCCTCTCCAATGCATGCCAGTTTTAAATGAGATAATGTTCTCATATCGATTCTTCGTTCTCTCAGAAACTTCATCCACTGCTCCGCTCCGCTTGGACTTGTCAGTACAAACCACTGATAAGTATCTATTTCCGCAAGCGCTTTTTCAAGTATCTCAGTATTTGGGGTCGGATGCACTGCTATAGCGGGAAATTCAAATACCTCAGCTCCCTCTTCTCTTAGCATCCGAGAGAGCCTTCCCTGCCTTTCTCTTGGTCTTGTCACAATAATCCGCATTCCGGACAGAGGACGTTTTTCATACCAGGACATTTCTGACAAGCTGCACACATCTCCCACAAGAATGATTGCCGGGGAAGTAATCTGTTCTTCTTTTGCCTGACTTGCAAGTTCAGAAAGCGGCGCACATACTTTGCGCTGAGCTGCCGTTGTACCCTTTTCAAGCACTGCTGATGGTGTATTCGGGTTCATTCCCGCTTTTAGTAGTCCTTCTGTCACTTCCGGAAGTGAAGTCACACCCATTAAAAATACAAGCGTTCCTCCCATAGTTACAAGCGATTCAAATTCCTTTTCTGCAATTCCTCCTGCCTTTTTATGTGCAGTTACAATATGAAGAGAAGACGCCATATTTCTATGTGTGACAGGGATCCCTGCATATGCTGCGACAGAAATCGCTGATGTAATTCCCGGAACGATCTCATATGGAATCCCTTCCTTCAAAAGCAACTCTATCTCTTCTGCCCCCCGTCCAAAGACAAACGGATCTCCGCCTTTTAAACGTACTACTTTTTTTCCTGATTTTGCCTCTCGCAATAGAATCTCATTAATTTCCTCCTGTGGAATCGGATGATGTCCAGAACGTTTCCCCACATCAATATATTCTGCATCTTCCCTTCCGTACATTAGAATTCCCTGTCCAACAAGCCGGTCAAATACAATCACATCTGCTTCTTCCAGAAGACGTTTTCCCTTTACTGTAATCAATTCCACATCGGAAGGACCGGCTCCCACAAGCCATACCTTTCCCTGCTGTCTATCTTTTTTTGTTTCGCAATTCATCTGCAAGTTCGACTCCTATCTTTTCTGCATCCTCATAGCTTCCATAAATTTTTCCAATCCGGTATTCATTCGTACCTTGTTCTGCATATAACCCTGTAAGACAAATTCCCTGCCCACTTTCTTTCGCATAGGCTGCCACTGGAGAAGAACACCCTCCATCCAGTTTTTTTACAAAAGCTCTCTCACTTTCTGCGATCCGAGCCAGTCTTTCATCCCATAGACAGCTCGTAAAATCCCGCATCTCTTCTCTTCCCTGTACCGCTAAAATACCCTGCCCTGCTGCCGGAATTAACTCTTCCACAGAAAAGTATTTTGCAATCCTGTTCTCCAGACCAAGCCGTTTCAAGCCTGCTGCCGCAAGAACAAGCGCGCCATACTCACCACTTTCAAGCTTTGCAAGCCGTGTCTGCACATTCCCCCTGATCCATTGTACCGTAATCCCAGGAAAAAGCTGCTCTAAAAGTAGCTTACGACGCAGACTGCTACACCCTACCGGAAGCGACTGATCCCACTGTCCTGTTCCTTCCGGCAGGACAAGAGCATCTCTCGGATCCTGCCGATTCACATATGCAAGAAGTGGAAGTTCTTTCGGTATTTCCATCGGCATATCCTTTAGACTGTGAACCGTCAGATCTACTTCACCGGAAAGAAGCGCCCGATCCAGCTCTTTTACAAAAAGTCCCTTTCCTCCCACCTTATCAAGCGTCTTATGTAATATCATATCTCCAGTTGTTTTCATCGTCACCAGTTCATAGACATGCTCTGGATGACAGCGCTTTAATTGCTGTATAACGATTTCTGATTGTGCGACAGCCAGTTTACTCTCTCTGCTGCCGATTCTGATTATTTTTTTCATCCACTTTCTCCAAACATTTTCGTATCATTGCCGCTTTTTCAGCCACATCTCTATGATTTCTTCCATTGCCGGTTATTCCTACTACCACTTCTTCTGAAGATGCTATTGCCGGAAAATAAAAATCACACATAGATACATTGGACGCATTATTGACTAGCACATTTCTCCTTTTACAAAGACGCACAATCTTCTCATTTACTTCCAAATTATCTGTAGCTGCCAACACAAAAAACCAGTTTTCCGCCAGATCCTCTTCTTCAAAAGCTTTCTTGCGAATCCGAAGATTCCCGTTCCGGCACAGCATCTCCCAATCTTCCTGAAGATCATCCGGAATTTCTCTTGCAATTACAGTTATTTCTGTATGAAAAAATTGTAATGTCCGAACCCTGCGAAGCGCAATCTTCCCGGCACCGAACACTACAATTTTCTTTCCCTCAAGATTTATAAACAGCGGAAAATACGGTGTTTCCTGCATCTATTCTCCCTCCACAAGTGTAAAACTATCACCTGCAGAAATAATTCCTCCGTGGAGCACAACACAAAATACGCCTTCCCTTGGCATAATGCAGTCTCCCATCTTCTGAAAAATCTCGCAGCCATGGTGACATTCTTTCCCAATCTGGGTCATCTCAAGAAGAACCTCATTGCATTGAAAGCGGCTTCCGATTGGAAGATTTTTAAAATCATACCCTTCCACAACAATGTTTTCTCCAAATGCGCCAAACTCAACTTCTGCACCTCTATTTCGAAATTCTTCTATCTTTTCATAGGATAATAAACTGACCTGGCGATGCCATTTTCCTGCATGGGCATCTCCTTTTATCCCCCAATCCTCAAGAAATTCTGCTGTCTTTTTGTCCTGCTTTTGTGTTCCTTTTTCTTTACTGATACAAACTGCTTTTACGATTCCCATCTCTATACTCCATTTTTCTAGCCGCCAATCTTCGCCATAGCAGCTGATTGAATATTCTCTTGTTGAAAATGATGCTCTTTCGGCTTCTGTCGTATTCCTTTTATAAGGAGATCCAAAAGTTCCTCGTCAGTACACCCTTTTCTCAGGTAATACTTTAGATCCATTCCATTCTGCGACTGAAGACAAAGTCTTAGTTTTCCTTCCGAAGTCAGGCGAATACGATTACATCTGTCACAAAATTTGTGACTGACAGCGCTGATAAAACCTATCTTACCGCAAAATCCGGAAAAACTATAATACACTCCTGGCCCATATCCAAGAGTCTTTTCATATCGTTCCATCTTACCATAAACCTGTTCCAGTACTGCTGCAACCATCTGCTGCTGACTTTCTTTGCAGATTTCATTAACCGACAGCGGCATTCTCTCAATAAATCTGACATGCACTGGCGCTCGTTTCGCAATCGCTGCTAACGCCACTGCCGTATGCTGCCAGTTTGTTTCTTCCAATACACTATTTATTTTAACAGAAATGTTTGGATATGCAAGAACAGTTTGAATTCCTCTAAGTACATCTTCCACATGCCCAATGCGTGTAATACGGTGGTAAGCTTCTCCGTCAAGTGTATCAAGACTGATATTGATTCCATCAATTCCTGCTTCTGCCAAATCGCTAATATAGCGAGGGAGCAAAATGCCGTTTGTTGTCAATGTAACTGTCTGAATTCCCGTAAGCTTTTTCAGTTCTTTTATAAGCCCTGCCACACCTTCTCTCACAAGAGGCTCACCCCCTGTAATCTTAATATGGCAGATTCCAAGAACAGCCGCCTGCTTTACAATCCGAATGATTTCCTCATAGCTTAAAATCTCTTCATGAGGTGTCCAACAAATTCCGCTTTCCGGCATACAATATGTACAGCGCAGATTACATCTGTCTGTCACTGAAATTCTAAGATAATCAATTATTCTCCCGTGCTGATCCTTCATTTATGTCTTCCTTTCCAGCTTCTCCTGTTCTCGGAAATACAAAATCCCCGCTTTTTCCTCCGGTTTTTGTTTCAAGATGGATCTCAGAAATTACCATTGCCTTATCAATAGCTTTACACATATCATAAATTGTTAAAAGTGCTACGCTGACTCCTGTCAGCGCTTCCATCTCTACACCTGTTCTGCCATGCATTTTCACAGTACAGACCGCTTTGATGATTCCTCTCGTTTCCTCTATTTCAAAATCCACCTTGCTCTTATCAATTAGCAGCGTATGACACATCGGAATTAATTCTGACGTCCGCTTTACTGCCATAATTCCGGCAATTATGGCAACTCCAAGTACATCTCCTTTTTTCGATGTTCCGTCTTTTATTGCAGCGATAATCTCCTGACTCACATGTATTTCTCCCGATGCCGTTGCTGTCCGTTCGGTAATATCTTTGCTGCCTACATCTACCATAACAGCATTCCCTTTCTGATCAAAATGTGTCAGTCTTCCTTCCATCTGTCTTTCCTTTCTCTATTTTGCTCAAATTTTCCTCTCAGAATTGCTTCCAACACACCTCCGCCAACGGCTCTGGCTTTGTCGGATACTGTATAACAGTGGCGCAGTGTACATCCGGCATCTATATCTCCACATTTCATCCCTCTTTTTACATACATACCACAATCCGGAAGCATTCCTCTTATCATTCCACCCATCTTTGCCTGGATAGGTACTCCTCCTGATATTGCCACCACATCTCCTTTTTTGACAAGATCTCCAATGTGCATCTTCGGATAGAAAATACCGTTTACTTCCGCTCTAATCAGACGTTCTTTTGAATAGCCTCTCACTTCTCCCGGAATGCCGGTGTTCGGAAGGGCGCTTCCTTTTGTAATAACGCGTCCAAGATCATGTCCTCGTTTTGTTTCCACCACATAATGACAATCATCGCCTGCAGTAAATCCCGGTCCGACTCCAATTACAATCGGCGCATCTGTGATACGAGTACCAAGATTTTTTTTTGCAAGAATCGCATCTACGATTACATCCGGACAATACTTTTCTACAAGTTTTGCTTCCGGATCGATAATCACCGGAATCTCCCCCAAGCTAAATACCTCTTCTACAGCTTCTTTTCCAGGGGCCACTACTCTAGCCGTAATCCCTTCTAAAACCGCCTTTTTGTCTTCCTCGTACACTGCTCTTGAAAACGCCGCCTGATGCCGGACAGCGGTCGGCTTTGGGAGCTCTGTCATAATTACTTGAAATCCGCACGAAAATAATCGGACTGCAATTCCACTTGCAAGATCTCCCGCACCTTTTATCAATATCCTCATTTCCTTTTCTTCCCTTTCACACATTTGTTTCGATTATATCATGCCGCGATAAAAAAGTCATTCGATAAGAAAAAATTCATATTCTGAATATTTTTTATTGAGAATTCCTTTCAAAAGTGCTATCATGATAACTAAGATGAACAAGATTAAAGGAGGATTTTTATCATGTTAAAAGTAATCAGTACAGACAAAGCTCCGGCAGCAATCGGACCATATTCTCAGGCAATGGTATTCGGAAACCTTATGATTTCTTCCGGACAGATTCCGATCGATCCGGCTACAGGCGAAATTGCCGGTACAACGATCGAAGAGCAGGCTGAACAGGTCATGAAAAATATCGAAGCAGTTCTTGAAGAAGCAGGCGCAAAATTCACAGATGTTATGAAAACAACTTGTTTCCTCGCTGATATGGGTGATTTTGCAGCATTTAATGAAATTTACGGCAAATACTTCACAGGCAAACCGGCTCGCTCTTGTGTTGCTGTAAAAACACTTCCAAAGAATGTTCTCTGCGAAGTAGAGGTTATTGTAGCTTTAGCATAGCATTATTCTGAACGTATCAAAAAAGTACTGTGTTCTGATTCACAGTACTTTTTCTTTGCTCTGATAAAGTTGAAAAACAAATTTAATCTGCCTTTGTTAATTTTAATCCAACACAGCTTCTACACGTTCAAATAATACACGGACATTTCCTCCGCAGACCATTCCGGCTTCTGCTGCTTGTGAAGAAAGATCATAATGTCTCACATCTAGTTCTTCCTTTTCTTTCAAAAGTTTCCGCGCGTGTTTCTGTGCCAAATATTCTACTGCACCCCCGCCAATTGTTCCGGCACAGCTTCCATCCTGACAAACAAGCAGTCTTGAGCCGACTCCTCGCGGTGCAGAACCTTTTTTCTCAATTAATGTTACCATCATCATTGCTTCTTTTTTTGTTTTTAACCATTCTAATATTTCCGGCACAACCATCGCCTGCTGAACACCGGCCCGTTCCTGAATTAGTTCCGCAGTAATACTTACCGCAATTTCTTCCGGTGTCTGAGCTCCAATATCTAACCCAATCGGAGCATGTATTTCACTTAATACTTCCTCTGTAAATCCATCTTCCAACAATCTTTTTCTCGTAAATGCTACTTTACTGCTACTTCCGATCATTCCCACATAGGAATAGGTCCTGTACAGCACTTCGCGCAGGCATACATAATCGTTTTCATGCCCTCTTGTGACAATTACATACGAAGCATACTCCGGCAATAATTCTTTTTCAAATACTTGCAGAAACGGTAAACAAATCAACTGATCTGCCTCCGGAAAACGTTCCTGAGACGCAAAATCCGGTCGGTCATCTACTACAATAATCCTGTAACCGATCATTTTTCCAAGCTTAGCAAGAAAAAGAGCGATATGCCCTCCTCCAAGAATTACAAGCACCGGTGTATTGCAAAGTATCTCGCGATAACTTGTCTTATCCGGTAACTGTACCTGCCTGCATACACAGCAATGTTCCTGCAGATGCGCCGCCATCTTCCGGTAATCATTTTCCCGAACTTCGGTTTCTCCCGAAATTGTTAATTTGTTCTCGCACATTCTCCTGTCTCTCCTGTCATAATCTGAATTCCATGGATAAGCTCCGGCAAAATATACTCTAAACACTCTCTGACAGCTTTCGGACTACCTGGAAGATTAATAATCAATGTCTGTTTGCGAATTCCTGCCTGTGCTCTGCTTAACATAGCTCGTTTTGTAAACTGCATACTGTAATAACGCATTGCCTCCGGAATACCCGGAACCAGCTTCTCTGCCACATCTTCTGTCGCCTCCGGTGTTACATCACTTGGCGCAAATCCAGTTCCTCCCGTTGTCAAAAGTAATTCAGCCAATCCTTCATCCGCAATTCGGCGCATTTCTTCTCCCAGCATATTTCTGTCATCCGGTAAAATCTTTGCAGAAACTACCTGAAATCCAGCTTCCATCAATAATTTTTTAATCTCCGGACCACTTAAATCTTCCCGGAGGTTCTGATATCCTTTCGTACTTGCTGTAATAATCGCTGCACGCATAGCGCTTCACTCCATTTCTTCACACAAAATTATTCCCTGCTCTGCCCAGTTTTGTTTCTCTTTCGGCCACCAATCTTTTGGACAGCGGTTCAATACCGACACAAAAGCGCCAGATACATTTTTCTTAAGTCCTCTGCTACTTGTCATAATCAAAAACAAGTCATCTTCTGTTAAAAGTTCTTCTTCCGTTTTTCCCAAAAATTCTTTCACAAGTTCAGATCGGTGTGCCATTCCTACTTTCTGCCCGATTGCCATCCAACTCGTCAATCCGATTACTAAGTCTGTTCCCTTTGGAATCACCGGCTCATGTTCTGCCGGCATCTTCGCAAAACGTTCTTTTGCTCCATCTGCCTCCAAAAGGAGAAGCATCTCCCATTTCCTAAGTTCTTCCATCACCTCTTCCGGCAGACTTTTTATCTTTCCATCTTCTGCCTTTCTCCCCACTGTCCAAACCGCCGGAGTTTCTATACATTTTTTCAAATTTTTGAGCTGAACTTCTGCCTCCGATTCCTCCCGCCATATAAAACAGTGTTCTTTTGTTTCTCTCATATGAGTAGTTGTACTGACAAGTACCGCCTTTCCTTCTGCTCGCAACGCTTCTGCCAATCTATAAGCAAATGTTGTTTTCCCACCGGCACCGACAAGCGCAACCGTTGCTTTTGTAACTTCTGGCAATCCGGTATGCTGCAGAAATTCTCTCATATCACCTCGTTCTCTATAGCAGGAAAACTGTGTACTTTGCCGAGGCATACATTTGTTTTTTTGAAATTGCCACATCGCTTCCGGGATACGAAAATACAAATTTTTTTTCTGATCTTTTCCTATATTTTGAAGGAAGTTCAGCGCTTCTTTACAATCGATATCTTCCAGTTCCAATGAGGAGACCACTTCCCACTGACAAAGATCTTCCAAGTGTCTGTTAATGACCTTCTTGCCTCCCTGATCCTTCATCAATGTCTTTAATTCACTCACATAAGCTGTCCCAAATACAGCTGGATTTCCAAGTCTTCCGTCTTTAGAGAGACATCCAAGTCCCTTGTTACTTTTCCGGTAAGCCTCCAGTAATCCTTCAATCGTTTCCGCCTGCACATAAGGCTGATCGCAGACACCAAATAAAATCGCATCTTCTTTCCTAAGAGCGCCGATTTCTTCCAGACATTCGATTCCAAGCCGGATAGAATGGGCAATCCCATCTTCCGGCTTGTCATTTTTTACACATTGGTATCCGCGTTCTTCCATTTGTTCAAGAATTTCCTTATATTGGCTTACAATACAGTGTACTCCATCACAGCTTTTCACTTTCTTTAATGTATCCGGAAGAAACTGGTAGAGCGGTTTCCCATCTATCTTATGCAACAGTTTATTGCTGCCAAATCTTATGCTGTTTCCTGCTGCCAACAAAATCACATGTATCTTTCCGTTCATTTTTACTGTGCTTTCTCTTTCTGCATTTCGCAGTATACTTTCTCCGGTGTAATCGGAAGCTCACGGAAATGTCCTCCCGTTGCATGACTAACGGCACTTGCGATAGCCGGAGATGGCGTATTAATTACAATCTCACCAATAGACTTTGCTCCAAACGGACCGCTTGGCTCATAACTGCTCTCAAAATCAACACGGATTTCCCCCACATCCAGCCTTGTCGGAATTCTGTATTGCATAAAAGAATTGCTAAGATCTTTTCCTTTGGCATTGTATACAACATCTTCATAAAGTGCCATACCGATTCCCTGAGCAATACCTCCTTCTGTCTGCACGCGCGCAAGAGCCGGATTAATAACCGTTCCGCAGTCTACTACTGCCACATAATCAATCGGTGTTACCTTTCCTGTCTCCATATCCACTTCAACCTCTGCCATACCAACCATAAACGGCGGCGGTGATGTTGGAGAATAATGAGCCGCTGTTACTTCAAGCGCTTCATCATTCGCACAGAGAGATGCATTTGCCAGTTCTTTCAACGTAACTTCCTCACCTGTTTTTAAACATACGACAGACGTTCCATTAAATTCTACTTCTTCCTGCGCGCACTGCAGCATCTTTGCTCCACGCCTTGTAATCCGCTCCCGAAGCTCCGTGCTTGCTTTCATAACTGCCATTCCTGTTACATAAGTCGTACTGGAAGCATAAGAACCACAGTCATACGGTGACACATCTGTATCAACTCCTGATACAATAATATTATCCATATCGCAATCCATACAGTCAGATGCCATCTGAGCCAGAATGGTATCGCATCCGGTTCCCATATCCGTTGCCCCGATCATCAGGCTGTAGAAGCCATCATCATTCATTTTCAGCGTTACAGAACCGGTATCTACATTGGAAATACCTGAGCCCTGCATCGCCATTGCTACACCAACTCCGCGTACTTTTCCATTTCCCATATCGCGATACGGATATTTATCATTCCAGCCAATCATTTCCTTCGCTCGTTCCATACAGCGGTCAAGTGCACAGCTATCTGTTCGCTCTCCATAATAAGCCGGCATAACTTGTCCTTCCCGAACCATATTTTCTTCTCGAAGTTTTACTGGATCCACACCCATTTTTTCTGCCAGCTCATTCACTGCAGATTCTACTGCAAAAATGCCCTGCGTTGCCCCGTATCCACGATAGGCTCCTGCTGACATAACATTTGTATATACAACATCATAATTGAAGCGGAACGCATCTAGCTTACCGTATAATGGAATAGATTTGTGTCCTGATAATCCTACTGTTGTCGGACCATGTTCTCCGTATGCGCCTGTATTTGACAGTGTATACAGATCAATCGCACGGATACGTCCATTTTTATCTGCTCCAACCCGCACATGCATCTCCATCTCATGCCGCGGAGACGACGCTGTCATAGATTCTTCTCTCGTAAATACGAGTTTCGATGGTTTCCCAGTCATCCATGTAACAAATGCAGGATAGATCTCCATAACTGCCGTCTGTTTTGCTCCAAATCCTCCACCGATACGAGGTTTTACAATCCGTACTTTAGATTTTGGAATCTCCAGCGCAATTCCAAGAATTCTCCGCACGTGAAAAGGTACCTGTGTAGAAGACACGACTGTCAGTCTCTCATAAGTATCTATATAAGAATAAGCGCAAAAATTTTCCATCATCGCCTGCTGATTTGCTTTCGTGTGATAAACTTCATCAACCACATAATCACATTCTGATAACACTTGTTCCACGTCACCTTCACCGCATTCATCATGCGCGCAGAGATTTCTTTTATTATCTGCTCCTACCGGACAAAGCGCTTCCCAGTTTTCCTCCGGATGAATCAGCACCGGATGATCTTTTGCTTCATGGAAATCAAGAATTGGTTCCAACAGATCATAGTCCACTTTCATCAGCCGCATTGCTTTCTTTATGCAGGTTTCGTCCCTTCCTGCAATAATTGCCACCGGATCTCCGACAAACCGCACATGGCGATCCAGAATCAAACGGTCATGTGGGCTTGGCTCCGGATACGTCTGACCTGCTAAAGTAAATCTCGTTCCCGGACAATCTTGATATGTAAAAATCTTTTCAATTCCTGGAACACTCTCTGCTCTTGATGTATCAATTGAACGGATTACTGCATGTGCGTGAGGACTTCGCAGTAACTTGATTACAAGGCAGTCTTTTGGCGCCAGATCATCTGTATAAATCGGCTTTCCTGTTACAATGGCCTTCGCATCCACTTTCGGAATCGCTTTATTTACCACTTTCATCTGCTGAAACCTCCTCTCTGTTTAAGTATTTTGTAATTGCCCGAAGCTGCCCCATATATCCACTGCAGCGGCAGAGATTTCCCGCCAGATATGCTTTAATCTCCTCCTCGGTCGGATGCACAAGTTCGCGCTCCATAGCAAAAATATTCATAATCATTCCCGGCGTACAATAACCGCACTGTTCCGCACCTTCCGCTGCCAAAAACTTTCCGAAACGCTCTGCCTCTTCCTTCATTCCTTCCAGCGTTACGACTTGTTTCCCTTCTACTCGTGCCGCCAGCATCGCACAGGATAAAATCGGTTTTTCTTCCAACAATACTGTGCAGAGACCACAGCCAGTTGTATCACAGCCACGTTTAACACTGTAACATCCCATATCACGCAAAAGATCCAGAAGGATTGTATCTGCTTTGATCAATGCCTCTACCGGTTTCCCATTTAAAATAAAATGCAGTTCCATCATTCTCCTCCTATTGTTCTGCTGCTTTTTCCAAAGCTCTTCTCACACAGACCTCTGCCAGATGACGGCGATATGTTTCACTGCCGCGCATATTACTTCCATAAGACATAGACTGAGCAGCCTCTTTTGCACAGCCACGAATCGTTTCTTCCGTATATTCAGCAAGTTCCGTCTGAAACAGCGCTGCTTTCATTGGTCTTGCACCAATAGAAATAAAGACTTGATTTTCCTTTACCGCAGCAGCTGCTGCAATTACCGGAAAATCTGTTTTTGCAATTCGCTCAGCTAAATAGCAAATGCTTCTTCCATCTTTTCGAATCCGAATCCGCACTAAAATATCGTTATCCCGTTTCATTTTAATAAATTCCGCAAGCGGAACTAAACCACCCTTATAAAGTTCCACAGACGTATCCAGCGCCAGAAGGCATGTCAGGATATCTGAAAATCCAAACCGTCCAAATACAGAACCGCCTATCGTTGCCTGATTTCGAAATTGAACTCCGATAATGTCTTTCACACAATCAGCAATTGCGCCGTGAAAATATTTATTCAGCCCTTGATGAATTTCCATCTCCCGCAGGCTTACCATGCATCCAATAGAAAAATCTTCTTCTGTTTCTTCTATCTGATCCAGTCCCAACCCAGACAAATCTACAACCGTCTGCACATTGGCAGTTCCAAGTCGCATCCACATCATTCCGCCAAGAATCCGGCAGGATCGTTTCTGATTCAATTCATATGCCTCTTCCAGGCTCGTTGCTTTTACATAATTCTGAATAGTAATCAAGATATTCCTCCTTGTTTCCTTACATCATACAAAAAGGCCATTTATTCCCACAAAATAAATCAGCCTATACCTTAATCCATAATACCATATTCTCATTCTGTCTACAATATATTTATCTTTGAAATCAAAATTCACGAAAAAATGTCAAGTGCTCTCTTCCAGATTATCATATATTTTGTCAAACTATGAAAAAAAAGATTGAAAATCGAAAACTGATAGCGTATTATGTAAAGTAAATTTAATTTTAACATTTTAGATTTCAGAAGGGATATCATAACTATGCAGCTCTTAAAAGAACGTATTTTAAAAGATGGCGTCATCAAACCTGGAAATGTCCTGAAAGTGGACAGTTTTTTAAATCATCAGATGGACATTGATCTGATCAATGAGATCGGCAAGGAATTTCGCCGCCGTTTCCCAAGTGATAAGATCACAAAAATTCTGACTATTGAAGCATCCGGTATCGGAATCGCCTGCATTGCTGCCCAGTATTTTCATGTACCTGTGATTTTCGCTAAAAAGACACAGAGTATCAATATTGACGGTGAAGTATATCACAGCAAAGTAGAATCATTCACACACAAACGTGTCTATGATGTGATTCTTTCTAAAAAATTTCTTAATGAAGATGACCATGTTTTGATCATCGATGATTTCCTTGCGAATGGATGCGCACTGCTTGGGCTTATTGAACTTGTGAAAGAGGCCGGCGCTTCTATTGAGGGTGCAGGAATCGTTATTGAAAAAGGATTCCAAAAAGGTGGGGACAAAGTGCGTGAACAGGGCATCCGGGTAGAATCACTGGCAATCGTAGATTCTATGACCGATGACAGTTTGACTTTTCGCTAGATTTTATAACTAATTTGTATCTCTAATAAAAATTTACACGAATCATCCATCAGATGTTTTTCTGTATTTCTAAGCGTAACACAGCTAAGCGGCACTTTTATGAGTGCCGCTTATTAATATTTATAATTATTTATCATAACCTGTTTCTTTCCTATTCATTGACATTTTCCAACAGATTTTTTTATACTTTAGGCATGGGAATTTTATATCCTGCGTAAATCTATTCTGCATTTACAAATATTTTTAGAAATGAGAGGAATCTTATATGAAAGCTAAGAAACCATATGCTTCTGTTTTTGAACTAAACGGAATGCCCAAATTGTCTCAGGCTTTTCCGCTTGCACTACAACATGTAGTAGCAATGATCGTTGGATGTGTGACGCCTGCCATTGTCATTTCCGGTGTCGCCGGCCTAAATGGCACTGACAAAGTTATTCTTGTTCAAGCAGCTCTCTTTATCGCTGCCATTTCCACTTTAATCCAGCTCTTTCCGCTTGGCGGAAAACTTGGCTCCGGTCTTCCGGTCATTATGGGCGTCAGTTTTGCCTACCTGCCAAGTATGCAGGCAATTGCAGGCAGCTATGATATCGGAACTATTTTGGGAGCGCAGCTGATTGGAGGATTCGCCGCGATCTTTGTCGGACTTTTTATTAAAAAGCTCCGAATCCTTTTCCCTCCGCTTATTACCGGAACTGTTGTATTTACAATCGGCCTTTCACTCTACCCAACTGCAGTTAAATATATGGCTGGAGGCGCATCTTCACCGGATTACGGTTCCTGGCAAAACTGGCTTGTAGCAGGAATTACCCTTGCAGTCGTAATTGCTTTAAACCATTTTGCAACAGGTTTCCTGAAACTTTCTTCCATTCTTATAGGAATGATTGTTGGCTATCTTGTTTCTGCATGTTTTGGAATGATTAATTTTTCAGCAGTTTCTAAAGCCGGTCTGTTTCAGATTCCAAGTCCGCTGCATTTTGGATTAAACTTTGAACCTTCCGCTATCATTACAATCGTGTTACTCTTTGTAATCAATTCCGTTCAGGCAATCGGTGACTTTTCCGCAACTACAGGTGGCGGTCTCGACCGCGAGCCAACAGACAAAGAACTCTCCGGAGGCATTGTTGCTTACGGCTGTACAAATATTTTCGGTGCTCTTTTTGGCGGTCTTCCTACCGCAACCTTCAGCCAGAATGTTGGTATTGTTGCTTCCACAAAAGTTGTCAATCGAATTGTTCTCGGTCTTGCAGCGGTCATCATCCTCTTTGCCGGACTGATGCCAAAATTTTCTGCCCTTTTAACAACCATTCCACAGTGTGTACTGGGCGGAGCTACCATCTCTGTATTCGCAACAATTGCTATGACCGGAATCAAGTTAGTTGTACAGCAGCCATTAACTTACCGTAATACTTCTATTGTCGGTCTTTCCGTTGCTCTCGGCATGGGAATCACACAATGTTCTGATTCTCTTGCACATTTTCCGGCATGGGTAACAACTGTCTTTGGAAAATCCCCAGTAGTTATTACAACGATCATGGCAATTCTTTTAAACACAATTCTTCCAAAAGAACAGATAACGAAAAGAAAAAAATCATAATAAAATCAAACAAAAAATCAGCCGGAAGCGTTAAGCGCCGGCTGATTTTATATACTACAGGAGCTTCCTGCAGCTATTTTATTTAATCCGAATCCCAATTCCTGCAATCACGCGATAAACTTCTTCTGCTTCTGCCGCAAGGGCGCATCCTATCTTTCCCATCTCATCCCGAAGCTTTCTCTGGGATAGCTCCATGGGCGTAATCCCACTTCCGGTTTCGTTCATAATCACGATAGCCTGTCTCTCTGGAAGTTCAGCTGCTACAATTTCTTTTTGGAGCTGCAAAATCGTATCAATACCAGCAGACATATTTTCCAATATCTGTTCTTCTTTTATCGTAATGCACATCTCCTGTGGAAATTTTTCACTGACAAAAGCATGTTTTCCCTGGCATGCGCCACCAGTCACAAATCTCATCATGCATTTCCTCTCTTCTGCTATTGTGCCATAAGCTTCTCCAAATCTTCCAGAAGCTTTCTTACATCACATTCTTTTGTTGCCCAGCTCGTACAGAATCGGATCACACCTGAATTCTCGTCATATGGCTGAATATAGGCAAAACTATACTCTTCTCTCAGCGCACGGATCTTTTCTTCCGGCAGAATCAGAAATTGCTGATTTGTATCGCTTTCCATAAAAAACGGAATCCCAAGTGTCTGTACGCCATGCTTCAAAATCATCGCCATCTCAATTGCATGTTTGGAAATTTCAAAATACAGTCCATCACGGAACAATTCCAGAAACTGGATTCCAAGAAACCGTCCTTTCGCAAGCATTCCGCCTTTCTGTTTTATGATATAACGGAAATCCTCTGCTAACGCCTGATTCGGAAATACGACTGCCTCTCCAAACAGCGCTCCCACTTTCGTTCCTCCAATATAGAATACATCAGTATTTTGTGCAATCACAGGGAGAGTTACATCCGTATGTTCTGCACAAAGCCCATATCCCATTCTTGCTCCGTCCAGAAACA
>JAGZJD010000087.1 GCA_018365895.1 Lachnospiraceae bacterium | reverse complement strand
TGCGAGAATTGCCAGAATGTATGAGGAGATCTGCAGCGGAATGGGTGAAGACGCAAAAGAGCATTTGCGGAAAACATTTACGGTTGACAATAATGAGATGGTAGTAGAAAAAGATATTACATTTTATTCTATGTGTGAACACCACATGCTCCCATTTTGCGGCAAGGTTCATGTGGCATATATTCCGGATGGAAAAGTGGCTGGGTTGAGTAAGCTGGCAAGAACGGTAGAAGTGTATGCGAAGCGGCTGCAGCTTCAGGAGCAGATGACAGCGCAGATCGCGGATGCGCTGATGGAACACTTGTGTCCGAAAGGTGTGATAGTTATGGTAGAAGCAGAACATCTGTGTATGACTATGCGCGGTGTGAAAAAGCCGGGAACAACAACGGTGAGTGTCGTGACAAGAGGCGCGTTTAAAGAAGACGAACAACTTAGAAATCTGTTCTTCCAGATGCTGGGCAGGTAAGCGGTGATGGAGAAAGTACAGAAATTATACAGGCATCCGCTCTATCAGGAATGTCTGGAGAAAAATAAAAAAGCAGAAGAGACGCGTATATTTTGTAAGCACGGAATGGAGCATTTTATGGATGTGGCGAGGATCGCGTACATATTGTCTGTAGACCGAGCTTATGCTATATCAAAAGAAATAATCTATGTGGCGGCGCTTCTTCATGATATTGGAAAATGGAAGCAGTATGAAGACGGCACACCGCATGAGAAGGCGTCGGCAGACCTTGCGGAACAAATTCTTGAAGCGTCCGGTTTTTCGGAAGAAGATCAGGCACAGGTGCTGGACGCTATCTTAAAGCACAGAAAAAAGGGAAAACAGAAAGAGGAAAATCCTCTTGCGGAGCTTTTGTACGATGCAGATAAACTGTCGCGAGCTTGTTATGCGTGCGGAGCGCGGGAGTTATGTGATTGGAGCGAAGAAAAGAAAAATCATAACATTGTCTGGTAGATAATGAGACGGGAAGGATAAGGTATGAAGATAGGAAACAGAGAATTTGATACGAAAAATCATACTTATATTATGGGAATTTTAAATGTGACTCCTGATTCTTTTTCGGATGGGGGAAAATGGAATGACTATGACAGAGCAATGAGCCATGTGGAAGAAATGCAGAAAAGCGGTTGCGATATTTTGGATATTGGCGGAGAGTCGACAAGGCCCGGACATCATCAGATCAGCGAAGAGGAGGAAATAGCAAGGGTTACTCCGCTCGTTGAATCAGTAAAGAAAAATTTTGATCTTCCGGTATCCATCGACACATATAAGAGTAACGTTGCGGAAGCGGCGCTTTTAGCCGGAGCGGACCTGGTAAATGACATCTGGGGATTTCTCTATGATCCGAAGATGGCATCGGTTGTGAAGAAGTATGAAGCATCGTGCTGTCTGATGCACAATCGTTCGGAAGCGGTATATGAGAACTTTTTAGAAGATATGTGCGCGGATCTTGAAAAGTGTGTGGAGGCAGCTAAAAAAGCCGGAATTGAAGAGGATAAGATTATGCTTGACCCCGGAGTTGGGTTTGGTAAGACTTATGAGATGAATCTTGACGTTATGAAGCATCTTGATTTATTTTCAAAACTTGGGTATCCAATGCTGCTTGGCACATCAAGGAAATCTATGATTGGCCTGACGCTTGATCTTCCGGTAACGGAAAGAGAAGAGGGAACACTTGTGACAACGGTGATGGCGGTGCAGCAGCGATATGGGTTTGTGCGTGTGCATGATGTAGAGAAAAACCGCAGAGCGATTCAGATGACAGAAGCAATTTTAAGGAGAGTATAATGGACTGTATAAAAATAGAGAACTTGGAGATATTTGCCAACCATGGGGTATTTCCGGAAGAGACAAAATTGGGGCAGAAGTTTCAGATAAGCTGTGTCTTATCTCTTGATACGAGAGAAGCCGGGAAGACGGATGATCTGAATAAATCAGTGAATTATGGAACGATTTGCCATCTTATAAAGAAAGAGATGGAAGAGCATACCTTTATGTTGATCGAGGCTGTGGCTGAACATTTGGCGGATGTGATTTTGACGTTTGATACGTGCGTTCGCGAGGTGGAGGTAGAAGTTAAAAAACCGTGGGCGCCAATCGGACTTCCGCTTGATACAGTGTCGGTGAAAATTCGTCGTAAATGGCATGAGGTCTATGTAGCGCTGGGCTCCAATATGGGCGATAAGAGAGGCTACATAAAGCAGGCGGTAGAAAAAATAAAAGATACGAAAAACTGCCGGGTGGAATGCGTGTCGGAGCTTTTAGAAACGGAACCATACGGAGAGGTTGAGCAGGATCGATTCTTAAATGGTGCGTTGAAGCTTTGGACGACTTTCGGTCCTAAAGAACTTCTTGAGCGGCTCCACGAGATTGAGCAAGAAGCAGGAAGAGAGCGCTTGATTCATTGGGGACCCAGAACGCTGGATCTTGATATTCTTCTCTATGACGATGAAGTGATTGGTGAGAACGAATTGTGCATTCCGCATCTAGATATGCAGAATCGTCAGTTTGTTCTGGAACCAATGGTTGAAATTGCTCCATATAAACGCCATCCTGTTTATGGGAAAACAATGAAAGAACTTCTGGAAGATCTGATCTCCCCAAATTAGATAATATGCACGAAAAAGAAAAGACACGATGTTTCGAAACATCGTGTCTTTTCTTTTTGGTATGTCATTGAGAGGTTTTCCTCGTTGCATTGCAGTTTTGTTTGTATATACAAAGCTGGGGAATGCTCCTCTGATTGAAGAGGAAAAGTATATATAATAATTGGAGTTCACTGCTGCAGGACGATTCTTGGGGAAAATTGTCGGCAACAGCGTAACTGCAATAACAACCTTTATTTAGGTTGGTATCAATATAGCACTTCTTTTTTTTAGTGTCAACGCCAAAAGAATAAAAAGAATACCGATTTGTATATTTATACAATTGAAAAGTGAGAATGAAAAAAAGCTTTGTGCGAGTTTAACAATGTACAAGGGTGCTGCATCACTGTGAGAAAGTAGCTAAAATAGCAATAAGTGGAAAAACATGTTTTTCATAAAATCTGCTAATTATATTTAAAGAGTACTATGTCTTCTGTGAATTTACATTGTGGAAGAAAAATCGAAAAAAACGGTTAAGACAAGAAAAATATTTTTATCTCTTCCTTATATAAGGAAACTATGTATAATGGAGATAGGGATGCAATATGGGAGGAACGAGAAGATGAGAGGGAAAAAGATAGGGATACAGTTTTTGCTGCTTTTATTTTTGACTGCCGGAACTGCGTTTTCACAGACATTGGCGCTTAAAGCGGATATTGGCGTATGTGCATGCTGGGATGCAGTGGGACTGAATATGTATGAAGTGTATGGGATTAAAGTTGGAACTTTCAGCATGATCATGCATATTGTATGTGTATTGGTGCAGTTGGCAGTGCAGAGAAAGACATTTAATATATGGAAATTTTTGCAGATCCCGTACGTGATTATATTTGGAAGTTTTCTTAATTTCTTCTATTATGATGTGTTGACGTTTGAGCTTCATAGTTATGCGGTGAAATTCGCGTTTGTGATTTTGGCGTATTTAGGGCTGGCGCTTTTTCTTGGACCACTGTTACTGCTGAATCTTGTGAATATGCCAAGTGAAGCTATGTGTGTAGTTCTTAGTGGAAAATATGAAATTGATTATGCGAAGATCCGTGTGGGTCTGGATGCAGTATGTATTGCCGCATCGCTTGTGCTGTCGTTTTTCGGCGGAGTATCTTTAAAGGTTCGGGAAGGAACTATCATTGGAATGCTTATGCTTGGCCCTTTAGAGAAAGTCAGTATGAATTTCTTCCGCCCTTATATAAAAAAGCTGAAAGGGGAAGTGAAGAAGTAAGCTCGCGCCACATGCCGATTTGCCAACCAGCCTGTGTATAAGTAAACTTACACAGTCTGTTTGCTAAATTGCCGCATGGCTTGATTGTTTTGAAAAAAATACAATTTTTTGTAAAAAAACCTTGCAAATATGTATGACATCATATATACTGAAAAAGCTGTGACATGATAGCGTTGAAGCGTGAGGTTGCTGCCAATGATGGCAGGTTTTCCGTGGAGCGAATGTCAAGTTAGGAAACTGGCGACAAGTCACTGTACGAATCACAACTGATTACTGCTTACCAGACAGGTAAAAGGTATGAAACAACGTGTGAGTTTCTCACGACACACACGGGAGAGTGTACAGTCACCGCTTGTCGTACTGAAGTTAAAAGTACGAAAAGGAGGCGACTTTTTTTATGGCAAGTCAAGTAATGAGAATCACATTGAAAGCGTACGATCATCAGTTAGTAGATGCGTCCGCAAAGAAAATCATCGAAACTGTTAAAAAGAACGGATCACAGGTGAGCGGTCCTGTACCACTTCCAACAAAAAAGGAAGTTGTTACAATTCTTAGAGCTGTTCACAAATATAAAGATTCCAGAGAACAGTTCGAGCAGAGAACTCATAAGAGACTCATCGATATCATTACACCAACACAGAAAACTGTTGATGCATTATCTAGATTAGAGATGCCGGCTGGTGTGTACATTGATATCAAAATGAAAAACAAATAAGCAGATCCTATAATTTAGGATGAACGTCCAAACGGCGTTCCGCTGTAAATCACAGGAGGTAATTATAATGAAGAAAGCTATCTTAGCTACAAAAGTCGGAATGACACAGATCTTCAATGAAGACGGAACACTGACACCGGTAACAGTTCTTCAGGCTGGTCCTTGTGTAGTAACACAGATCAAAACAGTTGAAAACGACGGTTACGAAGCGGTTCAGGTTGGCTTCATGGATAAGAAAGACAAGATCGTCAACAAAGACAAATCCGGAAAGAAAGAAATCGTTCACCGTCATGGTGTGACAAAGGCTGAGCAGGGACATTTTGCAAAAGCTGGAGTTTCCGGAAAGAGATTTGTAAGAGAATTTAAACTTGAGAACGCAGGCGAGTATGAACTTGCACAGGAGATCAAAGTTGATATTTTTGAAGCAGGCGACAAAATTGACGCTACTGCAATTTCCAAAGGTAAAGGTTTCCAGGGCGCGATTAAGAGACATAATCAGCACAGAGGACCTATGACACACGGTTCCAAATTCCACCGTCACGCAGGTTCCAATGGAGCTGCATCTGATCCGAGTAAAGTGTTCAAAGGAAAGAAGATGCCAGGTCACATGGGAAGCAAGAAGATCACAATCCAGAATCTTGAAGTTGTACGCGTAGATGCAGAAAACAATCTTCTTCTGGTTAAAGGTTCTGTACCGGGACCAAAGAAATCTTTAGTGACAATTAGAGAAGCTGTTAAAGCTAACTAGGATTTGGTGAAGGAAGGAGGACATTAAAGATGGCAAACGTATCTGTTTACAATATCGAAGGTAACGAAGTTGGAACAATCGACTTAAATGATGCTGTATTCGGTGTTGAAGTAAATGAGCACCTTGTACACATGGCAGTTGTAAACCAGCTTGCAAATAATCGTCAGGGAACACAGAAAGCAAAAACACGTTCTGAAGTTTCCGGTGGCGGAAGAAAACCATGGAGACAGAAAGGAACAGGTCATGCAAGACAGGGTTCTACAAGAGCTCCACAGTGGACAGGCGGCGGAGTAGTATTCGCTCCGGTACCGAGAGATTATTCATTCAAGATGAATAAGAAAGAGAAGAGAGCTGCTCTTAAATCAGTTCTTACAGCAAAGGTAGAAGAGAAGAAATTCATCGTTGTTGATGAGATCAAATTTGATGAGATCAAGACAAAGAACTTTGCTAACATGTTAAAGAATTTAGATGTTAAAAAAGCATTAGTAGTGTTAGAGGATAAGAATGCAACAATCTCTGCTAAAAACATCGCGGATGTTAAAACAGCAAAAGTTAACACAATCAATGTGTATGACATTCTGAAATACAACACAGTGATCGCAACAAAAGACGCTGTTCGCAATATCGAGGAGGTGTACGCATAATGGCAAACATTCAGTATTATGATGTAATCCTTAAACCAGTTGTAACAGAGAAGAGCATGGAGCTGATGGGAGAGAAAAAGTACACATTTTTAGTACATCCGGAAGCTACAAAGACTCAGGTAAAAGAAGCAGTTGAGAAAATGTTCGAAGGAACAAAAGTTGCAAGCGTAAACACAATGAACTGCGAAGGAAAGAAAAAAAGAGTTCGTGGAACATTCAAGTTTGGTAAAACTGCTGGAACTAAGAAAGCTGTAGTAAAACTTACAACAGACAGCGCTGATATCGAGATCTTCGAGGGATTGTAAGATAAGCGCGACTCATACGGACAGAAACCGTGATAATAAACATTTGAAAGGAGAACAATCATGGGAATTAAAACATACCGCCCATATACGCCTTCCAGAAGACAGATGACTGGTTCTGATTTCGCAGAAATCACTAAGACAACACCAGAGAAGTCTCTGTTAGCTCCAAAGAGCAGACAGGCAGGACGTAACAATCAGGGAAAAATCACAGTTAGACACCGCGGAGGCGGAGCTAAGAAGAAATATAGAATTATCGACTTCAAGAGAAATAAAGATGGAATCGCTGCTACAGTTATTGGTATCGAATACGATCCGAACAGAACAGCAAACATCGCATTGATCTGTTACGAAGATGGTGAGAAAGCTTACATCCTTGCACCGGAAGGATTAAAGGATGGAATGAAGGTTATGAACGGACCGGAAGCAGAAGTAAGAGTAGGAAACTGCCTGCCACTGTCTGAAATCCCGGTTGGTACTCAGATTCACAATATCGAGCTTTATCCTGGAAAAGGCGGACAGCTTGTTCGTTCAGCAGGAAACAGTGCTCAGTTAATGGCTAAAGAAGGAAAATATGCAACACTTCGTCTTCCATCAGGAGAGATGAGAATGGTTCCGATCATTTGCAGAGCTTCTGTTGGAGTAGTTGGAAACGGTGATCATAGCCTGATCAACGTAGGTAAAGCTGGACGTAAGCGTCACATGGGATTCAGACCAACAGTTCGTGGTTCTGTTATGAACCCGAATGACCATCCGCACGGTGGTGGTGAAGGTAAGACAGGAATCGGTCGTCCGGGTCCGTCAACACCTTGGGGTAAACCAGCACTTGGTCTTAAGACAAGAAAGAAAAATAAATCTTCTAACAAACTGATCGTAAGAAGAAGAGATGGTAAAGCAATCAAATAATTAAGGAGGTTAGAACCTATGGCACGTTCAATTAAAAAAGGACCATTCGCAGACGCAAGCCTGCTTAAGAAGATCGATGCTATGAACGCAGCTGGAGAAAAGTCTGTAATCAAGACTTGGTCCCGTCGTTCTACAATCTTCCCAAGCATGGTTGGACATACAATCGCCGTACATGACGGAAGAAAACACGTACCTGTATATGTAACAGAAGATATGGTAGGACACAAACTCGGTGAGTTCGTTGCTACAAGAACATATAGAGGACACGGAAAAGACGAAAAGAAATCAAAAGTTAGATAATTACATTGTGAAAGGAGGGTTCATCCATGGCTAAAGGACATAGATCCCAAATTAAAAGAGAGAGAAATGCTAACAAAGATACAAGACCTTCTGCTAAGTTATCTTACGCAAGAGTTTCTGTTCAGAAAGCATGTTTCGTATTAGATGCCATCAGAGGTAAGGATGTAACAACAGCACTTGGTATTTTAACTTACAATCCAAGATATGCTTCTAGTTTAATAAAGAAATTATTAGAGTCTGCAATTGCAAATGCTGAGAACAACAACGGCATGAACGCTGAGAACCTTTACATTGCAGAGGCTTATGCAAACAAAGGACCAACAATGAAGAGAATCAGACCTAGAGCGCAG
>JAGZJD010000086.1 GCA_018365895.1 Lachnospiraceae bacterium | reverse complement strand
GTATGCAGCTTAAGGGGGACATTCTTCCCCTTTTCAACTACATATATCTGTTCATTATAAAAAGATTAAATTTGTGTCTTGACAACTGAACCACTATAATATGCCGTTGGCCATTGTGTACCATTGGCATCCGGTACTCCCCAAAGCTGTGGGTCTGTTACTGGTGAAATCCAAATGGCCGTATATCCCATCCCCTTAATATATGGTATTTTATCAATAATTCCCTGCCAGTCACCTCCATGCATATATCGAAACTCGTCCTGTGTATTTTCGGTATAACAGAATGCCTCTCCCTTTGCATTATTTGACTTATCTCCATCATAGAATCGGTCTACCATAATCTGATATATAGACTCTCCTCTTAAACTAGTTGCTGCTTGTGTCGGAACCGCAGGCATTACCGAACAAAGAATTATCACTGATAATAAAGATACTATCATTTTACATAAACTTTTTTTTGTTTTTTTCATTATTTTCACCCCTTTTTGATTGAATATTTTCCTTGCAATTTTCGCTTTATAAAAAATACCGATATTTTTATTGCAATTATACCAATAAATCGAATAAAAAGACACAAATTTAGTATAATTCGCTTGAAAAAGTAGGGTAAACGTTATACTATAAAATTAAAAATTGGTTTACAATATCAAAGGATTATCAATCAACATTTGGATACTCCTTTACAGCTTGATTATACTTACTCGAAGTTTCCCAAAATTTATTAAGAAGGAGATGCTCTATGTCTGTTACAATAAAAGATGTGGCAAAAGCAGCTGGTGTTTCTATTGCAACTGTTTCGAAAGTAATTAATAATAAGCCTTCTATATCGGAAAAAACCAGAAACCATGTAATAGAAGTAATGAACAGATTAAACTATCATCCAAATGCCCAAGCAAGTAATTTTGCAAGAAAATGTTCAGAAAATATTATTTTTTTAGCAGTAGCAGAACCACAGACAGCATTTTTGAATCCTCATATGTTTGAAATCATGTGCGGGGCACAAACAATTACTCATCAAAATAGATATAATTTAATTTTTTTAGGAGTAACCGATAAAGATCATGCATGTCAAGAATTATCGGATATTATAGGTAGAAAAACTGCTGACGGTATATTAATTCATGGTTCTGCCACTTCCCGTACACTTGTAAATCTTCTTGAAAAAACCGGATTTCCACATGTCATAATTGGTCGTCCTCCTTTCTCAAATACTGCTTGCTGGATTGATATTAATAATCATGTATCCGGACACTTAGCAACTAAATATTTAGCCAAATGTGGTTATACTCACATTGCCTTTATTGGCGGACCAGAATCTGATGAAATCTCTCGCCACCGCCTTCATGGTTTTATTTCCTATATGCGTATATTAGGGCTTGATATTCCAGCATCCCAAATCAAATATGGCACTTATAGCAGACAAAGTGGCTATGATATGATGGAAGAATTACTTAGGGGAACTTATCTTCCAGATGCAGTTATTTGCGAAGACAATCAAATTGCTATCGGAGCTGTTTCTGCGATTCAAAAACATGGCATGGCTATTCCTGACGATGTTGGTATTATTACTTTTGATAATTATCCTTTATCTCAGCTTGTCGATCCTCCGCTTACTGTTATAGATATAGATGTTAATCAGATGGGACAGCAAGCAGCAGATATACTTTTTCAAAAAATAAAAAATCCGTCTCTTAATATACAGTCATTCACAACAGTTCCAGAAATCATTATCCGCTCTTCAACCAAAAACTGTATATAATAAAAAGAATGTCAACTTAATTTTCTATGTTAAGTGACATTCTTTTTCTCTATTTCTTTATTTCTTGTATCAAATACCCTTTTGCACTTATTCTACACCCTGAGGTTTCCTCTGATTTGAGCAAAATATTAACATTGTCTTTGTTTTTAATATTTATCTGTTCTTTCCCTGCATTAATCATAATCTCTATTCTGCTATTTGTATTCTCTCTCGCAAAAGTAAACATTCCATTTTTAATCCTATCCCAAACCGGATAATAGGTTGAATCCTTATCAATCATCTTTTTTCTAATATCTATAAGTTGACTAATAAAATCCGAAACAACAATTTTTTCGTTCCATGGCATTTCCCTTCTATACTCATTCTCCGAAACGCCTTCAACACCATATTCGTCTCCATAGAAAAGGCTAGGGACACCTGGCATTAGTATCAATAGGATACACCCCAATTTTAAAAGTTCAATATCACCATTACACATAGAGAGAAAACGCGGAACATCATGACTATCTAAGAGATTTAATTGTCCCTTTACAATATTTTCTGGATATCGTATCCTCATTTTTTCAAATTCGAATGCCGCTTTTTCTGCATCAGGTTTCTCTGATGAAAGGTAATCTACACAAATACGTCGAAACTCATAATTCATGGTAGAATCAAACAATTCCGGAATCCAAGCCTGTGCGTTTTCCCAAACTTCTCCAATAAGAATTGCCTCTGAATCCTCAGATTTTACCGCTTTCCGAAATGTTTGCCAAAATTCTCGGCTGATTTCGTTCGCAACATCTAAGCGCCAGCCATCTACATGATATTTTTTAATCCAATAAGAACCGACATCTGAAAAATACATTTGAACTTCACGATTTGCAGTATTTAGTTTTGGCATCTTTCTTTCATATGCAAAACATGTATATCCTGGAATTTCTTGCGGATCTTCTGGACGGACAACTGGAAATATCAAATCATAAAACCAATCCTTATATCTTGAGCTTTCTCCATTTTTTACTACATCATCGAAAGCAAAAAATTTCCAACTACAATGATTAAAGACTCCATCTATGATTATATGCATTCCTTTGTTATGAACAGCTTCTACCAATTTTATAAAATCATCTTCAGTTCCTAAACATGGGTCAATATGATAATAGTCTATAACATCATATTTATGATATTCACCTGCTGTAAAAATGGGATTTAAGTAAATACAATCAAAACCTAGATCTTTAATATAATCCAGATTTTCCCTAATTCCATTTATTGTTCCACCCAAACGATTTTGCACAGCCACGCCATTTTCCAGCATCTCTATTTTTTTTCTTTTTACAATCGATCTTCTTCCATTCGCAAAACTATCTGGAAAAATATTATATACGCAAGCATTTTTAAACCAGTCTGGCACATCTGGTATTTCAGTTCTTAATATAAACGGATACTGGTAATACTCACTTCTTCCATCGATAACCTTATCTCCAATATACCGATCTGGTAAATTCGTAGTAAATCGATCTGCATAATAATATGTCCATTCATCCCCTTTTTGGAGTTCAAAATAGTAACATATTCTATTATATGGAACAGTAATTATTGCTTCATAATAATCAAATAAATCATCTTTAGCAAATTTCCGCATAACAATCTCTTCAAAACAAATTGGTGTAACCTTACACACGCGATCTGCTATATGCAGAATACATTTTGATAGGTCATTCTTTTTTGATCGTATGCGGATGGCAAGGCTATTTTCAGTTGTTGCGTAAGCATATTGTGATAAAGGAATATGGAGAATAGCTGACTTATCTATTTTTTTATTAGCGGAAATCATCCTTTAACACCTCCTGCTGTAAGACCTGAAACCATATATTTTTGAATACAGAAGAAAACAATTAAAATTGGAATAGATACTAAAATTGCAGCTGCCGAGAAAAGTGGCCAGCTACGGCTATAATCATTTGATTGCAATTGATATAGTCCTCCGGCTAACGTATAACTGCTCTCATTCATCATAAATGTTGTTGCAAAAAGATACTCATTCCACACAAAGATTAGAACCATTACAGCTGTAACGATAATTGCCGGTCGGGCTAAGGGTAGAACAATCTTTGTCAAAATCTGTTGTCCACTAGCACCATCAATTTGTGCTGCTTCCTCTATTTCTATTGGAATAGTATCAAAATACCCCTTCATATTCCAAATACTAAAAATACACATACTCCCCGCATACACGATAATCAGACCAATATAGGAATTCAACAAGTGAAAAGTTCTGAAAAGCCGGAAAATCGCAAACATGGATAAGATTTGCGGAAATGCATTCAAGATTAAAAGCATCTGCAATACAGCCATTCTTCCTCGAAAGCGATACCTGGAAAATGCATATGCCGCAGTAAGTGCAGTTCCCATTGCAACCACCATCGTACCAATACTTAAAACCACAGAATTCTTCAACCACAAAAGAAACGGCTCTTCAACCAGGATATCTCGATAATTTGCAAGTGTAGGATGTTCAGGAATAAACGAAATATTAGAACTTAATGCTCCCCCTGAGCCACTTATCGATAAGGATACAGCATACAATATGGGAATTAATGATATAATACAAATAATTATGAATACTAAATTTAAAAAGCCAAGTCCTATGGCGTGATACGTTTTTTTCTTATTTATCATACTTCTTTCACCCCCTTATTGGTAAAAATAGAAAATACAATAATAAACAAGAATATAATGATAGATACCGCAGATGATAATCCATAATTATTAGAAACAAAAGCATTTTGGTGTGCGTATGTAATAATCGTCTGCAAGGATGCTCCTGACAATGAGCCCTTCTGCATTGTTAATAAATAAATAATATCAAACTGTTTGAACGTAGTAAATGTAGTCATTATCACAGCTGGTGCTAACACCGATTTGATTGCTGGTATTGTAATATACCAATTCTGTTTCCAAAATCCTGCCCCGTCAAGTTTTGCACTTTCATAATAACTTCTATCTACACTCTGCAATGAACTGTCCATCATCATAATCATAAATGGTAATGCCATCCATAGGTTCAACACCAAACACGATATAAAAGCCGGTATATTTTCTGAAAGAAAATTCATTTTTTCTAATCCCATGAGAGACAGCATTTTATTTAAAAATCCAAATTCTGTATTAAACATTCCTACACGCCATAATAAAATCGAAACATAAGCTGGCATCGCCCATGGGAACATTAGTAAGGTTTTATATACTCTAGACAGTTTTAATCCTTGAACATTAAGTCCTAAAGCTATAAAAAATGCAATAACCAGTTGTAAAATCATATTTATAGCTGTCCAAATAATTGTAGTCAAAAGAGCCGATAGAAAACCAGAATCTACTTTTACCAATGCTCTTTTAAAGTTTGCAAGCCCAATAATCTGATAATTATCCCAATGATACATATTCATATTGGTCAACGAAATATATCCAGTATATAAAATTGGAAATACCACAATAATTCCGATTAAAAGCAATGCAGGAATGCTATATTTCCAAGGCAGTAATCTACTTTTCTTTTTCATCTTATCACCTCTGGCATATATAAATATAATAATAAAGGCTGCAGGGCAGCAGTTTTACGCCCTACAGCCTTCTTATGACTCTATGTCCTATTGCATATCTGCAATTGCAGTTTCAGCTTCTTTCTGATATTGCTCTGATACAGCTTTAACATCTTCACCTGATTTATTAACCGCTGCGAGAAGTGCTTCTGCTGGTCCCCACATAACACTCATTTCCGGAATATTTGGCATTGGAATTGCTACTTCAGCTGTTTTCTTCATCGCAGTTATCATTTCGTTATTCGATACTGCTTCCACTTCGTAAGACTTTTGATTAGCCGGAGCACAACTCGACTGTTCAGCTAATGCTGTGCCAATCTGAGGATCAGCTAATGCTGTCAGCACTTTACCTAACATTTCTTTTTTTGTATCTGCAGCATGTTTCATAACACCTATTCCCTGCACACCTGAGTACGGAACTAAAGTGTTCCCATTTGGAAGTGTAAACTCGGCTAAAGATTTAATCCCTAAATCAATTCCTGCATCCTTAATCCCTGAGACTAACCATGGACCACCAACAATTGCTGCAGCTTTTCCTTCATTAAATAAAGTAGTAATTGTATTATAGTCTCCATCTGCTTCTAACTCCGCAAACTTTTTGTTATACTCAATTGCTTCCTGTGTTTTTTCATTATTAAGTCCAGGCATAGCCTCTTCATCAATAATATAACCACCAAATCCATTTATGATTGGTGCAACATTATAAGCTGTTGAATGTTGGTTTACAAGTGCATATGTTCCAGCAGCAGAATCCGTATGAGTTGTCATGTATTCATAAAGTTCTTCTGTTGTAGATGGAATTTCACCTTCCCAAAGTGCTTTATTATACATAAACAGTAATGTTTCATAATAAACCGGCAATAAATATTGTTCTCCCTTATACTGTCCCGCTTTCAAAGTCATAGGAAGCATATCTGAATAAGCACTTTTTTCTACAACATCTGTGATAGGAGCTAAAACTCCCATTTCTACAAATGTTCCAAGTGAATCATGTGCATACATATACATATCCGGTCCATTTTTTTCATCACTTCCATATAATTTAATTTGATCGGTAAGTCCAGTCTTTTTCTCAAAATGAACAGTAATATTATCTTTACTTAATTTTCCGTTGACCTGATCTTCGATAACCTGCATAATGGCTTCGTCTCCATCATGCCAAATACTGATTTGTTTTTGATCAGATGAATCCTCAGAATTGCTTTTATCAGCATTTGTGCTCTTATTTGCACATCCTGAAAAAATACCTACTATCAAAGTAGCACTTAAAAGCATTGCAATCTTTTTTTTCATAATTTACCTCCTATTCTCGAAAACATTTTATTTGTATTTATCAGATATATATCAGATGTTTATATATTATTTAACATAATATATCTTGTTAAGCAATAAAAATCCGTCAATTTGAACATATTTTTGAAGAAACCGTTTACTTAAAAACACAAAATAAAATTGTCATATATTTCTTCTGATACGAGTATTGAAACCAGCATTTCACGATTGATATTTGATAACTATCATCAATCAAACCCTACTACAATGACCATATTTTTTTCTGTTTCCAACTCTGCCTGCAGTCCAAAATATTTTACTTCAATCCGTTTAGTTGCTGTGCCTCTCTCTGCAATCTTTTCATTCCATTTGTCCATTAGATAAACCGCTTCCTCGGAAAAGCACATATCGTACGGAAAAATAGTATGTTTTGCCAACATACCGGCAAGGTTACTGTTGTGATATCGTATGCTGTAAAGGTGCCTCTTTCTTAAATATTTTCAGCCGTTTCGGAGCATCCCTTTGTATTCTTTGATTTTCCGTTTCAAAATGTCAGTGCAGAACCGTACCTGTCCATCAAAAACAGTATTCCCTCCATTTTTTTGTGATAATGATTACCATTTTCCTTAAAATCTCATAGAAAAAACGAGGGCTACTAAGTCCTCGTTTCCCCATTGAGTGTGATTTATTCCGAAAGACGGTAATGCGTATTCCTGCCTTTTCCTTCTTGGACAATCTGACCGCGCTCCATCATGCGCTTTAATAACCGGCCACATGTTGTCTGGCTGATTCCCAATGTTTTTTCCAAATCTTTTCTTGTAAAAACACCTTGTTTTTTTGCCAGATCGATTACCAAATCCTCCTGAACGCTTCCTGCCAACTAGTCTGTGGTGGGTTCTTCCTGTTCTGTATGCACATTCAGGTTTGGAAGGATAATCTTAAAGGCATTGTCGGAAGTTTCTATTTTAGGGTTTTTTCCGGTTCCAGAATAAGCCTCCTGAATCTTTAACATTCCGGTTCCATAGGCTTCAATCAATTCCAAACGGTAAAATACATTTGCCAGTTTTACATTCCGGCATACAGAAATCCCCATCATAATATCATTCAGGGTCACACCGCCTATAAGCCCCCCGATAGAAGTGAACTCAATCCGATCTTCGTAAAGGCTGATAAAAGTGCTGGCTCGGAAGGAATATTCACGATGCACAAGCAGATTCAAAAGGGCCTCTCTGACTGCTGTTTCGGGGTAATCCCGCTGATCGATCCGGCGCAGTTTTTGAAAAGTAGAATGGGTCTGGTTGCGGAAATCAATATAATCATACACTTCATCCATCTGCTGGAACAAAGAGCCGGAAAATTCTTTACGGTCCTTAAATTCCTGTTGTGTTGTTCCTTCAAAGGCTGCTACCTTGATCGTATGCACACACTGAT
>JAGZJD010000085.1 GCA_018365895.1 Lachnospiraceae bacterium | reverse complement strand
GACATGAGAAAAATCCCCATGTCCCTACCATTTATAATTTTGCATCTGTAATATTGTTTCTAAGTGAAATATAATCTTTGATGGCTTTTGCAGTTCCTTCTACACCGAGCTTTCCGCTGTTTAGACATAAATCATAACTCTTCGCTTCTGCCCATTCTTTATTCGTGTAATAATTGTAATAGCTTGCTCTTTTTTTATCCGTTTTTAAGATCATATCTTTTGCTTTGGCATCAGTCAAGTTATAGAGTCTTGCAATTCTTCTAACACGAATGTCCAAATCAGCATAAATAAATACATTTACAACATTGTCATAGTTTTCCAATGCATAATCTGCACATCTGCCGACAAGAACACAAGGGCCTTCATCTGCAATCTTTTTAATTGCATCAAATTGAGCTAAAAAGATCTTGTGATTAATCGGCATATCAGAATAGCTTCCAGAAGAATATCCAAGAGAATACGTATCCATCACTAAAGAATAGAGAAAACTGCTCGTAGGTTTTTCATCATGTGTCTCAAATAACTCTTCACAGATACCGCTTTCTTTGGCTGCTCTTTTTAACATTTCTTTGTCATATAGTTTGATTCCGTAATCTCTAGCAATGACATTCCCAATCTCACGTCCGGCACTTCCAAATTGTCTTCCGATTGTAATAATTGTATTGAATTTACTCATATCTGTCACTCTCCTTTAAGTCTGAATACAAATTGTTTTAATATATAATTATTATACAACAATTTGTATGAAAAGTATATATTTTTATATGAATTTTACAGTTTAAGACATCTGTTTCAATTTATTTAGTAATGAAACAAAGTAATCTGGAAATGGCGCATCTACTTCTATGTATTCTTTGGTTCTTGGATGAACAATACCTAACGTTTTTGCATGCAATGTCTGACCTTGCAATTTGAAAGGACATTTTGCAGGCCCATAGACAGCATCCCCAACTAACGGATGATGTATGTGTGTCATATGCACACGTATCTGATGTGTTCTTCCTGTCTCCAACTGGCATTCTATATATGTATAATTTTTAAAGCGTTGGATTACTTTATAATGAGTGACGGCATGTTTACCGTTTTTATAATTGACACTCATTTTTTTTCGTTCAATCGGATGCCTTCCAATCGGAGCATCAATTGTCCCTTCATCTTCTTTTATAACTCCATATACGATTGCATGATATATGCGTCTTATGGAGTGTTCTTTTAACTGTTCTGCCAAATCCTGATGAGCAAAATCATTTTTACAGACAAGCAGTGAACCCGTTGTATCCATATCTATTCGATGTACAATTCCGGGTCTCATGATACCGTTGATTCCGGATAATTGATCTTTGCAATGATACATCAGAGCATTTACAAGCGTACCTGAATAGTGACCCGCAGATGGATGTACAACCATTCCTTTTGGTTTGTTTACAATCAAAATATCCTCATCTTCATACAAAATATCAATGGGAAGATTTTCGGGTACAATATTCGGTTCTTGAAGTTCTGGTTCATCCAATACTAAAATATCAGATGGGCTTAATTTATAATTTGCTTTGATTACCTTCCCATTTGCCGTTACATGTGTATCTTTTATCAGTTTTTGGATATAAGAACGCGAGAAGTCTGGAAATTGTTCCGAAAGAAATTTGTCAGCACGTATTCCTGAAAATTGTTCTTCTACATGGATTGTTCTTATCATAACGCTCTCTCCTGCTTCGATCCGTTGTTCTTTTTGTGCGAAAACAGATGAAACATCATCTCTAAATCTGCTTCTTTATAATAGAATAAAATCAATAAGATAAGAAAGATTGCAGCTACTGTCACGTAAATATCTGCAACATTAAAAATTGGAAAATCTATCAACTCAAAATAAAAGAAATCAATGACATAATTTAAGCGTATACGATCTATCATGTTCCCGATTGCTCCGGATGCAATCATAAGCATACAGATTCGCAGTGGAATAAATCGTCTTTCATGTGGCACCTTCAAATAAAAAAAGAATACAACAACTAAAATAATAATGCCGATCACAACAAAGAAAAGTTTTTGATCTTGCAAAATACCAAAGGCTGCTCCTCGATTTTCCAAATAATGCAGTTGAAAAATATTGTCTATAATATCAATAGGCTTCTGATCCTTTAAATGTTTCACTGCAAGTAACTTTGTGTACTGATCCAAAGAAATTGCTGCAATCACACTTAAAATTGCCAATAAATAACCAAGATAATAATTTATTTTCTTTTCCATAGTATTCTCCTTTTTCATTATATATATAAATGTATTGTCACAAAATAACGTCTCTTTTTCGTCTGTGAAACCATTCCCTTATACTGAAAGCGTCCAAGTCCTCGAACAGAAATAATATCACTATCTTTGATCTGATATCCATTTGAAGTGATTAATTTCCCATTCACAAATACCTTTCCATTTTCAATATATGCCACCAATTTTGTGCGAGATGAAGAAAAGGCAAGTGCCAGAAGACTATCTAGTCTCAGCGAAGAAACAGTACCTTTCTTTTCTTCTATTTTAGGACTGTAAGAGAAGTCCTGAAAATTTTCTACTTCTGTAATAACGGAAGTATGGCGTATTCTCTTTAATTCGTCTTGAACAAAGGATTCTAATGACTGGTGGACAAACAGAATAGCAAAATCGTCTTGAACAACAATATCTCCTATTTTGCTCCGTTCAAGACCAAGATTCAAAATAGCGCCTAAATAGTCTCGATGAGAAAGCGTCTCAGAAAATTTTTTCTGCAACGGTCTGATTTTTAAAACAGAAATTGGATAAAAATACTCATAACAAAGAGCATCAGGTAGAAATGCAACCATCTGACGCTCCGAGAAATCATAGCCGCCAAAAACTTTGTATGTTGTATATAATTCTGTCTTTGGCATTGTATGAAGAATATTTAATTCATTTAAATTTAAAAAATCAGAATATGTAACAATTCCACGTTGATAAGATAATCTTGAAAGCTCAATCAATCTCTTTTGTAACATAAGTTCTTCTTTTTTCATAATGCTTGTCCTAATATCTTGTCTTAATGGAAGGTACATCAAAAGATGTATTCAATAAATCCTGCAAATCACCCGAGATGTCCACTGTTGTCGGAGTAATCAGAAAAATATAATTTGAAATCTTTTGAAGATTTCCATCAATTGCGAATGTTGCACCAGAAGTAAAGTCAATAATTCTCTGAGCCGCCTCCAAATCTAACCCCTCTAAATTTAAGATTACAGTACGACCACTTAATAGAGTTTCGGTAATCTCTCTGGAATCATCAACATTCGTTGGTTTAATCACACAGACCTCCATTCCGGTCGCCTTCCTTGCTGGCTGACGCATCGGAGTTACTTTATTGCTTGTGGATCTGGCATATTGATTATGCTTTTCTTCAGGAACACCATACTCATCATCCTCTTCCTCAAAATGCTTTTCTTTCTTGAAAAAGTTCTTTTTCGGCTTTGATTCTATATCATCGTATTCTTCATCATCAAAGAATTCTTCATCGTAATCTTCGTCCTCATCACTCAATTTCAAGATGTCCAAGAATTTGTCTAATACACCCATAATTATTTAATCTCCTATCTTACTTCTATACTGTAGTATAATTTCGTTCCCCAAAAATTCCGGTTCCAACACGAATCATAGTTGCTCCCTCTTCTATTGCAACCTCATAATCATTGGTCATTCCCATCGAAAGAATACTCATATTAACATTATCAATGTTTTTTGCGTCAATGTCAACAGATAATTTATGCAAACGTCTAAAAACAGGTCTGTTTTCTTCTGGATTTTTCACATATGGAGCGATTGTCATAAGGCCTTTGATATGTATGTTAGGAAACAATGCAATTTTTTCAATAAAAGGAATCACATTATTTATATTTAACCCAAACTTACTTTCTTCCTCAGCAACATTGACTTCAATCAAAATATTGGCAATCACATCTTTTTTAAGAGCCTCCTGATTAATTGTTTCGACTAGACGAAGTGAATCAACAGAATGAATCAGCTCTGTTTTATTGATAATATACTTCACCTTATTTCTTTGTAAATGACCAATCATATGCCATTTGATATCAGTTGGGAGCTGATCATACTTTTCGGTCAGCTCCTGTACTTTGTTTTCCCCAAAACAGCGAATTCCCTCCTTATAAATTTCCTCTAACATAGAGATTGGTTTTGTTTTACTTACGGCAATTAAGGTCACTTCATTCCGCTGTCTGTTTGCACGCTTACATGCATTCTCAATTCGTTGTTCTACTTGTCTTAAATTTTCTGCTAACATGATTTCAAAACTCCTTTAAAAAACAATATCATTTTCTTTAATTCCAGTACTGTCTAAAGCAATACGGTCATAATTGGAAAGTCCATAGCTGTTTCCTTCTTCTACAATATAATACTCTTCGCTTTCGCATAAGACATTAATCTGCTTAAACATTGCATATCCTTTATTAATATTATAGACACCTTTTAATGGTTTTGTCTCTCTCAATGTATATGTTTCTGTAGATTCCGGTTTGATAATTATGTCATTCTTCTGAAATACATTTGGGTCTAAATACACGCTTTCCTCTTCTTCATAATAGATATTTACTGGTAAAAATTCCGTAATCTGTTCTCCGTTTTTATTGGTTGTCTGTTTTAGAACACCTTGTTCCAAGCTATTCCCACCTTGCGTAATATAGGACTTTGGTACAACATAAAAATCTTTTTCTGTCTCTGCAGATTTTGGAATCTTGAGTCCAGATTGATCCTCTAAAATCAGTTCAATATCCAAATAACGTTCGTTTACATAGCGAATCATGGAATTGTCAAAGCCAAGATATGCCAAAATGTGACCATTTATCTCTTTCATTTCCAAACTCCCCCATAAAGACTGATTATCTTTTGTAAAACGAACTTTTACTGATTTTTTCTCTTTTAGTGAATCGTATGTTTCTTTTGAAATTTCTGTTACTAATGTCCACGATTCATCCGTAACCAGCTTATAAACAGGATCGCCGGCATTCACTTTCGTATTGTTCGCAAATTCTGTTTTCCGGTAATTACTCTTATCAAGCGATTCCAAAGTTACCGTGTCTTTTGTCAACCCCTCCATCCCATCTACAGAATAGACGACAATTCCATCATCAGCAGTCGAATAGAGATTCATATCAGAAAGGGTTCCATTGTTCAAAGCGCTATTCAGTTGATCCATCTTACTTTGACTGGAAATACTCTGCAGAGAACTTTCCAATTCATTCTTAAACAAATACATGTCTGAAAAAGAAGCATCTTTAAAACTTTCACTAAATGTCTGCATTTTTAAAGACAAGGCATTTTTTTGTTCTTCACTTAATGTGATATTATCCTCCGCAGAGCCATTGGAAAATGATAGTTTTTCATTGGATAATGTATAAATATTTGTTCCTGCACGTACTTTGCTATTGTCAGTCGTATAATAGTTGATGTATCCTCCATAATCAGAATTGACTACGACCTCGTTGCGAATGGCAATTCCCGTATATGCATTATCCTTTAAAATGGAGCCTTCCCGGACTTCATAAGGGGTAATACGAGGAGCAGTCAAATACAAAACGATGGTTATAATCAGATACAGAAAGATAATTCCAAAAATAATCAATCCAATATTTATATATTTCTTTTTTCGATAAGTTCTGATATTTGATGTATGTGATGACAAAACCAATCCTCCTAAGATAATTTTTTCATTGCACTTCCATTAAGATAATTGAAATATTTTCCTTGATAAGACTTCTGTTCAATCATTTTAGCTATCACTTCATCTTGAAGCTTCCACCAGCTTGTATTCCAGTTAGAAAAAATAGAATCCTTTTCTGGAACACGGCTAAATAAACGCTCCACTACAATTTCTGATGATAAGTGTTCTAAAAAAGCAATGAGTCTTTCCACGTATTCTTCTTTACTGCATATTTTAATTGTACCATTTTCATATTCATAGGACAACTTTGTATTTTTTGCAATATATAAAGAATGAATTTTGACAATATCTATTTTCAAAGCAGATAATATTTTAGCATTCTCAATCGCATCCAGCATCGAATCATTTGGAAGATTCAAAATAATATGTGTACAAATCTGAAAGGAATATGGCTGTATCATAAGCACTGCATCAATATATTCTGCTAAACTGTGACCACGGTCAATCGCATCTAATGTATGATAATTGACTGTCTGTAGCCCTAATTCAATACTAATTGCAATCTGGTATTCTTCACTCACACATTTCAAGATATCCAAATACTCTTTTTGAATACAGTCAGGTCGCGTAGAAATTGAAATCTCTACAATGTCTGGAAAGGATGCCGCCTCGTAGACATAGTTACGAAAATCTTCCAATTTCATGAAAGTATTTGTATAATTTTGAAAATACGCAATATATTTTTGGGCTTTGTATTTTTTCGCAATGAGAGACTTTGTCTGTTCAAGCTGTTCTGTCACAGATATTTTTGCAGCAAGTGCCTCAAATCCAGTGCCAATCTCTGAACAAAAACTGCATCCTTTGCCATTGAGCCGGTTTGGACATGTGATTGGGAGGTTAATAGGCAATTTATAAACTTTTTCACCATATTTTTGTTTTAAGTAATCTGAGTATTTATAGTATAATCTTTGTTCATTCATATTTAAATAATTCCTTTCCGTTTGTATATTTCTCCATGAAAAGCTAATACTACTGTATAGATAATAAATACGAGGAGGAAACATACATGAAATGGTTTGATAACACGAGCTTGACACTTGTTATTATCGGCGCAATCAACTGGCTTTTAATTGGCATTTTTCGATTTGATTTAGTTACATTTCTTTTTGGAAATTTGAGCTGGATTTCAAGAATCATCTACACGATCATTGGTCTATGCGGTCTGTATCTGATCAGCCTTTACGGCAGAATTGGTAATATGGAAAATGACTAATTATATAAAAGAGGGCTCTCACTGGGAGAGCCCTGATATGGTAGATAATAGCGAATCCATTGTATTATATAATGCATTTTTTGATTCTGCCCCCATAACAATAGAAATATATGGACGAGACTGACTATCCTGCTCATATAAAACAAGACAAGCCCCAGCTTCATCTGTAGTTCCGGTCTTTCCGCCAATTACTGTCACATTTTCCGGTGCCGTTCGAGTTCCATTTACAAATAAATTGGATTGTTTCCATGTCACGCTTCTAGTAGAACCATCCGGTTCTTTGATATCTGTAGTATAAGTCGCTGAAGATATGATATCAATAAATTTCTGATTCAAAATTCCCTGATTAAAAATCAAATATAAATCGTATGCGGTTGTATAATGATTCTCATCATGATATCCATGAGGATTCACAAAGTGCGAATTTGTAGCACCTAAAGCATTCGCTTCCTTATTCATCAACTCTACAAACGCATCTACACTTCCTGAAATATGCTCTGCGATTGCCACAGCGCTGTCATTCCCTGACGGAAGCATCAATCCATACAATAAATCTTCTAGCGTAAGCTGCTCTCCAGAGCGAAGACCCGCAACAGAAGAATCCGATGGAACAGCCACCGCATTGTCGCTCACTGTAACGATGTCTGAAAGCGTACCATATTTTAATGCTAAATATAGCGTAAGAATTTTTGTTGTGCTAGCTGGAAAGAGACGGTCGTGAATCTGTTCAGAATAAAATACTTTCTGTTGACTCATACCAAATAACGCCCCCGCATGTAAAGAGGAGGCTGCCTCAAAATCATTTAATGGAACGTTCGTGTCTGAGACGCACAACTGACTTGCGAATAATTCTCCCTCATACAGATAGGTATCATAATTTGTAGTTTCATATTCTGTTACAAGTTTTTCTTTTTTTGAGATACACCCAGCTGACAATATCGCAATGATAAGAATGATGGACAGCAGGCGCCTTTTTTTATCTATACATCTCACGCCAGTCTAAATCTCCTCTGTCAAGTGCAAGTACGATCAATTCAGCTGTTGCCAAATTTGTCGCCATAGGAATGTTATGCATATCACATAGACGAACTACATCATTTACATTGGGCTCGTGCGGTTTTGGTGCCAATGGATCTCTTAAAAAAATCAAAGCATCGATATCGTTCTGACCAATCTGACTTCCAAGTTGTTGCATTCCGCCAAGAGGTCCGGCTAAATATTTATGAATCGACAAATTAGTCACCTCTTCAATCAGTCGCCCCGTTGTCCCAGTTGCAAATAGACTGTGCTTACTTAAAATTCCTCTGTATGCAATACAAAAATTCTGCATTAAAGTTTTTTTAGAATCATGTGCAATTAATCCTATATTCATATTTCCCACTCCTTACTGGTATTTTTTCGGTTGTAATCCT
>JAGZJD010000015.1 GCA_018365895.1 Lachnospiraceae bacterium | reverse complement strand
TACTGCAACAAATGCGCCAAACTGCTGACTTGTCTCATATACGATTCCTGTCACCATATCATCTTTCTTATATTCGGAATCTTTTCGGAGCAATTCATATACCCGCATCGTTGCACATAATCTCTGGCTCTTGTCTACATACAATGTCACAAGACATTTATCACCTTTTTTAACACGGCTTGTCTGCTCCTTGAATGGAAGAAAAAGATCTTTTTCCAGTCCCCATTTCAAAAACGCTCCGTATTTACCAGTTTCTGCCACCTCTAGAACCGCCAGTTCTCCCAGTGTAAGCAATGGAGTATTGGTTGTCGCAATCAGTCGATCCTGAGAGTCTTTATAAAGAAAAACTTCCACCGGATCTCCCGGTTCTGCTCCTTCCGGTACCTGTTTCTTAGGCAAAAGCACTTTTTCTTTCTCTGTCCCGAGATAGACACCAAATTCCACCTGTTTTACAATTGTCAATACTTGTTTTTTCCCTAATGTTAATTCCATCTTTTGTCTCCTTTTATCCGATTATTTCTGAAACTCCACAATTGCAAACAACTTTTTTTCATTGTCGCAAAGTCTGATCAGAATTCTGTCCTCTTCTTCTATAATCCACGGAACAATGACATCTCCAAGCACCGCAGAACGCCTGTATTCTACTCTAATTTGATGAAATGTCGTATCCTGCGGAAGTACGTCCAATGCGATTCGGATATAAATACAGTTGTTCATATGTTCATTTGTATCAATATCACTTCCTGCAACCACGATTTCCTTCCGACAGCTTCCATACGCTTCCGGAAGCCGAATCTTTCTTGGAGCATACTCCATTTCCAGAGGCGCTTCTGCTCCGTAAGGTGCAATGTCTTCTTCTGCCGGACGTGCCGGTCTTCCTTTACTAAGATCCATAAATACCCATACGGAATTGGCATACGCTAACCGTTTCCCACTCTCATCACACATTAAAAAATTTCTTGTTCCATATATCCCTTCAAAACCGCTGGCCCATGTCCCGGTTCGGATCTTTGTTCCCAAATTCGGGTATTCTTCCACAACAATCTGCCAGGCATTCAGTACCCAGGCTTTCTTATGCGTCTCCAGATATTCTACGCCCAATCCAATATCTTCCGACTGAAATGCACTGCAATCCTGAAAATAATTCACAATTGCAGGCAATGTTGCTTTTCCTTTGTGATCCGTCTCACTCAGACGGATTCTTCCATCTATTGTATACATATTTCCTCCGCTATCATATCATTTTCCAAAAAAGAACCATTTCATCTTAAACTCTGTATAGGCACTTACCATTTCATATTCCTCTTCCGTCAATACATTCTGCAGTTCTATTTTCCCCTCTTTTGGTACAACTGCATTCACAGCGTCTACAAAACAAAGATTTGGATAAAGTACACACCACCAGTTCCTTCCGGAAGCACTGCCAATCAGAATTTCCAACGCTTCATACGTTCCTGCCGGAAACGTAATATCTCCATACGTTTTATCCGGAAATTTACACGGACCGATTTTAATTTGAACTGAATAGTCATAGCCTTCTGACCGAATCACCCGCTTTGCTTCCCGAATCAGCTCTTTCTGATGTTTTCTTGCCCAATCTTTTGTTTCTTTTGCACTATCCGAATCCGGCAGTGCCCTCTTCATATATGTAATCACTGCATCCTTTACTTTCAGTTTCAATGTTTGATCTTCTTCACTGTCACTGTTAGCACGCACATGAAATCGAAATACTTCCTGTGCCAGTTCCTCCTGCAGCCCGGCTATTTTCTCCACTGCCCTGCATTCTCTTTTCTCGATGATTCCTGCTGTCAAAAATACTGCCACAATAACTGACACGATAAAACAGATTCTATTTTTCTTTCTCATACCGATCTTTCACTCCTTCCTCTCTGTCAGGAGTATATCCGTCTTTTGGCAGTCTATTCACATGCTTTATTCTTTTCGGATTAAATCTGCGACAGCCCGTACTTGATTATCAATATGACGATTTGTAATTTCTGTTGCCTTTTCTTTATTATGAGATTCAATCATATGAATCAGCTCTTCATGTTCATTTAACAATCCTTCGTGACATTCCTTCCGTTTCAGATACTCTACCCGGTAACGGTACATTTGCTCCCGCAGATTATTTAGAAGCTGGATCAGACGTTGATTATCTGTCGCAAAATAAATCACATCATGAAATCTTACATCTGCCTCTGCTATTTGTGTAATATCATTATGATCCAGACTCTCCTCAAATTCCGCGGCACATTTTTTCAATTCTGCAATTTCTTCTTCGGTAATCTTATCGCAGGCCAGCTGCACCGCCAGTTCCTCTAATGCTTTTCTTACCTCCAGGACATCTCTCAAATTCTTTTCTGTAATTTCTGCTACCTCTGCTCCTTTTCGCGGTATCATCAGTACAAGTCCTTCCAGTTCCAGTTTGCGAATTGCCTCACGGATCGGTGTTCTGCTCACTCCAAGTTTATTTGCCAGCTGAATCTCCATCAAACGTTCTCCCGGCTTAAGCTCTCCTCTCAGAATTGCCTGGCGCAGCGTATTAAACACAACATCTCTGAGGGGAAGATATTCATTCATTGTCACATTAAATTTAGCATCCATTCTCTTATATGTTCCTCCTTGCTCCGTGTATATTTGTCAGATATACCTGTTTTGTCACTGTATGTTCCCGGATCATCTGCATTGCTTTTGATGCCTTTTTGCGGTCATCAAACAGTCCGAATACGGTTGGACCACTTCCACTCATCATCGCATTCAGTGCCCCTGCTTCCTTCATAAGCAACTTTATCTGATCAATAATCGGATATTCCTCTATCGTTACCTGTTCCAGTACGTTCCCCATCTTAGACGCAATTCTATGTAAGTCTCCCTCTTTCAGCGCTTCCATCATTCCATCCACATCCGGATGCTCCACAATCTCCTTTGCATCCAATTTCTCATACACCATTTTCGTCGATACACTGATTGGCGGTTTTGCAATAAGTACGTAACATTTCGGAAGCGCCGGAAGTCTTGTCAACTCTTCTCCAATTCCTTCTGCCAGAACAGTTCCTCTCATAATGCAGTACGGAACATCTGCTCCCAGTTTTACCCCCCGCTCCATCAGTTCTTCTATCTTTAGCCCCAAGCCATACATCCGGTTCATTCCAAACAATACTGCAGCAGCATTAGAGCTTCCTCCGGCCAATCCTGCTGCCACCGGAATATATTTCTGAAGCGAAATACTGATTCCACCCGGAAGCCGGAACTCATCCATTAGAAGCTTTGCTGCCTTATATGCAATATTATTTTCATCAACCGGAAGGAAATACAGATTTGTTGAAATCCGGATTCCCGGCTCTTTTGTCTTTTCCAAAAGCACATTATCATACAAGTAAATGCTCTGCATAATCATTCTCACGTCGTGATATCCGTTTTCCCGCCGTCCAAGTACATCAAGCGCAAGATTGATTTTTGCCAATGCCCTTAACTTCAGCTTATCCATGTTGTATATTCCCTCCTTTTCTTTCGCATATATCATGTATTAGCTGTATCTTGTATACATTATACTATTCTAAAGTATACTAGTACTTTCTTTAAAAATCAATATTTTCTCTCCTTCTTTTACTTCTTCTGTCTGCAAATGATTCACTTCCCGGATTCCCTCTACTGTTGTATTGTAACGTTTCGCAAGCGCCCACAATGTATCGCCCGTTTTTACTGTATACCCAACAATTCCCGGCCGTTTTTCTAACTCTTTTTTATCAATGTCACTGACTTCTATTGATTCTATTGTATCCATCTCGAATGTTCTTTTCAAAAAGCTCTGAAAAGAAAGTACCGCCTTTACTTCTACCTGATTTCCACCAAGCAGATTAACAAAAAGCTGTTCAATGCCTGTCGTAATATCGTATTTCATGTCCGCTACTGTTTCATTGCTTTCAATCAAATGAGAAAATGGAATCATCCCCTGCCATACGTCAAACGGTACTTCATCACTGGCTTTCACATACAGAAAACAGATATGAATCACACCTTCCACACGAATACCATCGGATTCCACACGATAACTCTCCGGCTGAAGTACTCCTTTACTGTGACAGATCTGCAAAATATCATTTTGCAGTTCCGGAAGTGATAACTGCTCTGTCAGCTTACATTTAGAATGATTCTGCATAACCATACTCTCATAACAGCATTTTCGAAAAGAAGGTCTCAGTTCCTGCTGCAGAGAATATACATCTTCGAGAAAAGTTACTTCCTCTTCCTCATATACCGCGATTTTTAAATCAATTGTTCCTTCAATTCCTAAAATCCTCGGCTCCCCATCTTCATCCATACGAAGATCTATATTTATATCCCCGAGATTTTTCATAACATGATGATACATTCCGCTTTCTGCTTTACTTACTTCAATGCGCCCCTCATAAGGAACTGTCTGTTCCAGCCAGTCCAGTTTTCCTTCTGCTGACTCATAGAAAACAAAGACAAGAAGTTCTCCCTGAAGTATTAATGCTCCCTCTTCCAGTTTTGTTTCCAGTTTTCTCTCCGTTATGTCTGACCAGAGGATTGTTCCGACATTTTCCTTTGTTCCCGGAAGACGTATTTCTTCTTTCAGCCGATAAGTATCTTTTTTACTTGCCCGCAACTCCAAAAGATTCTCTTTCCGAAACTTCTTGCAGATGCTCTCCTCACTATCCACGTCAGTAGCTGCTTCTTCATCCCGAAGTCCCTCCGGCGCTGCTGCCAGATCTACAACCGCCTTGATACTAAGCTTTCTGGAATGTACAATGGATGCCGAAAATTCTACTTTCATGTCCGTCAGCTGATAACGCCCTTCTTCCTGTTCTTCTATGTAGATCATTTCCTCAAACGGAAGTTTCCCTTCTAGTGAAGCCAGCCTTTTTTCTCCCTCTTCTGTCACATACAAAATGGAAAATATAAGCCTGCCGGATATCTTCAGATAATTTTCCATATGCCGCAGCTCTTCCACCCGAAGCTTTCCTTCACTCAAAACAATCCGCCCTACATCATTTTTTGCATCCGGCACATTGTAATCTTCATCAAGAAAAAATTGAGCTGTGACCTTCTTTCCCGCATCATTAAAATGAATCATCTTTTTTACTAATTCCATTGCTTCTTCCTCCTCTACTTGAATACAATATATTTATCGGTCTGTTCCAGTTTTATGACAATATATGGATATGTTTTTCTTTTCTCTGTCTTTTCTCCTTTCTTTGGACCGAGCAGATTTGTATGGATCCAAACCGCATCTTTGCTTTCATAAACCTCATCCACAATAATGCTATAACCGCTCATTTCCTGATCTCCATACCCCTTTGCTGCATAAATCATCCCCTGATCTTCATATGTCATTTGAAAAGTCTCTTTCTTCACATTTTCCAGTTCTTTTAGAAATGTTTCCGGAATCTCATGTTCTTCAAGAATTACATAATCCAGATCTTTTTCTCTTTCCTCATGGAGCTTCTGGAACTGACATCCTGATATCAAAACAAAAAAACCTGTCAGCAGCAAGCTCAGCATCACCCGTTTCATATCCCCTCCGGCTTTCATTCTTTTTTTACATCATACACAGGAAGGTTGTGAAAAATACCAAAATCGAGTATAATAAACTTCAAATCATTTCAAAAAAGGAGAGGGCACTTATGAATTTTGAAACTGCCCAGACGACATATGGTCCTTCAGACCGTTTGTCCGGGATTTTACTGCACCCCACTTCTCTTCCATCTCCATACGGTATCGGAGATCTCGGAGACGGTGCTTATGAATTTATCGATTTTCTAAATAAAGCAGGTCAACATCTCTGGCAGGTACTTCCACTTAACCCGACCGGATTCGGAGATTCCCCCTATCAGAGTTTCTCTGCATTTGCCGGTCAACCCCTTCTGATCAGTCCTGACGATCTTCAAAAACTTGATCTCATCAGCGCTGAAGACTTAAAAGACCTGCCGAACACAGATCCTAAAACTGTTGATTACGGGGCTGTCATTCCGTGGAAAAATGAGCTTCTCCGGAAAGCTTACGAAAAGTTCTGCCACACAGCTGACAAGATGCTTCTGGAAGAGTACGACTCTTTCTGTCGTGAAAATTCATTCTGGCTTTCCGACTATACACTTTACATGGCATGTAAATCTGCCAATGACGGACGTTCCTGGTTGGAATGGGAAACTCCGTATCGGAACCCTTCCCCGGCAGAAAAAGCAGAATTAATTCTGTCTCTGAAACATGAGATTAATTATTACAAATTTATTCAGTTCATCTTCTTCCGGCAGTGGTATGCCTTAAAAACATATGCCAATGACAAAGATGTAAAGATTATCGGCGATATCCCTATCTTCGTTTCTTTGGACAGTGCAGATGTATGGAGCCACCAGGAACTCTTTCTTCTTGATGCAGAAGGTTATCCGACTGTTGTTGCAGGTGTTCCGCCGGATTATTTTTCCGAAACCGGACAGCTTTGGGGCAATCCTCTCTATGACTGGAAGGCCCATAAGAAAACCGGGTACGCCTGGTGGATTGCGCGGATTCGTAATCAGCTCGATCTTGTTGACTATTTGCGGATTGATCATTTCCGTGGATTTGAAGCTTTCTGGGCAGTTCCTGCCGATGCCAAATCTGCTGCTCTTGGAACATGGAAACGCGGTCCAAAGGAATCTCTTTTTCTTGCGATCCAAAAAGCTCTTGGAGACCATCTGCCAATCATCGCAGAAGATCTTGGGATCATCACGCCGGAAGTCGAAAGACTTCGGGATACGTTTGGATTCCCAGGTATGAAAGTTTTGCAGTTTGCCTTTGAATCAGAAGAAGAAAGCGCATATCTTCCTCACCAATTCACAACCACTAACTGTGTTTGTTATACCGGCACACACGATAATGATACTTCTATGGGCTGGTATACGAATGCTTCTTCAAAAGCTCAGGATAAAGTACGCCGCTATATGAATACGGACGGTAATTCTGTTCATTTTGACTTTATCCGCACCTGTCTTGGCAGTATCGCAGCCTATGCCATCTTCCCAATGCAGGATGTACTCGGCGTTAACTCAGACGGACGTATGAATGTACCGGGCAAAGCAGCAGGAAACTGGAGTTGGCGCTTTTGCCGCGAAGCACTGAATGATTCGCTCGCGGAATATTTAAAATCTCTCTCCCATTTATATGGAAGATATTAGAAAGGACCGAATATTATGATTCGCTTTATCGTTGTCTTTATTTTTTTAGTCAGCTTTTTAATCTTGTCTATTCCTGTCATGCTTGTGGAATGGATCATAGGTAAATTTCGCCCAAATACACGGGACTACTCCAGTCTGCGTATTGTACAGTGGGGCTTTAAATGTATTCTTAAAATTACCGGAGTAAAGATTACTGTCATCGGAGAAGAACGTGTTCCAGATGAACCGGTGCTTTTTATTGGTAATCACAGAAGTTTTTTCGATATTCTTCTCACATATTCCCGGTGTAAACGACTGACAGGCTACGTGGCAAAAAAAGAAATGGAGAAAATCCCGCTTCTTTCCACATGGATGCGTCTGCTCTACTGCCTCTTCCTCGACCGAGAAAACATCAAAGAAGGATTAAAGACCATTCTCCAGGGCATTGACTATGTGAAAAAGGGAATTTCTATCTGCATTTTCCCAGAAGGAACGCGGAACAAAGGAGAAGAACTCTCACTTCTTCCATTCAAAGACGGCTCATTAAAAATTGCTGAAAAAACAGGCTGTGCCATTGTACCGATTTCTATGAATAACACAGCTGAGATCTTCGAGAATCATCTCCCGCTGATCAAAAAAACACATGTGGTTATCGAATATGGCGAACCGATCTATCCGAATTCTCTTGACAAAGAGACTCGTAAACATCTGGGACGTTACTGTCAGAATATCATCGATGAAACCATACACAAAAATGCAGCATTGCTGTAGGAGGACAATTAATATGGATTCAAGAAATTTAACATTACTTACAGATTTATATGAATTAACAATGATGCAGGGATATTTTGAACGTGGAGACAATGAAGTAGTCGTTTTTGATATCTTTTTCCGTGCTAATCCATGTGGCTCCGGTTACTCCGTTGCCGCCGGACTTCAGCAGGCTATCGACTATGTGAAGAACCTGAATTTTTCTTATGATGATGTAGATTATTTAAGAAGCCTTCATATGTTCAGTGAAGAATTTCTCCACTATCTGAGCGGATATCATTTCAGCGGAAGCATCTATGCCATTCCGGAAGGAACTGTTGTCTTTCCACGGGAACCTCTTGTAAAAGTAATCGCACCGATGATGGAAGCGCAGCTTGTAGAAACTGCTCTTTTGAATATCATCAACCATCAGTCACTGATCGCAACAAAAGCTTCCAGAGTAGTTCATGCTGCTCAGAATGATACCATTATGGAGTTTGGCCTGCGACGGGCTCAAGGACCGGATGCCGGACTCTACGGCGCCAGAGCGGCAATGATCGGCGGCTGTGCCGGAACTTCTAACGTACTGGCCGGCAAAGAATTTAATGTCCCGGTTATGGGAACTCATGCCCATAGCTGGATTATGAGTTTTCCGGATGAATACACCGCATTTAAGACATATGCAAGACTCTATCCTTCTTTCTGCTGTCTTCTCGTTGACACCTACGACACATTGAAATCCGGTGTTCCAAATGCCATCCGGGTATTCCGTGAAATGAAAGAAGAGGGAATTGAACTAGAAAAATACGGTATTCGTCTTGACAGCGGTGACCTTGCTTATCTTTCCAAAAAGGCCCGCAAGATGTTGGATGAAGCCGGTTTCCCGGATGCATTTATTTCTGCCTCTAATGATCTGGATGAATACCTGATCCACGATCTTAAGATGCAGGGTGCAGCCATTAATTCCTGGGGAGTCGGTACAAACCTAATTACTTCCAAAGACTGTCCTGCTTTCGGAGGTGTTTACAAATTGGCTGCCATTCAAAACGAAAAAGGAGAATTTCTCCCGAAAATTAAACTTTCTGAAAATTCAGAAAAGATTACAAATCCCGGAAATAAAACTATCTATCGAATCTACGAGAAAGGAAGCGGAAAGATTAAAGCTGACCTGATTTGCTTTGCCGATGAAATTCTGGATCCGGAAAAGGAACTTCTTCTTTTTGATCCAATTGAAACATGGAAGAAAACACGCTTAAAGGGTGGTTCCTACACTATTCGGGAATTGATGTGCCCGATATTTTTAAACGGAGCTTGTGTTTATCCTGAGAAGTCTGTTACTGAAATTGCTGACTACTGCCGTCAGGAAAAAGAAACACTCTGGGATGAAACGATGCGTCTCTTTAATCCGCATCCGGTTTATGTTGACCTTTCCCAAAAACTCTATGATGTGAAGAAATCACTGCTTGACCAAATGAGCATGGATGATTAAAATAGGATAGACTATTGTTAAACTAAGAAAAGAGGATAATATATATGAAAATAGTTGTATTAGCGGGTGGACTCAGCACAGAGCGTGATGTTTCTCTTACATCCGGTGCCGGTATCTGCCGTACTTTACTTGAAAATGGCCATCAGGCTGTCCTGATGGATGCATTTATGGGAATTCCATATGATGCCGACAAATTAGAGGATCTTTTCTCCCTTCCGGATGCCGGACTTTCTATTGCATCCGGAATCAGCGCAGATGAACCGGATCTGGCTGCCATCCGAGCTTCCCGCGCGGATCAGTCCCCATGTCTGCTTGGCCCAAATGTAATTGCCCTTTGCCAGATGGCAGACATTGTATTTATGGGACTTCACGGCGATATTGGCGAAAACGGAAAACTCCAGGCTACTTTCGATGTACTGGGAATCAAATATACCGGTCCGAACTCTCTCGGCAGCGCTCTGGCAATGGACAAAGGGCTGACAAAACAAATTTTCCGCACAGAAGGCGTACCGACGCCAAAGGGAACATGGCTTTACAAATCCTGCCAGGACACTTCGCTTACTGCTCTTGGTCTTTCACTCCCAGTCGTTGTAAAACCATGCTCCGGCGGTTCCAGCGTTGGTGTATATATCGTACACACCGAAGAAGAATATAACCAGGCTATCGAAGCTTCTTTCCGCTATGAAGATGAACTGATTATTGAGGAATATATCAAAGGGCGGGAATTTGCTGTCGGAATTATTGAAGGAAAAGCGCTTCCTGTTATTGAAATCATTCCAAACAGCGGTTTCTTTGATTATAAAAACAAGTATCAGGATGGATGCACTCAGGAAATCTGTCCGGCACAGATTCCGGAAGACATTGCACATAAGATGCAGTGTGCAGCTGAGAAAGCATTTGCGGCATTAAAACTGGATGTCTATTCAAGAGCAGATTTCCTTCTGACAGAAAACGGAGATATCTACTGCCTGGAAGTCAACAGTCTTCCTGGTATGACTCCTGCAAGTCTTCTTCCAAAAGAAGCCGGCGCTGCCGGAATCAATTACAGTGAACTTTGTGAGATGATCATCGAAAAATCTCTTGCCCGCTACAGCAAAACGGTCTAAACATACGAGGAACGATATTATGAAACAAATGTCATTAAAAGAAATAGCCGCTGCCTGCGGCGGCACCTATTTTGGTAACGATGAACTTGCTGCCCAGGAAGTTACCGGCGTTGCTATTGACAGCCGCAAAATTGAAACCGGATTTTTATTTGTCCCGATCAAAGGCGCCCGGGTAGATGGACATGATTTTATTCCGCAAGTCATAGAAAAAGGAGCTCTTGCCGCTCTTTCTGAAAAACCGCTCGGCAATGTATCCTTTCCATACATCCTTGTAGAATCTTCTCCTCAAGCGCTCAAGGATATTGCCCGTCATTACCGTCAGGCACTTGGAATTAAAGTAGTCGGCATTAGCGGAAGTGTCGGGAAAACAAGTACAAAAGAAATGATTGCCTCTGTATTGGCTCAAAAATACCATGTTCTGAAAACAGAAGGTAATTTCAATAATGAAATCGGTCTTCCTCTGACCGTATTTCGTATCCGTGAGGAGCATGAAGTTGCTGTCCTTGAAATGGGAATCAGCGATTTCGGAGAAATGGATCGCCTGGCTGCCATCGCACAGCCGGATATCTGTGTCATTACAAATATCGGCTACTGTCACTTAGAACAGCTTGGAGACCGCTTTGGCATTCTTCGCGCTAAAACAGAAATGTTCCGTCATATGCAGCACGGCGGTGATATAATTTTAAACGGAGACGACGATATGCTGGTTCATGCTGAAGTACCGGAGCACGCTTCCAGCTTCTTCTTTGGTCGCTCTTCTCAGAACGGTATTTATGCTTCCGATGTAGAAGATCTTGGCCTTCGCGGCACTGCCTGCACAATCCATCTTCCAACTGGTACACTCCAGGCAATTATTCCAATTCCGGGTGCTCATATGGTATATAATGCTCTTGCCGGAGCCGCTGTCGGTATGAGACTCGGACTTTCTCTTGACGAGATACGCGCCGGAATCGAAACGCTCCGCCCGGTGTCCGGACGCAATAACATCATAGAAACAGAACATTATATGCTGATTGACGACTGCTACAACGCAAATCCGGTTTCCATGAAAGCTTCCATTGATGTTCTTACCTGTGCGCTCGGACGCAAAGTAGCCATACTTGGAGATATGTTTGAGCTTGGAGCGAATGAAAAAGAAATGCATTATGAAGTAGGTGTATATGCCGCCCAAAAAGCAATTGATGTACTTATATGTATCGGAACTTTGGCACAGCAAATTGCCAAAGGCGCTAAAAGCATTCACCATAACGATGATTTTCACCCAGAAATCCATTATTTTGCTACAAAAGAAGAATTTCTTCAGCACCGTGAAGAACTCTTAACAGACAGGGACTCTATTCTAATCAAGGCATCACATGGAATGGAATTTCCAGTCATTGTGGAGGCACTGCAATAGCTATGAGTTACGAAATCATTACGCTCGATCTGGACGGCACGCTAACTAATTCAGAGAAGAAGATTACTCCGCCTACCAAAAATGCACTGATAGAGATTCAGAAAGCCGGCAAACAAGTGATTCTTGCTTCCGGTCGACCGACAACCGGTGTGCTCCCTCTTGCAAAAGAACTGGAACTTGACCGTTTCGGCGGCTACGTCCTTTCTTTTAACGGTGGTCGGATTATGAACTGCAAAACAGGTGAAATTATTTACCAGAAAGTGCTTCCGGCAGACGTACTGCTGCCAATTACAGAAGCTTCCATATCTTATCCGGTTGATATTCTCACTTACGATATGGAACACATTTACTGTATCCAGGCAGAAGAGACACCGAATGAATACACAATGCTGGAATCCCGGATCAACTCTATCCCGGTAGTTTCGGTAAATGATTTTTCCGACATTACCTTTCCGGTCAATAAGATACTAATCTCCGGTGAACCAGAATATACGAAAGAACTGGAAACACTGCTGAAAAAGCAATTTCGTTCCAGACTCAATATTTACCGCTCCGAACCTTTCTTTCTGGAAATCATGCCGTCAAACATCGATAAAGCCTATTCTCTTCAGAAGCTTCTGAACAATATAGGGCGCAGCGCCAATGAAATGATCTGTTGCGGAGACGGCTTTAACGATCTGACGATGCTGGAATTCGCGGGGCTTGGCGTGGCAATGGCCAATGCACAGCCAATTCTTTTGGAACGGGCCGATTTTATTACCAAATCCAATGATGAAGATGGGATTCTTCATGTAATCGACCATTTTATGCGATAACAAAAATGGAATAACGTCAGGCTATATTCCACCATATTGTATTTTAACGCTTTTCATCAAAAGAGATCGGAATTCTTTGAGCAAACGCAAAGAATCCCGACCTCTTTTTTATCTTCTGTTTTTTACTATTCTGCTGTTTACCATTACTAGAAGTTCCCGATCGTCTCTTCATTCAGACGTTTTACAATTTCAACTGCAAGCCGCACAGAATTCTGGTAATCCTCAAGCGTACAGATTCCATAATGACTGTGGATATAACGCACTGGTACTCCAATAACGATTGTCGGAACTCCATGCCGTGATGTATAAATATATTTTCCATTCGTTCCTCCACCGCTTCTTACTGATTCCTGTACCGGAATTCCAAGTTCTTCTCCCAGATCCAATGCAAATCTCTGGAAGCGCGGATTTGTAATCATAGAACAATCAAAATGGCGCAGCATCGGTCCTTTTCTAAGAGCCGTCTGAATCATATAATCCGGTGAAAACGTATCATCTGCCGGACAGCCTTCAAAAACAATACACACATCTGCATCAATATTGTCTACAGCTGCCATAGCACCTCTTTCTCCCACTTCTTCCTGCACGGTAAGCGTCGCTTCCACATCCACCTCCAGTTCTTCTTTACTTAACTGGTTCAGCGCTTCGATCAGAGCCGCACAGCCTACGCGACAGTCAAATGCTTTTCCCATAAACAGATCCCGTTTCTCATCATAAGTACACTCCACATCCGGAACTACTGGGGCAGCCATACGGATGTTAAAGTTCTTCTTCAGATCCTCTATGCTTAATGCTCCCACATCAATTGCCATATCAGAAAGCGTACGTCCACGTCCTTTTTCCGCTTCACTTATAAAATGCGGTGGTTTACTTGTAATGATGCCTGGAATATATTCTCCGTCGTCATTCCTTACCCGCACCTTATTTGAGGGAAGGTTCGTCACTTCACTACCGCCCAAAGTAAGAAAATTCATCGTTCCATTTGGTTTGATCGCCTGCACAATATATCCTACTTCATCACTGTGAGCATCCATCCATACTTTTAACTTCCGCCCCTTATTATTTTTCAGGCTCATGTATGTATTTCTCAAAGAATCAATAGTAACATTACAATAGTGCTCTGTCTCTTTTCTTCCGATTTCAGCAACCTCATCCTCAAATCCGGATACACCGTTGGCGTTGCTCAATGTTTTGATTAACTCAATGTTTTCTTCTCTTGTCCTCATCGCTCAACTCTTTCGCTGTCTGCATGCTGCGCCGATCAGCTCTTCCTTTCTGCAAATTCAAAAAGGACAGTGAAAATCACTGTCCTCACCTTGTACCATCATATCACATTCGGCACAAAAAGTCACTAGAGCACTTTGGATAAAAAATCCTGAAGTCTTGCATTTTTCGGATGAGCAAAAAACTCTTCCGGAGTGTTCTCTTCCTGGATCTTACCTTCATCAATGAAAATAACTCGCGTTGCAACTTCTCTTGCAAATCCCATCTCATGTGTAACAACAACCATGGTCATGCCGTCCGCCGCCAGCTCTTTCATAATATTTAAAACCTCTCCTACCATCTCTGGGTCGAGTGCAGATGTTGGTTCATCAAAAAGCATCACATCCGGATTCATCGCAAGCGCTCTTGCGATAGCAATACGCTGTTTCTGCCCGCCGGAAAGACAATCCGGATAGGAATCTGCCTTATCTGGAAGTCCTACTCTTGCCAGCAGTTCGTCCGCTTTCTCTGATGCCTCTTCTTTTGTTAAAAGTCCAAGTGTCACCGGAGCCAACATAATATTCTCTTTCACACTCTTGTGCGGGAATAGATTGAACTGTTGGAATACCATTCCTATTTTCTGGCGGTGGCGATTAATATCCACTTTTGGATCGGTAATATCTGTTCCTTCAAATAAAATCTGTCCTCCTGTTGGTACTTCCAGAAGATTTAACGATCTGAGAAATGTTGATTTTCCTGAACCGGATGGTCCAATAATCGCCACAACTTCTCCCTGACAGATGTCTGTAGAAATACCGTCCAACACCTTATTATTGCCAAACTGCTTCTGCAAATTTTTTACTTCAATTAACACATTCTTCTTATCGCTCATTTGTACGCAACCTCTTTTCCAGTTTGTTCATACATGCTGTCAGCGCCATAACAAGTACGAGATAAATTGCCGCTGCTGCCAATAACGGCCAGAACGCATCGAATGTACGGCTCTGAATCATCATAGCGCCCTTTGTCAGATCCTGCATTCCAATATATCCAATGATCGAAGTCTCTTTCATCAACGCAATAAACTCATTTACAAGTGCCGGCAATACGTTTTTAAATGCCTGTGGTATAATAATGAGACGCATTGTCTGACGATAATTTAATCCCAGGCTTCTGCCCGCCTCAAACTGTCCATTATCCACTGCCATAATACCAGATCTCACTGTCTCTGCCACATAGGCACCGGAATTAATTCCGAATGCCAGTGCTCCTACCAAAATTTTATTCATAGACACACTTGCAAAAATAACAAAATTCATAAACAAAAGCTGAATCATAACCGGTGTACCCCGGATGACTGTAATATAAATTACAAACAATCTGTTAAGAATCTTAAAAGATCCTGATTTGTCATGGCTCGCCCGCACAATCGCTACAAAAAATCCGATAATAATTCCGAGGATTACTGCAAAGATTGTAATGAGCAGTGTATTTTTCAAACCATCTAAAAGCCATTGATACATATCTCCGGCTATAAAATTAGAATAAAATCCATCTGCTATCTTATTAATCAAACTCACTTTGTCACCCGCTTGCTTTCTTACTTCTTAACGATAATTACCTGACTTGCATTTGCATATGTAGATGTAAAATCGGCATTTTTTTCACGCTCTTCTGTCACAGTCATACCTGCCATTCCAAAATCAGCCTTTCCAGATTGTACTGCCGGAAGAATAGAATCAAATTCCATATCATCAACCTGTAATTCATATCCAAGCTTATCGCAGATTGCCTGTGCAATGTCTATGTCAATTCCAACAATCTTATCGCCTTCATGGTACTCATATGGATCAAATTCTGCATTGGTTGCCATAATCAATTTTCCATTAGAGTGGTCTGCATCTGCCGGCGATTCGTATGGAGTTTTTTGGGCATTTTCACCGATGTAATTAGACATAATCTCGTCAATCGTTCCCTCTGATTCCAGTTCTTCCAAAGCATCATTCATTTTCTCAAGAAGTTCTGTATTTCCTTTTTTCAAACATGCTGCATACTCTTCATTCACAAATTCTTCATCAAGGATCTTCAGATCGTCATTCTTTGCTATAAAGTTCTTAGCCGGCTGTGAATCAATAATCACACAGTCAATCTGTCCTGTCTTTAATGCCTGAATTGCCTCGCTTCCTTTACTGAAACGCTGTACTTCTTTTGCACCGTACTCTTCTTTTGATGCTTCAAGATCGCCTGTTGTTCCTAACTGTACTCCAATAACAGCGCCCTTCAGATCCTCTTTCCCTGCAATTGTTTTCGCTTCTTTTGTGCCTCCGCATGCAGCAAGTGAAGCTGCCATCATTACTGTTAAAATCCCTGCTGTAACTTTCTTCCAATTTTTCATAATCTCTCTTCCCTTCTTATCAATCAATCTTATTTATTGTTTCTTGTGTTCTGATGTTTCTTATTATAGCACTTAATTTTGCAAATGCAAGTATTTTTATTAATATTTTTGTATATTTATGCAAATTAACACTATTTCCATTTAGTTTCCAAGACATTTGTATATAATTATACATTTTCTTTGTATTTCTTCTCCCGCTGGTGCCTAAAATTCCCCCTGACACAGCATTGGAGTGGATAATCTCTGATTACCCACTCCAAGCATTTCTAAAAACATATCTTCCATTGCTGTCTCTATATATTTCTCTTTATAAAAATCAGAAAATGCATTTCATATCATACCAGACTGCTCCTCCGTGTACGGACTCTGATACTCCATGATTTACAAAACCACAGGAAGAATAAAAGGGAATTAAATGCTCCTTGCATGTCAGAATAACGCCTTTCTTTCCTCTCTGTCTTGATGCTTCTATCATCTGCATAACCAACTGTCTGGCAATCCCCTGTCTTCGATACTGAAGACGCACATTCAGACCAAACACTGTCTGATAAGCTCCATCCGGCACATGAAGCTTTTCTTCTTCGTGATAGAACGCATCCGGAAGTTCTGGTTTATCAGTTGCTCCTCCATTGATAAATCCAAGTATGACGCCTTCTGATTCTGCCACCCAGAAATTTTCCGGAAACAATCGCATACGTTTTTCAATGGATTCTCTCGTTGCTGCCTCCGCCGGCGGAAAACACTCTGCTTCAATATCCGCCAGCAATTCCCATTCTTCCGGTCTTGCATTTCTTATGACTGCTTTTCTTTCTCCCATAATCAATTCCTTTTCTTTCATTTATCCTTTTTTCTGTTTACAAGAAAGCGCTTCAAATTACAATAAAACACTTCAAAACTTTATTATACGTCCTGAATCTTTGCAAAATTCTGTGCAATATTCAATGCGTGATCCCCAATTCGTTCATAATCCACAAGTAATTCCGAATACAGTATCGCACTCTCCATACTGCATTCTTTCTTTCCGATACGGCGAATCTGTCTGCTTCTGTAGTCCGTAGATTCTTCATCCGTCTGCTGCTCAAACTGTATTGCCGCATCAAGTATCTCCTTGCATGCATCAAATTGCTCAAACCTTAATGCGCCTAATCCTTCGCGGCAGTTTTCCCGCATCCGCTCTACTTCTTTTCTTCCTTTTTTAGACAATTGATATCCCTTTTCTTTCATTGTCTGGGCATATTCTGCAAGATTGACTGCATGATCACCGATTCGTTCTATATTTCCGATAATGTTGAAAATGCAGTTCACTTGTTCTATTTCACTTACCGACTGCTCCACTGCAAGAATATCAGAAATACGTTCAGATATCTCTACGTTATACAAGTCGATCCGTTCTTCTCTATCCTCAATATCCTGCATGTCACTTATCTCACCGGTCAAAAACATTTCAAATGCCGCATTTACATTCTCACGAGCTGCATCCATCATATGGCCTGTCTGCTCAAGTAGATTCTGCACAGCAATCGCAGAGGAACCAAGAGCCCGTCCCGGTTTTCCGATTGCACGATACCACTGGAGGGAACCACTGTGCATACCGGCACGCTCCGGAAGAATCATCTCTGCTGCTTTCGCAAGATACTCTCCAAACGGGAGTAACAACAATGTTGTTACAATATTAAACACGGTATGTACATTTGCAATCTGGCCTGCCGGATTCGTAGGTGTCAATGACTCTATCCACGGCACAAATGGTGTGACTAATGCGATGATTACAAATATTGTCGTTCCAATCACATTAAACAGTAAATGGATCACCGTTGTACGCTTTGCATTACGATTCGCACCGATAGATGCCAGAACTGCTGTAATACAAGTCCCGATATTTTGTCCAAAAAGTACAAATACCGCGCTGTCAAGTCCGATTACACCGCTTACCGCAAGCGCCTGAAGAATACCTACAGATGCCGCAGAAGACTGGATCGCTGCTGTAAACAGAGCACCTGCCATAATGCCAAGAAGTGGATTGGAAAACTTCGTAATCAGGTTAATAAATTCCGGTAGATCTCTCAAAGGTTCCATCGCTGCACTCATGGCATCCAGCCCCATAAACAAAATTCCAAGCCCGGCAATAATACTCGCAATGCTCTGCACTTTTTTATCTTTTGAAAACATCAGCACTGCCACACCAATAAATGCTACAAATGGCATAAATACGCCGATATCAAGCGCTACGAGCTGCCCGGTAATCGTTGTACCGATATTGGCACCCATAATGATCCAGACAGCCTGGCGAAGTGTCATTAATCCTGAATTTACAAATCCAACTACCATAACTGTTGTACCGGATGACGATTGAATCAATGCAGTGATTACCGCCCCCACGATAACTCCCAGCAGACGGTTCGACGAAAGTTTCTCCAAAAGCCCTTTCATACGGCTTCCGGCAACTGCTTCCAAATTCGTACTCATCATCTGCATTCCATATAAAAATAATGCCAACCCGCCAAGCAGGCCAAATAAAATACTAATACTCATTTGTATCTCCTTTTTTTAAATCTCCCAATCCTTTGCATTTCTTTTCGGACTTTTAATTACAAGTTCCGGACTTTTCGCACTCACTTTCGTATTCGGCGGAATAGATGTTGTAATAAATGTATTTCCTCCAATAATTGTATTCTCACCAATCACAGTTTCTCCACCGAGCACAGTCGAGTTTGAATAAATCGTTACATGATCTTCAATTGTCGGATGCCGCTTTACTCCTGCAAGCTGCTGACCGTCTCTCGTAGAAAGCGCTCCGAGTGTAACACCCTGATAGAGTTTTACATTTTGCCCAATCTCTGTTGTCTCTCCAATTACCACTCCTGTACCATGATCAATGAAAAAATATTCTCCAATCACTGCCCCCGGGTTAATATCAATTCCGGTCCTTCCATGGGCATATTCTGACATGATACGTGGAAGAAACGGAACCTCTTCCTGATAAAGCACATGGGCAACCCGATATACATAAATCGCAAACAATCCCGGATAGGAATAAATGATCTCTTCTTTACTCTTAGCTGCCGGATCTCCGTCAAACCCTGCCTGAATATCTGTCAAAAGTATCCTTTGAAGTTTCGGCAGTTCCTCGAAAAATCTCCGGCAGATATTATCTGCCTCCTCATCCCGTTCAGCCTCACATGCTTCTAATTCTCTGAAATAGGCCAACGCAGTCGCAACCTGTTCCTTTAACATAGAATAGAGGTGACTGATCCTGTAACCGATATAGCAATTTACATCCCCGTCCAATGCTGCATCTTTTCCAAAATATCCCGGAAACATAATCTTCTTCAGTTCCCGGATAAATTCAATAATAACTGCCCGCTCCGGCATCTTTTTTCCTGGTTTTGGTCGAAACAGTTCTTCTTCTTCGTAATTCTTGCAGATCTCCCTGGCAGCTCCTGCTATGCTTTCGCTAATTCCCTGCATCTGATCCCTCCTATTTATTTTTCTGCTAAAGACTGTCATAAAACTCTATCTCTTTATAAATAGTATGAAATTTCTTCACAATATGAGCGTGTCCATATAAAGTGATTACATCATCTTTCGCTTCTTTAAGATCACTACTGTCACGCAGCAGATCAAAAGCGTCAGGAGACAAATAATTCCAAATCCATATGGATTCTGTGAAAGAGGCATCCCGCTTACCTCAACATTCATCCCGTACAGCCCGGAAATAATTGTCGGAATCGCCATTACAATCGTAATCGAAGCTAAATATTTCATTACATTATTCAAACGATTATTAATAACTGTTGACAACAATTCTTTTGTACCACTGATAATATCTCTGTAAATCTGTGTCATTTCTATCGCCTGCGTATTCTCTACAATCACATCTTCCAAAAGCTCACTGTCCTCCGGATACTGCTTAATCCGTTCATACCTCGTCAGTCTGTTTAAAACAACTCCATTCTTTCGCAGAGATGTTGCAAAGTATACAAGGTTTGATTCTAATTCGTGAAGATCGATGAGATCAGAATCTTCTGTGTTCTTATGGATGCTTGCCTCGATTTCCGTTCTTCTGCGGTTAATGACTCTCAGATAACTCTGATAATACATACAACAGCGATACAACAGCTGATATACAAAGCGCATACGTTTCTTTGTACTGAAATCTTTCAGGCGATGATCTGTAAAATAATCCAGCACCGCATTTTCTTCCGCGCAGACAGTAATGATTACCGATTCTGTCAAAATAATACCAAGAGGGATTGTTGTGTACGCTTCCCTTCCATGTCGTACTTCTCTTGACGGAATATCTACAAGGATTAGTGTATATCCGTCTTCAATGCTGACACGGGCACTTTCCTCATCATCGAGCGCTGTTCTAAGGTCAAGAATATCAATCTCAAATTCCGCTGCTACTTCCCGACATTCATCCAATGTCGGACTCGTAAGCTGTATCCATGTACCATCTTCCGGTTTTTCCAGAGCATGCATAACACCGTATTCTGTCTTATAAATTCCTATCATGACACTCTTCCCCCTGTTTCTATTCCCGTTTATTCATCTGAAGTTCCGGATGTGCATCTACACACGCATCAATCTCTTTTTTCAAATTTTCTTCGGAAACACAGGAGTATGTTCCGCTGATTTCCAATTTACAAAATTCTTTCGGGCGCTCTGTCATCATGTAAACAGTAGCTTCTTCCAATCCCTGTTCTGTGCGCACCGGAAAATGTCGTCTCGTATACAGCGGTACATTTTCCCAAATATCTGCCCGATTAAGCTCCTCTTCGGTCAGATCAAGCACCATTCCACTTACACTGCTGCCTTCACATTCGGTAAGATCATAATATTCCAATGCACAGTTTACCGCAAAATTCTCTAAGACACCTTCGCGCCCCTGTATTACCCTTCCAAGAATCTTTTCTTGGACATACGGATGTTGGAATGTTCCATATGTAAATAACTTTTCCATATCTTACCCCTACTTTCCTAATATTACTTTTATAAATAAAGCCGCAAGTACAAATATCACGACCGGTTTTACAATCTTTGTTCCATCTTTGACAACCATTCCTGCACCAACATAATGTCCGGCAATACAACAGACAGCTCCGGCAATTCCGAGTCGATAATCTACTGAACCACTAGCAAGAAAAGTAATCAGTGCCGATACATTGCTTGCTAAATTAATGATCTTCGTAGCCGCACTTGCCTGTTTCATAGAAAGATGTGTAATTCCTGTCAAAACAAGCAGCAAAAAGGTTCCGGTTCCAGGTCCGTACAGCCCGTCATACATTCCAATCCCAAACGCTGCTGCAAGGGTCAAAACGATTCTTTTCTTTCCCGGAAGCGGCTGTGCCTCCTTCTCCTCTGAAAAGGATTTATTTCTCAATACAAAAAATGCTACTACCGGCAATACAATCAGCATCAAGTTCTCAATAATCTTCCCCGGAACAAACAATGCAATTCTGGAGCCTGCTGCACTTCCGGCAATTGCTGCCACAGCAGCTAACGCAGCTAGCAAACCGATTCCTTTCAAATAACCATTCTTCATATATCTGATTGTTGAAATCAATGTTCCGCTAGTAGACGAGAGTTTATTTGTTCCCAGCGCCATATGGGGCGGAATCCCTGCAAATAAATAGGCCGGAAGTGAGATGATTCCCCCACCTCCTGCAATTGCGTCCACAAATCCCGCAAGAAAGACTAACGGACACACAATCAGCAGTCCCTGTAATTCCATATTTCTTTCCTCCTCAACTTTCATTCACATTCTTTTTTAGTATAGCATTGAATGGGGTACTATGTTAAGATAATTATAATATTTTCATGAGAAAATTGCATAAAAATTTAAAAGGATGGAGAATAACTAATGAAACGAAATATAAAGATGATACTAGAATACGATGGAACTCGCTATTATGGATGGCAGCGTCTCGGAAATGATACTAACACAAACACAATTCAGGGCAAATTGGAAGAAGTACTATCAAAAATGACCGGGGAAGAAATTTCTGTTATTGGTTCCGGACGAACAGATGCAGGTGTCCATGCTCTCGGACAAACTGCTAACTTTCATACTGACTGCCGCAAATCCTGTCAGGAGATCCGCACATACCTATCTTCTTATCTTCCAAAAGATATTTTTGTATATTCCGTAGAAGATGTTCCTGAACGGTTTCACAGCCGCCTAAGCGCCTCTTCCAAGACTTATCTGTACCGTATCGCAAAACCAGATTTCCCTTCTGTTTTCGATCGTAAATATACCTGGCAGTTTCCGGAGACACTCGACCTTTCTTCCATGCGTCAGGCAGCTTCCGTGCTGATCGGTGTTCATGATTTTAAAGGATTTTCTTCTTTGAAAAAAACAAAGAAATCCACTGTCCGGGAAATCTACTCACTTGATATCATCGAGTTGGAACGCGAGATTCAAATTCGTATCCGCGGAAATGGATTTCTTTATAATATGGTACGCATTATCTGCGGAACCCTTGTAGATATTGGGCGGGGCACACTTCCTCAAACTGCCGCAGCACAGATTCTTTCCTCCTGCGACCGGAAAGATGCGGGAATTACCGCTCCTCCGCAGGGACTCTTTTTAGAAACAGTCGAATATCCTGAAAGCACTCTGCAAATGAATCACTAAAGTGCTTTCATTTCCGCTGCAACTTTTGCCAGGTCTTCCCGAATGGAAATCTTCTGTGGACATACCGTCTCACATTTGCCGCATTTGACACAGTGATCTGCCCTGGATTCCTCTTCCCAGCCTTCCCAGCGTTTTTTAATCTGGGATGTATTCTCATAGATCGCGTGTTCGTTCCACAACTTAAAGTTTGCCGGAATATTTACCCCTGCCGGACATGGCATACAGTAAGCGCATCCTGTACATCCATTCTTTACTCTTGCTTTCAGTCTGTTTGCTGTATCCTCAATTAACTTCTGCTCTTCTGCGGACAGCAGATGGAAGTTTTGAAATACATGCAGATTGTCTTCTACCTGCTCCATAGTGCTCATTCCGCTTAAAATAACTTTAACATTGGAAAATGTTCCCACAAATCTGAGCGCCCATGAAGCTACGCTCTCTTGCGGTGCCATCACTTTTAACGGTTCTTCTGCCTGTGCCGGAAGTGATGCAAGCATACCTCCTTTAATTGGTTCCATAATAACGATCGGAATTCCTTTTTCCTCCGCCAGATGATATCCTTTTAATCCTGCCTGTTCTTCTGTATCCATATAATTAAACTGAATTTGGCAGAAATCCCAGTGATAATAATTCAGGATTTCCTCAAATACTTCATATTCATCATGGAAAGAGAAACCAATATATCTAATCTTTCCTTTCGCACGCATCTCTTCCAGATATGGAATAATTCCGAGATCTACTACCTTCTGAAAACGTGATTTGTCAAGCGCATGTAATAAATAAAAATCCACATAATCTTTATGCAGTCTTTCCAACTGCTCTTCAAAGATGTGCTTTGCATCTTCCAGTGTTTCAAGTTTCCAGATTGGCAGTTTTGTTGCCAGGTAATAATCTTCACGATTATATTTGTCCAGTACACGTCCCACAAAAGGCTCACTATCCCCATTATGGTACGGATATGCAGTATCAATATAATTTACACCGCCTGCAATAGCATGATCGATCATCTTTTCTGCTTCCTGCTCATCAATCTTTCCTTCTTCTGTCATTGGAAAACGCATACATCCAAATCCAAGCAGAGACGTTTCCACCCCTAATTTTTCAAATTCCCTTTTTTCCATACTGCTGTCTCCTTTGTCATGTATTTATCGCATTAAGCATTAAATAGATTTCTTTTATTGTATCACGAAATGAATTTTCTTTGAAGCACTCTTTCTCTCTATTCTGCGCGGATTGCCCAGCGCATCTTTGTAGAACGGGCGCGGCTATTCATAATACATTCTTCCTTAGATGGTCGAATCACATCCTCTGCTACATCGCTATAAATTCCTTGACGCTTAAATTCTTTAAAAGCTTTCTTAACAATTCTGTCTTCTCCGGAATGGAACGTCAAAATGGCTACCCGACCTCCCGGTGCAAGGATCTCCGGCAATTTTTCCATAAATGTATATAATACCTCATACTCGCTATTTACATCGATCCGCAGCGCCTGGAACGTTCTTTGGCAGGATTTCTTTACTGCTTCTTTTCGCTCTGCTTCCGGAAGAAAGCTAAGCGCCTCTTCAATTGTTTCCTGCATCATTGTTGTCGTCGTAATACGAATTCCCTGTTTTCTCATTCGTATCACTTTGGCTGCAATCTCTTCTGCATACGGTTCATCGGAATTCTCAATCAACATTCCCACCAGTTCCTCTTCTGAAACTGAATTCAATCTTTCTGCCGCTGAAATACCTTTCTGCGGATTTAAGCGAAGATCTAGCAGTCCCTCAATCTTATAAGAAAAGCCCCGGTCTGGATTATCAATCTGCATCGAAGATACCCCCAGATCTGCCAGTACAAAGTCAAATTTTCCTGCCTCTGCCGCTACCTGATCAGCATCCGCAAAATTAATATTACGAATTGTCAAAATCTCCGGTCCATAGCCGAGACTTTCCAAACGTTCTTTCGTTTTCACTGACTCAATCGGATCTATGTCTAATGCATACATATGCCCTTCGCCCTTTAGACATTTCATCATCTCTAATGTATGTCCTCCATAACCAAGCGTTGCATCCAATCCTTTTTGTCCCGGTTGAATCTGAAGAAAATCAAGAATTTCCTTCACACAGATTGAAATATGCATTCCTGCCGGAGTTCCGCCCTTCTCAATAATATGCTTTACCATTTCCGGATATTTTTCCGGTTGTAATTCTTTATACTTTTCTTTATAACTGCGAGGGTGTGTCCCTTTATACCGCACACGTCTTTTATGCTTTTGTTCCTGTTCCATATTCTTTCCCTTTCTATTTTGAAGTTCTTTGTTCCTATTCTCTTTATACATGCATAATATCATAAAACAACTCAATATACCATTAGAAAACGTACTCGCATCTTTTCCCACAAAAAAAGAGCCTATGCCCTTTATTTACAAGGGTTAGGCTCTTAAATATTCTTATACTAATTCTATGCAAGCCTTGATTTTTTGTGTTTTTTGTGCTTTTTCGTATCTTTTATATGCTTATTTTTTCGTACACTTGTTTGTTCTTCTTGTACTTCACATTTTTCTAGTATCATATTAGTATCACGCAAAGAATTAATGCTGATTTACAAACAACTTCCCCATATATAATTATCTGTCAGCTTCTTTCGGAATAGCTTCCAGATCTGTGTCTACGCTCCTGCTACGCTCATAATTCCTCATTGCAGCTAATTCTGTACCACTTGTCCAAGTCTGTTGAAACTGTCTCGCACCAACATGAACCGAACTAACAGCAGGGAAAAATATGTCATAGTACCGACGCAGCGTCTTTGCGTGCCTGCCGTACCGAAGTTTGAAAACAGCGTTGCTGATTTTTTTATGAATAGCATTGCGATTCATCCCCTCTAGCTCTCCGATCTCATTAAGCGTCATTTTATCAATGAATTTCTTCTTGATAGCCTTGTTCTGATCTTCTGGCAGCTCATCAACTGCAAGCCATAATTCCCGCCCCAAAGCTTCACGATCTATACGATCAATGCACTCATCTTCTAAACTTTGCGGCGAAGCAATTGTATCTCCCAGTGTCAGCTCCTCATCTTCTCCTGTTATCGGCTTATTCATGCTTTCAGTATTACTTGAACGTACTGCTTTTTTAATACTATTAAACTCTTTTTCCCCTGCACCAAGTAGCAGCTGCATTTCCTGATCTATGGGTTCTCTCCCATACCTTTTCAAAAACTGTGCAAAAATCTTCTTGTATTTATACACGCTATCGCTAGCTCCAAACGGCAGCGGCACAGCTCTATTATTATTTGCGCATCGTTCAAACTGTCTACGCATATAAAACGTGGCGTAATTAATAAAACTCATGCCTTGCTCGATTTTATAGCCCTGCACGGCATTATAGAGAGCAATATATCCTTCTTGCTCTAAATCTTCCATTTCTGCATATTTGCTGAACTTGCGGGCTACATTTGCAATATGTCCTTTGTTCTGCTGCCACAATTGCAACATATTCTCTGTTTTATTTTCTCCGGCTTGAATCCGAGCTACTAACTGCTCATTAGTAAGTCCACACACGAAAATAACCCCTTTTTTACATATACTTTTCTTGCAAAATCTATATAAATCCCGCATTTTTCAACGATATTCCTACCGAAAAATATTTTCATATATCCGCGCTATTGGAAGAAGCTCCCTGTCCCGATTCCCTGGCCACCAACTCTCAAAGATAAAAGGAGGGGGGGGGGATTCAGAATCTGTTTTACTCTGACCCCCCATCTTTGTATTCTGATATAAGATAGATTTGCGAATCTTTCGCGCCTGCTATCTAATACTCTAAAATTCGTTTAAATTATACTTTTGCTTTTCCGAATCCTTTGATACGACTGATATGTTTCGGCTGTAATACAACGCAATCTACCATCGACATTACCCGGAAACATACAAGACCGCGCTTGATACTCTCTGTATCTCCGTCAAACACTTTTATATTGATGCCCTGCTGCACTCCGATCAGTAATGCGTTCGGGTCGAAGACAAGCATATCATCTCCGTCTTCATCTGAATGATTTAACTGATTTGATACTATCCTCTTGAGGTCTGCGACTGCTTGCGGCTGCGCTAAATATTGTCCGTCTGATGTTTTAAGCAATGATAGAGTCTCTTCTGAATTTGCGTTCATTGCAAGAATAGATGCCACTCCATTATTCGCTCTAATTCTTCCCCCTGCCTTGATAACATCATCATAATCTGAACTTGCAGCAGTAATTGTATTGATTTCAGTGTTATTAAATATACCTGCCGGCGCATACTCCTGATAAGCTGATCCGGAATATATGCCATATAACATACCTTTGTCAATTCCATTAGCTACCGATCTTGCAAAAGAATCTGTCAGTATTGAATCAAGATTTTCTGCCGACTCAATTGCTTCTAGTGATACATAGGCATAACCATATATTGTTTTAGAATTTAGTGTAATTCCTTCCAATTCAAGCGGCGAGCTTTCTGCTGCTGCTTTCCCTTCTTCTTTGAATGAAGCTATTAAATCCTCTTTGATTTTTGCAATAGTCAAATTGTTACTTTCCATAACAACTGTCGGCACGTTCGCAGAGGAAAAAATGCTCAAATCTCTGGCTTTATCAACAATTCTAGAATATAGAGGACTTGGGATAATAGAATTCGCTCCCGATGTAAGCATAGCACTTCTTTCATTTTCCGCATTGTCCCATCGTCCTGTTACCATACCTCTAATATATTTCCCAAGACTTAAATTCTTTTCTACGTCCGTAAACCCCGACTTTCTTCTTTCATACAAACTATCGTTTTTTCTCAATACGATTCCACTCATTTCTCTATAGATATCTCCCTTCTGTTCTCTTTTCTCTTCACTCGCTGTTGTTTGTGGTATTCTACTATATTTCTCCATTCTTTTTTGAAGTTCTTCAAGCTCACTCTCTGTCTCTTCGATCTCTTCATTATTCGAATCACGTTCAGCAACAAACTTGTCGATTTTTTCATCAACCTCTGCTCTCTGTTCATTTGATTCAGCAGAATTTATTTCATCTTCCAACTCTCTCTGCCGTTTATTAAGTGCGATCCTCTTTTCTCTTAGCTGATCGAGTTGTTCTTTTTTTTCTGCAATCTCTCCTGCAAGCACAATCTGCTTCAACGCCATGCCGTTTTCCCTTCCTTTCCTTTCTGTCTAGATGTTGACTAATTAAAAAATAAGCATATAAAAAGACGTAGAAACAACTTTTTTGACACTTCTGTCTGTAAGTCATTCCCACGCCTTTTAGGCTTACACCATATATATATCGTGGTGCGGTACTTCGATATTTTTATATTCATTTTACCACTTGTTGGGTTATTATTCAATCATTCACACGCTATTTTTCTCGTGTTTTACTTTTTATAATATCGTCACTAAAATCACGATTTTCTATTTCGATATAAGCTCTTTTATACTTCCCCTTTTCCGGTTGCTTCTTCCATTTTTTCACTATTGGAGAGAGTAGCCGGATTACTCCGGTCAGCTCTTGATCGTCAGTATAAGATATTTTAATCTTCACACTCATGTATTATCATCTCCCTTCTTCTGCCGTCCGGTTTAAAGGTTGCCGCATCCTTACCGGAAAGGTAGCTAACACCTCTTTAACTGATTACTCCATAAGATAATATTTTATAAATACAAGAATATCTGCTACCTTTTCCTTCGTAGCCTTTCCCAGTAATTCAAGGATCATATCAATGTCTTTTTCTTTTTCTTCCATTTCTTTCTCCTCACTTTCTCCCAGTATAGAACTATTTTCACGCTGCCTTTATCTATTATTATCCTGCTGCCGTCCGGTTCAAATGTTGGCGCATCCTTCCCGGAAGGACAGCTATTTCTCTAACTTACTGCTCTAACGAGATATTCCCGTCCTTCCTAGCATAAGAGCATATATACGCCCTATGTTTTCCTCGTTCATTTTTTCTATCTCTTTAAAAATGAAACTTTTTCTATATTCAGCTAATTCGCTTAATTTCTGTTCTGTAACGCCTTTTTCAAATATCTGTTTTTCTTTCATCCTATTTCACCTCATTCCGTCAATGTAGTAACTATTTTCCCACCGACTTTTCTATTTCTAAATCAAGTAGTTGAACGCCGTGTCAATTCCTAACCTTTTATTGTCCTGCTGCCATCCAGTTTAGATGTTGCCGCATCCTTACCGGAAGGGCAGCAGTTTTATTCAAAATATATTAGCCACACTATTTTTTTACCTTTTTCTGATATACAGAGCTGACTATATACAGATAACCGCCACATTTGCAATTTTCACTCTTCTCTGATACAGAATACCTTGCCCCGCAGCATAAACATTTCTTATATGCGTTAATTGGTTTCATGGTTCTCACCTGCCATTCCTATTAATGTGTCAATTTCTTCCAGATCATCCGCTAACCGATCTAAATAGCTAGATACTCCAAACAACGCACTTTCTAATGCTCTTGCATTCAAGCTGTCTTTATCTTCTCCCAATTGATTAGATAATCCTGTCAAAATATTTGATATTGCTCTAATTTCCGCTATGATGCCAAATAAATCTTTTTTCATATTCCTCTTGTCCTTTCCCCGGACGCTATGTTATTATTCAATTGGTAATTTTTTTATAGCTCCGGCTGTAACCTTGCCCCTGTCAGTATTTGCGGTACTGGCAAGGGCATTTTTTTAATCAAAAATGTTTTCTGAAACATCTGTCTCTCGCATAAATCTGGATATTTCTTTCAGCCCCTGCTGGCGGCGAATCGGCACATTCGGCAATGCTATCGGCGCAGAAGATGATACAATCCTGTCTATTGTTCTTTCATCTTCTTTTAATTCATCCATAGGAAAATTACTTGTATAAATCGTTGGTAAATGATTGCTATACCTGTAATTCACTAAATCAAAAACGGGTGCTTTTGTCCAACTGTCTTCCCTTGAAGTCTCTGATCCGATATCATCAAAAATCAATAGTGTACAATCTTTGTATGTATATGCTTCACCTGTTCTCTCTCGGATCATCTCAATATAGCCTTGTGCAGTAACGTACTTGACATTTAAACCGCATGCGTCTGATTTTTTTATCAGCTCATTTGCAAGCACACATGCCAACATTGTTTTTCCTGTTCCCTTTGTTTTTGAAAAGATATACAGTCCATTGCCGGACATAAGATATTTTTTAAAATTCAAAACAAATGAATTTGCGATTTTCTTTTGAGCACTTATATCTGAGCCATAAAGTTCAAAGTTAAAATCTTTTGCATACTTGCCGGCGTATTCTACAGGTATTTTACTCAACTGTTGACGGCGTTCCTCTTCGGTTACTGTAATAGTTCCATCTCTGAAAAAATAATCCTGTGTGTTTCCGTAATTTTCTACTTCCAATTCTGCAAGTGTTCCGGAAATGTACTGATCTGCATATTCTCTAACTCTGATCACATTCCCTGTAATATCGCTCATAGAAGTTTTCACATTCATCCCCAGTTTTATTTTCTCCTTCATTGCTCCTCTCATCCTCTCTTGTCTTTAAATATTCGGTAAACGATCCATTGACACCCAGAAATGTTTTACAGTGTTTGATATATCTCTGTTCCCTGTTCTCACGTTTGCACTCTGCCGCATATCGTTCCACCGCCTGTAAAAGCTCCTCTTCTGAATATCCGTCTTTCAATCTTGCTTGATATTGTTTATATGCTGCCGCTTTATCTGCTTTTTTCGGATAAGCACTCCATAACGTCACAAAATGAGCATTATATATATTATTATTCTTATTATTCTTATTATTCTTGTTAGTTGTTACCTCTTTGTTACTGCTTTGTTGATGCTTTGTTGGTTGCTTTGTTGCCTCACAAGAAGAATCTTGATAAAACGCCCAATTTACAACGGTTATGAGCCGTCCTGTCTTTGTTGATTGGTTTGTTAAAAATCCATACTTTTCAAATTTCTCTAAAGCAGTTCTGACATTCTGCACTGTGATGCCCTTCCCACATTTTTCAGCCAGTGAGGCAAGACTTGTTACCATTTGACCGGGCTCACAAATAAACTGTTTCCCCTGCCATTCCCATTCCTTTTCATCAGAATTGATATTCAGAAGTATTGTAATAAGAATGACTTTTTGCTCCGGTGTTGTGCACTGCCATAAAGCTTTTTCTTGTAATTTTCTGTGAAGTTTGATCCAGCCTTCCATGTGCTACCTCACTCTTACTCTTTTTGTTCCTGCATACCGAAGAACCGTTCCCGGAAGTATGCTGCCGGAACACGTCCACGGCAAATGATAAAGCCTTTTTGTTCTAGTTCCTCGTTCATTTGCCGAATCAGCGCATAACTTTTGCTTTCCGACACCTGTAGGATCTCCGCAAGGTCCTTTGCTGTGTACATCTGTTTATTCATCTAGCTTCATCTCCTTTCTCATCTCGCTGATCTGTTCATCAATCTGCCGCAGCTCATCGGCATATTCTTCTTTCCAACTGCTGCCACTTAACAGAAGTAACTCTGATCTTCGTTTCACTAATGCTGTGTAATCTCTAATTTGATTCATCGTTTCACCTCTTTCTACCTTGAACACTTTCACACGCCACCACACGTATTATTTTTCAAGTAACTTTTCGATTGGTACTTGCAAAGCTTCTGCAATTTTTATCCCGATTCTGTCAGAACAGCTTCTGCCACATTTTATTCCATTGATTGTAGCTCTTGACACTCCCGCGCGCTCTGCAAGCTGCTTTTGTGTCAAATCAAGACGCATCATAGCTGTTACAAGCTTAATACTATTAATTCTCATACATATTACCTCCTAAGCTTTTGCTTAATTATTTTATAGCATATGCTTATTATTAAGTCAATATTGTTTTCAGCTTTTGCTTTATTTTTTTTCTAAACTATGGTATTGTTTTTATTAGTGAAAGAGAGGGATCAAATATGAATACTGGTGAGATAATAAAGAAAGCACGTAAAAAAGCTGGATTTACTCAGAAAGAATTGGGAGAAAAATTAGGCGTTTCAGCTTCTATGATTGCCCAATATGAAAATAATACAAGAAACCCCAAAATCGAAACACTAAAAAAAATTTCTTTCGCTCTTGACTCTTCAATTGATTACTATGCACTATCGCGTCCACAACCTGACGGTATTCCTACCGTCCAATTGAGAACACCTGGAATCAATGACGAAAATAATGATGAAGACCTCGATCTACGCTTTGCAATAGTTGCAATATTAAGCAAAATTTATAAAAATGTTTCGAAAAAACTTGTTTTTGATAGTTATTTAGAAGAGAAATTATCTGGTGAATTTCCTGCGGCTATGTATATTCTTGTAGATGATGGAGAACAGTCATTTATTCTTCATCAAAAAGATATTGACAAGTTAATAGATTTTTCTGTTTCTACATTTCCGTTTCTTATTAATGAAATGAAAGATGTTCGACCTGAAGAAATAGTTTTTAATGAACTTAAACAAAAAATAAGTGACACGACCGATTTATACAAAACTTTACTTAATGAAACGACGAATTTTGAAGAATAGTGTTTCCTACCTGACATAACAATTTGTTCGGTCAGCTCATCTTCTTCAATAGAGTATAACAAATCGTTCACCCCCACAAGCACATTGACAATAATATACTTATTAAGGCAGCCGAGAGGGCGGCCATATCATCCGCTTCGAGTCTTAGGAAGGGGATGATAACATGGTTACATATTCAGATTTATTTGCATTTGTAATTATGATATGCGCTATTATTACATTAGTCAGAAATGACAAAGACAGAAAATAGCCGCCCTGCTCTCTGGTAAAGAATTAGGCGGCTATCTTCGGATAGTTACTTTATGATTTTTCGCCGAGGCGGATAGGTTTGAGCTATCTTCTCGACTGTCTTAGTAAGTATATTATAGTCAAATCCAGTAAATATGTCAAACATCCTTAATCATTTTCACACGCCACCACGTAAGAAATGAAAAGGAGATAGAACACATGGGAATTTACAAAGATGAAGAGCGCGGAACATGGTATTGCAGTTTCTACTATACAGACTGGCAAGGAAACAAAAAGAAAAAAATGAAAAGGGGCTTCAAGCTCCAACGGGATGCCAAAGAATGGGAACGGAAGTTTTTAGAGGGATATGCAAAGAATCCGGCAATCAGCTTTGCGACACTGTGCGAAAAGTATCTGGACTATTTGCAGCCAAGAGTGCGTGAAAGTACATTTGCAATAAGAAAGCCAATTATAAATAACCAAATTCTTCCGTATTTTCGCAATCTACAGCTTATAGACATTACGCCGGAAGTTATTACCTCTTGGCAGAATGAATTGCTCTCAAAGCATCTGAGCGATACATATACTCGCTCTATCAACGTCTGCTTGAAAGCTATTTTCAATTATGCAGTAAAATACCTTGGACTCTCAAAGAATCCATGTATCGAGACAATCGGCAATAAGAAGGCAAGAAAAATAAGCTTCTGGACACCGGAAGAATATCTGCAATTTATCAAAGAATTTGATATCAGCCGACCAGTTGAATTGATGTATTTCACGATTTTTGAAATCTTATACTATACTGGGATGAGAGAAGGCGAACTGCTTGCGCTCACACCGAACGATTTTGACGAAAAGAATAAACAAATTCATATCAGCAAGACAATTTATTATGCTGCCGGAAAAAAAATGCTGCATCCACCAAAAACAGCAAAGGGAGAGCGTACCGTTGATATACCGGATTTCTTGGTAAATGAAATCAAGATGTATTTAGCTCATTTATATGATATTGGTGCTGATGATCGGATTTTCCCAATCTTTGCCCAGTATATACGGCGTATAATGAAACAGAAGATTGACAGCTCCGGTGTCAAACCAATACGTGTACATGATCTTCGTCACTCTCACGCTTCAACACTTATCAATCTTGGGGCGAATCCGGTACTTGTTGCGGAAAGATTAGGGCATGAATCACCAGATATTACACTGAAAACATACTCGCATCTTTTCCCACACAAACAGGCTGATATAGTATCAAAAATAGAAAAAATAGAATAATAGTATCATTTTAGTATCACAGAGCAAAGAAAAAGAGCCTATGCCCTTTATTTACAAGGGTTAGGCTCTTAAATATTCTTATACTAATTCCATAAGAACTTCCATTGCAGCATCACCTTTACGAAGACCGATCTTGATGATTCTTGTGTATCCACCTTTACGGTTTTCATATTTTGGTGCGATTTCGTCGAACAGTTTTGCAACTAAATCAACTTCTTCTGCTTTTTTCTTTCCAGCTGCAACTTCTTTCACTGGGTAAAGAACTTTTAACATTTCACGTCTTGCATGAAGTCTTGATGGTTTATCTTTTTTGATTGTTTTTTCAACTTCGTCGTATACAGTTACTTTCTTTCCGTCTACAACTTCTTTTACTCTCTTACCATCTTTGTCTTTTCTAGCAACTTTAGCTTTTACAGTAACTTCTTCATAGTTATCTTTTTCTTTTACTGCTAAAGCAATCAGACCTTCTGCAACTTTTCTGATTTCTTTTGCTTTTGCTTCTGTTGTAACGATCTTGCCGTTAGCTAATAAAGCTGTAACCTGAGATCTGATCAGCGCTTTTCTCTGGCTGGATGTTCTTCCAAGTTTTCTATAATTTGCCATTGTAATTTTCCTCCAATAATATGCAGCAAATACATGCGTCTTCGGGCTTACTGTATCTGCCGTCTGGTTATGCGTCTTCGGGCTTACTAGCCAGAATTATTCTTCTCCCGGATTTAATTCTAATCCGAGCTCTTTCAATTTTGCAAGTACTTCTTCAAGAGACTTACGTCCGAGGTTACGAACTTTCATCATATCCTCCGGAGTTCTGTTTGTAAGTTCTTCTACCGTATTGATACCTGCACGTTTCAGGCAATTGTATGAACGAACGGAAAGTTCAAGTTCATCAATGCTCATCTCAAGGACTTTTTCTTTCTCATCATCCTCTTTCTCAATCATAACCTCCGCTGCCTGAGCAACTTCTGAAAGATCGATGAAGAGTTTCAGATGTTCGTTAAGTACCTTCGCTGCAAGGCTGACTGCTTCATCCGGCACAAGTGTTCCATTTGTATAAACATCAAGTGTCAGTTTATCGTAGTCAGTAATCTGTCCGACACGCGTATTCTGAACTGTCAGGTTTACACGTTCTACCGGTGTGTAGATAGAATCAATCGGAATGACACCAATTGGAAGGTCTTCTCGTTTATTCTTCTCTGCACTTACATAACCTCTGCCTTTTGTAATCGTCAGTTCCATGTATAATTTGCTGTCTACTCCTCCGTTCAAAGTTGCAATTACTGTGTCCGGATTCATAATTTCAATATCAGGATCTGCCTGAATATCTGCAGCTGTCACTACACCTTCACCTTCGAAATCAATATAAGCGGTCTTTGGTTCATCTGTTTCTGAAGAATTTTTGATAGCTAAAGTCTTGAGATTCATGATGATCTCTGTCACGTCTTCTTTTACGCCCGGGATTGAGCTGAATTCGTGAAGTACACCTTCAATCTTTACCTGACTGATAGCAGCTCCCGGAAGAGAAGAAAGCATAATTCTTCTCAGGGAGTTTCCAAGTGTAGTACCATAACCTCTTTCGAGCGGTTCTACAACAAATCTGCCATATTTTTTATCTTCTGAAATCTCAGTAATTTCGATATTTGGTTTATTAAAATCAAACACTACAAAGCCCTCCTTATGGGTTAATAAAATGTTGAGGGTTCCTTCTATTTAAACCTTATGGCTTATTTAGAATATAACTCGACGATTAACATTTCGTCAACCGGTACATCAATTGCTTCGCGATGTGGAAGCTCTTTTACTGCACCTTTTAAGTTTTCAGCATCAACATCTAACCATTCCGGAACTAATCTTCCGCCTGTTACTTCCAGGATGTCTTTGTATCTCTGAGAACCTTTGCATTTTTCTTTGATTTCAATTGTATCTCCGGCTTTTACAAGGTAAGACGGGATATTTACCTGTTTTCCGTTAACTAAAACATGTTTGTGGTCAACGATCTGACGAGCTTCACGTCTTGTTCTTGCAAATCCAAGACGGAATACAACGTTATCTAATCTTGACTCAAGAAGAACCATAAGGTTTTCACCAGTCATACCACTCATACGCTGAGCTTTTTTGAAGTAGTTACGGAAAGGTTTTTCTAATACGCCATAGATGAATTTTGCTTTCTGTTTCTCACGTAACTGGAGACCATACTCGCTCATTTTTCTATTTGCTCTTTTTAACTGTCTGTTAGATTTTTTATCAATTCCTAAGTAGATTGGGTCCATTCCTAATGAACGGCATCTTTTAAGAACCGGAACTCTATTTACTGCCATGTTCTTCTATCCTCCTAAAATTAGACTCTTCTGCGTTTTGGTGGACGGCAACCATTATGTGGTACCGGAGTTACATCTTTGATACTTGTTACATCAATACCGCATGCCTGTAATGCACGGATTGCTGCTTCTCTTCCTGAACCCGGTCCTTTTACCATAACGTCTACTGATTTCAGACCATGAACTAATGCTGCTTTAGCTGCTGTTTCAGCTGCCATCTGTGCAGCATATGGAGTAGATTTCCTTGAACCTCTAAATCCAAGACCACCGGCACTTGCCCAAGATAAAGCATTTCCCTGTGCATCTGTCAATGTAACGATTGTATTATTGAAAGATGACTGGATATGTGCCTGTCCGCGTTCAACGTTTTTCTTGACACGTCTTTTTGTCACTTTTTTTGTAACTTTTTTAGCCATTTAAACTAACCTACACTTTCCTATATGATATAATTTCTTCGTTTCTAATCTTTAAGCTGCGCTACGCAGCCCGTCCAAACCGAATGCAGTTGCTTTATTATTTTTTCTTGTTAGCAACAGTTCTCTTCGGACCTTTTCTTGTTCTGGCATTTGTTTTTGTCTTCTGTCCACGAACAGGAAGTCCTTTTCTATGACGGATACCTCTGTAGCATCCAATCTCCTGTAATCTCTTGATATTTAAAGCGATTTCTCTACGAAGATCACCTTCTACCATCTGTGTTTCATCGATTACAGCACTGATTTTCTTAACTTCATCATCTGTTAAGTCTCTTACACGAGTATCTGGATTTACACCAGCCTCTGTTAAAATACGGTTCGCACTTACTCTTCCGATTCCATAAATATAAGTAAGTCCGATTTCTACACGTTTGTCTCTTGGTAAGTCTACACCAGCAATACGAGCCATTGTAAAATTCCTCCATTTTGAATTCTGTCAGTCTGCTCACACAGCTCCTTGTTACCAAAGCCTGAAATGTGTGTGTGATGACTGCTCTTATTAATATTGTCTCAAATTGGGGAGTAAGAAAATTCTCTTTCACTCCCAGCCGCGCGACCGCGCAGCCTTTCCGGCCACCTTACGGTAATGACGAGCCGGTATTATAAGCAATATACCAGGGATCGAATATGGTATGTGACACCCGATCCTTACACCAATGTGCCTGTAGAAGACTCTGGTGCGTCCTTGTATATTTTAATAGCAGTTCCACACAACCGTGTGTGTCATCTGCTACAGCCGCCTAATGAAAATGTTGCACTCTTTTTTAAGTGCGGGATACAAACGAAGTCAGCAATTAGCCCTGACGCTGTTTGTGCTTAGGATTCTCACAGATTACTCTGATGCTTCCTTTTCTCTTGATGATTTTGCATTTTTCGCAAATCGGTTTAACTGATGATCTAACCTTCACGTCAAATCCTCCTTTCCCTAAGTGCCTGCCTACATTTCAATAACTTGCGAAGAAAACTCCGCAAGCGTACGCTGATTATTATAGCACCTTTATCCCTGGAAAGTCAATAGTTTTATTTATCTCTCCAGATAATTCTTCCCTTTGACAAATCATACGGAGAGAGTTCCAATGTTACTTTGTCTCCAGGTAAGATTTTAATAAAGTTCATGCGGAGTTTCCCACTGATATGAGCCAGCACCTGATGTCCATTCTCAAGTTCTACTCTGAACATTGCGCTTGGCAGTTTTTCAATTACAACTCCTTCAATTTCAATCACGTCATTCTTTGACATACTATTCCTCCTTGTGTCCGGTCTTACGTTCCTGAACATAATCTTTTATTATTTTTTTGATTTTTACATTGTCTGCTTCGGATATCTCATAATATCTGCAAATAGGCTGAACATGTATTTTCCGTTTCTTTTTCGGCTTATCGATCATTCTATGTACGCCGTCAACAGCATAAATGTATGCGCCCTCTTCTTTCCATATGAGATATATCTGATCTTTATCATGTCCCGCTTTTGATTTTACAAGCATTCCTGTTCTCATGTCAATCATATTTTATCCTCTTTTGGCAAAGTAAGAAACACCGGATCACCGGATTTATTTGCGATTGGCATCCCTATTCACCTAAAATTTTTTTGATATCATCAAATACAACTTCCAGGTTCTGTGTTCCATCGATCGTTTTCAGAATGCCTTCTTCAGCATAATAGTCGATCAGAGGTTTTGTCTGTTCATGATATACCCCGAGACGTTTTGTTACTGTCTCTGGTTTATCATCATCACGAAGTACAAGTTCGCTGCCGCATACATCACAGATTCCTTCTGTTTTTGGCGCTGCATAAACAACGTGATATGTAGCCCCACAGGAGATGCAGGCTCTTCTTCCTGCCATACGTTTTACGATATTCTCATCTGGAACATCTACATTAAGTGCATAGTCTAAATGTTCTCCCAATCCGCTCAGCGCCTTGTCAAGAGCTTCCGCCTGTGGGATTGTTCTTGGAAAACCATCCAGTACATAACCATTTTTGCAGTCATCATGCTCAACACGATCAATTACAAGATTTACTGTCAGTTCATCCGGAACAAGAAGTCCCTGATCCATGTAAGTCTTGGCCTGTTTTCCGAGCTCTGTTCCCTCTTTAATATTCGCGCGGAAAATGTCACCTGTAGAAATATGAGGAATCTGATATTTCTCTGCTATTTTTTTTGCCTGAGTTCCTTTACCAGCTCCAGGAGCACCTAACATAATTATCTTCATAAAAAATCTCCTTATAGCGTTTTAACTCGCGAGATTTCTCTGAATAATTTCCAAGAAAAACCCGCGAGCTAAATATTAATTGTTCAAAAATCCTTTATAGTTACGCACAAGCATCTGTGATTCAATTTGTTTAATTGTCTCCAGAACGACACCTACGATAATGATGAGTGAAGTACCGCCAAATGAAACACTGGCATTAAACACACCATTAAAGAAAAATGGTACGATCTGAACAAGAATCAGTCCGCATACACCGATAAAGATAATCTTATTTAAAATCTTTGTCAGGTAATCGACTGTTGGCTTACCCGGACGAATACCCGGAATAAATCCACCGCTCTTTTTCATATTATTTGCAATTTCTAACGGATTAAATGTAATAGAAGTATAGAAATATGCAAAAAATACAGTTAAAAGGATGTAAACCAGAAGTCCCCAAGAATATTTCAGCTGATCCGGATTACACCAGTTCTCGGAATTAAGTCCGCGTAAAATCTCATTTCCGATACCTGTCCCATTACCCTTTCCTAAGAAAGATGCAATAATAATCGGTGTCTGCATCAATGACGATGCAAAGATAACCGGAATAACACCAGCTGTATTAACTTTCAACGGAATATTTGAGGAACGACCGCCAAAATTTTTCCTTCCCTGAATCTTCTGAGAATACTGAACTGCGATTCTTCTTTCTCCATCCTGTAAAATGATAACAAATACAACAAGGAAAATAATGATCGCAAGAATGATCACACCTGCAAGTCCAGCTTTTGCAAGGCTCTTACCTTTCATAAACTGTTCATACAGTCTTGTGAGATCACTTGGAACACGAGAAAGAATGTTAATCAGCAATACGATTGAAATACCATTGCCAACACCCTTTTCTGTGATCCGTTCGCCAATCCACATTAAGAATGCGGAACCGGCTGTTAAAGCAATTACAACAACTGCAGCATTTACAAAATTATATTCTACCAGAAGTCCCTGACGTCCAAATCCAACTGCCATTGCAGTAGACTGGATCAGTGCGAGAACAACTGTCACATAACGGGTAATTGTTGCAATTTTCTTTCTTCCATCAGCGCCTTCTTTCTGCATTTCCTCAAGTTTCGGAATTGCGATCGTAAGCAGCTGCATAATGATAGAAGAAGTAATATACGGTGTAATGCTTAACGCAAATACAGACATTCTCTCAAAAGAACCACCGGTGAAAGCGTTAAAAAAATTAAACGCTTCACCAGTCTGGTTTGCAAAGAAGTTCTGAATGTAAGTTGGATCTACCCCCGGAGTCGGAAGCTGTGATCCGATTCGCACTACGATCAACATTAAAAATGTATAGATGATTTTCTTACGAATATCCTCAATTTGAAATGCTTTTCGGAATGTCTTAAGCATTAGATCACCTCTGCTTTTCCACCAAGTCCTTCAATTTTAGCTTTTGCGCCTTCACTGAATGCATTAACCTGTACTGTAAGTTTTTTAGTTAATTCACCATTGCCAAGAATCTTCACTCCATCTCTTGGGTTTTTAACGATTCCTGCCTCGATCAGTGTATCTACAGTTACTACTGCATCATTTTCGAATACCTCTAATGCGCTAACATTGATACCTACGATTGTCTTAGAGTTTCTGCAAGTGAAACCTCTCTTTGGCAATCTTCTGTATAATGGCATCTGACCACCTTCAAAGCCCGGTCTCGGTGCTCCTGAACGAGCTTTCTGACCTTTATGACCTTTACCTGCAGTCTTACCATTTCCTGAACCGTGTCCACGGCCTCTTCTGAAATTATCGTTCTGTTTTGAACCATCAGCTGGTCTTAAGTTTGATAAGTCCATTGTGACACCTCCTTATCTATTATTATACCTCTTCAACTTTTACAAGATATTCAACCTGTTTTACCATACCTCTTGTTGCGGCGTTATCTGGTAAAATGACAGTTTTGTTAAGTTTCTTTAAACCTAAAGCTTCTACTGTTCTTTTGTGCTTCGGTACAGCACCGATAGTAGATTTCACTAATGTTACTTTTAAATTTGCCATTTTATGCTCTCCTTCCTTAGCCTAAAATCTCTTCTACAGATTTGCCACGAAGTTTCGCAACTGCTTCCGGAGTTTTTACCTGGCTTAAACCAGCAATCGTAGCAAGAACTACGTTCTGTTTGTTGTTTGAACCAAGAGATTTTGTACGGATGTTCTTAATTCCAGCCATCTCGATTACCGCACGCGCAGGACCACCTGCGATAACTCCAGTACCTTCCGGTGCTTTCTTCAGTAACACGGAAGCGCTTCCGAATTTACCATATAAGTCATGTGTAATACTTTCGTTTTCATCTAAAGCAACAGTCACTAATTTTTTCATAGCGTCTTCTTTTCCTTTGCGAATAGCTTCCGGAATTTCTGTTGCTTTTCCTAAACCTGCACCAACATGGCCATTTCCATCACCAACAACTACTAAAGCTGTGAATCTGAAGTTACGACCACCTTTAACAACTTTGGTTACACGTTTAATTGATACTACTTTTTCTGTTAATTCTAATGAACTAGCATCAATACGATTCTGTCTCATGTGTCTTTCCTCCTAGAATTTTAATCCAGCTTCTCTAGCTGCGTCTGCTAATGCTTTTACTTTACCGTGGTAAATGAATCCGCCTCTGTCAAATACGACTTCCTCAATACCTTTTTCGATTGCTTTTTTAGCGATAACTGTTCCAAGGTATGCTGCTGCTTCAACGTTGTTTGTTTTCTCAAGCTCAGCTTTCACATCTTTCTGAAGAGTGGAAGCAGAAACCAGAGTGTTTCCTACTGTATCGTCAATGATCTGAGCATACATATGATTATTGCTTCTGAACACAGCTAAACGCGGTCTCTCAGCAGTTCCGCTGAAACGATTACGTAATTTTCTATGTTTATTTACACGAACTTCTGTTCTTGATTTTTTACTAACCATTTTCGCACTCTCCTTAATTATTTCTTACCAGTCTTACCAACTTTACGTCTGATAACTTCATCAGCATATTTAATACCTTTTCCTTTGTACGGTTCAGGTCTTCTCTTATCTCTGATTTCAGCTGCGTACTGTCCAACTTTTTCTTTATCGATACCTTTAACTGTGATTTTGTTCTGTCCTTCAACAACACTTTCAATGCCTTCCGGATCGATCATTTCAACTGGATGAGAGTATCCGAGGTTCAGTGTTAATTTATTTCCTGATTTAGATGCTCTGTAACCTACACCGTTTACTTCAAGAACTTTTTCGTAACCATTTGTTACACCAACAACCATGTTATTGATCAGAGTTCTTGTTAAACCATGTAAAGATTTCATTTTCTTTAAATCGTTTGGTCTTGTTACAACGATTGCATCGTCTTCTTTTTTAATTTCCATTTCAACTGGAAGCTCTCTTACAAGAGTTCCTTTAGGACCTGTTACAGTCACCTTGTTATTCTCAGCGATTTCAACAGTTACACCTGCTGGAATTGCTACCGGCAGTCTTCCTATACGTGACATTGCCTTTACCTCCTACTTAAATTCTCGGAACGGATATAATATCCGCTCTGTTTTCAGTTACTACCAAATAAAGCAAAGAACTTCTCCGCCTACACCTTTTGCTCTGGCTTCTTTATCTGTGATCACACCCTGGTTTGTAGAGATGATAGCTGTTCCAAGTCCGCCAAGAACTCTCGGAAGCTCATCTTTACCAGCGTATACACGAAGACCTGGTTTTGAGATTCTCTTCAGTCCAGAAATAACTTTTTCGTTTTTATCTGCACCGTATTTTAATGTGATATGGATTGTTTTGAACACTCCATCTTCAATAAGGTCATATTTTGTAATATATCCTTCGTCTAAAAGAATATTTGCAATAGCAAGTTTCATTTTTGATGCCGGAACATCTACTGTATCATGTTTTGCAGTATTTGCGTTACGGATTCTTGTAAGCATATCTGCGATTGGATCACTCATAGTCATTTGAAGTTGCCTCCTTAAAAATATTATTAATTTGTTTCTTTTATAAACATCCTTCAGATGCCGCCCTGGCTGAAAAGCCTGGCGGCGCTGCTACGGATATCCTACTGCCTACCAGCTGGCTTTTCTTACGCCCGGGATTTCTCCCTTGTATGCTAATTCACGGAAGCAAACTCTGCAAATTCCGTATTTTCTTAAATATGCATGTGGACGACCACAAATTCTGCAGCGGTTGTATTCTCTAGTAGAGAATTTCTGTTTGCGCTGCTGTTTTAATTTCATTGCTGTCTTTGCCATGAATTTCCCTCCTCAATTATTTCGCAAATGGCATGTTAAACTGTCTTAAAAGTTCACGAGCTTCTTCGTCAGTTTTTGCTGTTGTAACAAAAATTACGTCCATACCTCTCACTTTATCTACTTTATCGTATTCGATTTCAGGGAAAATCAGCTGTTCTTTGATTCCAAGAGCATAGTTACCTCTTCCATCAAATGCGTTCGGGTTAACACCGCGGAAGTCACGTACACGAGGTAATGCAAGGTTCACTAAACGATCAACGAACTCATACATTTTTTCTCCTCTTAAAGTAACTTTACATCCGATCGGCATCCCTTCTCTGATTTTGAAGTTCGCTACGGAATTCTTAGCTCTTGTAACGACAACTTTCTGTCCGGAAATTTTTTCCATATCAGCAATAGCTGCGTCTAAAAGCTTAGCATTGTCTTTTGCTTCACCTACACCCATGTTGATAACAACTTTATCGAGTTTCGGTACTTCCATGATATTTTTATATCCAAATTTCTTGATCATTGCGTCAATGATCTCGTTCTGATATTGTTCTTTCAGTCTACTCAACGCCCTGTACCTCCTTCCTAAAATTAATCAATTACTTCGCCTGTTGATTTTGCAAAACGAACTTTTTTGTCTCCATCCATTTTGAAACCTACTCTTGTAGCTGTTCCTTTGTGAATGTACATTACGTTTGAAATATCAATCGGGCCTTCCTGATGAATGATTCCGCCGTTCTGATTAGCAGCACTTGGTTTTGTGTGCTTTGTCAGCATGTTGATTCCTTCAACAAGAACTGTGCGGTTTTTAGGATTTACGGAAATAACTTTTCCTTCTTTGTCTTTATCTTTTCCAGCGATTACTTTAACTAAATCACCTTTTTTAATTTTCATAGTTGACATCCTCGGCACCTCCCTATAATACTTCCGGAGCCAGAGATACGATCTTCATGAACTGTTTCTCACGAAGCTCTCTTGCTACTGGTCCAAAAATACGAGTTCCTCTTGGGTTTTTGTCATCTTTAATAATTACAGCTGCGTTTTCATCGAAACGGATGTAAGAACCATCTTTACGACGTGTGCTCTTTACTGTACGAACAACAACAGCTTTCACTACATCACCTTTTTTAACAACGCCGCCTGGTGTTGCATCTTTAACAGAAGCAACAATAACGTCGCCGATATTAGCATATCTTCTAGTAGAGCCACCTAATACGCGGATGCAAAGAAGTTCTTTTGCTCCTGTATTGTCTGCTACTTTCAGTCTACTTTCTTGCTGAATCATTGCAGGTAAACCTCCTTCAATTATTTAACTTTTTCCATAACTTCGACAAGTCTCCATCTCTTATCTTTTGATAACGGTCTTGTCTCCATAACTTTTACTTTATCACCAATGTTGCATTCGTTGTTCTCATCATGTGCTTTTAATTTGTATGTTCTCTTCACGATTTTGTTGTAAAGAGGATGTTTTACATGGTTCTCAACTGCAACTACGATTGTTTTATCCATCTTGTTGCTGATAACCTTACCAACACGAGTTTTTCTAAGGTTTCTTTCCACAACTGTCACTCCTTTCCGGACTTGCTCAATAATTATTTACCAGCGTTTTCAGTGATTGCTGTCTGAATTCTGGCAATATTTCTTCTAACTTCTTTGATTCTGCTTGTGTTATCTAACTGATTTGTTGCGTTCTGGAATCTTAAGTTGAAAAGTTCCTTTTTAGCAGCTACTAATTCTTCATTTAATTCTGCAGCTGATTTTGTCTTTAAATCTTCTACAAATGTCTTAATTTTCACTGTTATCACCGCCTTCTAAGTCTGCGCGAGAAACTATTTTACATTTACAAGGTAACTTGTGTGTTGCAAGACGAAGAGCTTCTCTAGCTACTTCTTCCGGAACTCCTGAAATCTCGAACATTACACGGCCCGGTTTTACAACAGCTACCCAGTATTCTAATGTTCCTTTACCGGAACCCATACGAGTCTCAGCTGGTTTTGTAGTTACTGGTTTATCTGGGAATATTTTGATCCAAACTTTACCACCACGTTTGATATAACGTGTCATAGCGATACGGGCAGCTTCGATCTGGTTTGAACGAATCCAGCATGGCTCCGTTGCAACGATACCATATTCACCATTTGAAATCGTATTTCCTCTTAAGGCTTTACCTTTCATAGAGCCACGGAACTGTTTACGACGTTTAACTCTTTTTGGCATTAACATTATTTATCGCTCCCTTCCTTAGTTGCCTTTGTTGGAAGAACTTCGCCTTTGTAGATCCAAACTTTCACACCTACTTTTCCGTAAGTTGTGTCAGCTTCTGCGAAGCCATAATCAATATCTGCTCTTAATGTCTGAAGCGGGATTGTTCCTTCGCTGTAGAACTCTGTACGAGCCATATCAGCTCCGCCAAGACGTCCGGAAACTGCTGTTTTAACACCAAGTGCTCCGGCTTTCATTGTTCTTGACATACAAGATTTCATAGCACGTCTGAAAGAGATACGGTTCTCTAACTGTAATGCAATGTTCTCAGCTACTAACTGAGCATCTTTGTCTGGTCTCTTGATTTCTTTAATGTCAACAATAAGTTTTTTATCTGTAAATTTCTGAAGTTCTGCTTTTACTTTCTCAATCTCAGAACCGCCTTTACCAATTACTACACCTGGTTTAGCTGTGTAGATAATGATTTTTACACGGTCAGAAGCTCTTTCAATTTCGATTTTAGAAACTCCAGCACTGTATAATTTCTTCTTAAGAAATGTTCTGATCTTGTGGTCCTCTACTAAGCAGTCTGCAAAATCAGCTTCTGCATACCATTTAGAGTCCCAGTCTTTAATAACACCGACTCTTAAGCCATGAGGATTAACTTTCTGTCCCATGATTGCCCTCCTTATCTTTCATT
>JAGZJD010000014.1 GCA_018365895.1 Lachnospiraceae bacterium | reverse complement strand
TGAGGTGACCCCAAAAAGTTAGACTTTTATTGCGTAACAGATTTTAATATCTGTTACGCATTTTTTATGCAGCTAAAAGATGGTGCCTGTATTGAACAGGACTCATCCATCCTAGCTTTTCTTTTATTCTTTGCTCATTATAATACTTTATAAACCGTTCTATTTCTGATTTCAATTCATCGTAGCTATAGTATACAACCCCATAATAGATCTCTTGTTTAAGCAGGCCAAAAAAGTTCTCCATTACGGAGTTATCCAGACAGTTTCCTTTTCTGGACATACTTTGATAGATTCTTTCTGACTTTAATCGGTTTGAGTATGCTTTCATTTGATAGGCCCAGCCTTGATCAGAATGAAAGGTTCTTCTATAAGGACAGTCTGATGTGATTTTAATAGCTTTATCCAGGGCATCCATTACATTTTTAGCAGAAGGTTTTTTGTCAATCCTATAACTAAGAATTTCTCCATTACACATGTCCATGAACGGATCCAGGTAAAGCTTATGCATTGTCATATTTCCTTTGGCATCAACTTTATAATACTTAAATTCTGTAGTATCAGTTGTGATCTTCTGATGTGGGATATGTGTCTTAAAGCGCCGGCGTATTCTGTTAGGTGCAACAGTTCCAACCTTTCCCTTGTATGAACTATACTTTCTACTTTTGCGAGTAAATGATGTCACCTGTAATTCATACTTTTGCATGATACGCTGAACTTTCTTTTTATTAATGACATATCCCTGATTTCGAAGCTCGCCAAGCATTCGACGATATCCATAATCCTTATGTACTTCCCGAATCTCAAAAATCTTTTCTTCGATTTCCCTGTCAGGATTTTTCTTATCAAAACGCTTCTGCCAGTACATATATGTTGCCTTTGGCATTCCAGTATACGAGAGAAGATCTTTTAGTTTGAATCGTCCTCGGAGACTGTTGATGATTCGAGCTGTTCTCTCATTTTTGCTTCGTCCTCTAAGCGCAGTCTCCTCAGTTCTTTTAAAAACGCATTCTCAATCCTTAACTTAAGAAGCTCATCCTCTAATTCTTTTACATGCTCAGCACTTGTATCTATAATTCTTTCTTTTATTTCTTGAACTTTACTATCTGTTTTTAGTTTATCCAATGTTTTCTTCCGAGGTCTCAATGCTTCAGGTCCAGCTGCACGAAAGCGATTCACCCAGTTTACAATCATACATGGGTTGGTAATTCCTTCCTGCAAGGCTAAATCCTGATATGAGATTTCACTTGATAAATATAATTCTACAACAGATAGCTTCTTTTCGAAAGAGTATTTTGCTTGCTGTCGAGAGCGAAATAGTCCTTCATCTCCGAATTTCTGATATGCAGCAACCCATTCTCGGATACGTGTTTTTGATGGAATACCATAAAAGTTTGCTAAATATGTGTAGCCACCTTCGCCATTAAGATAGGACATAACGACTTTCTTTTTGAATTCATAGCTGTATTTGGACATAAAAATACCGACCTCCAATCGTTAGATTTCAGTCTAACGACATAACGACTTTCTTTTTGAATTCATAGCTGTATTTGGACATAAAAATACCGACCTCCAATCGTTAGATTTCAGTCTAACTTTTGGGGGTCAGTACATCTATGCTTTTCTCACGACCTTTTTTCTTATTACAATATTTGATCTGTTTACAGCGCCAGTGCAATAAAAGATGGCACAAAAAAAATTGTCGCACAAATTAAATCTCCGAGAAACCTGCACACAATCTGTTCTTCATCTGCCAATTCTCCGAAGGAAATAATCTTCTCATCAACAAAATCTACAATATCTTTTGTCACATGAGCTCGTTTCTTATGCTCCTGTCTCTCTTCCATCAGATGATGGAATCTAACCCCATCCATACGCAAATACTGGATCCAGGCCAGCAATACAAATACACACCCCGCCACAAAGAACGCACTTTCTACGATCGATTGATAATGATCTTGATTCAAGAACCTATCCCACAAAAGGCAGAGTACAAGTGCGACAGCAATCTTTGTAACACTCTGATATATCATTGGACGGATCATATACTTTTGAAATATGGTACGAATTTTTTTAATCATCTTGTTTCCTTCCATATATCATAAGCCAGCCTTTGACAGGCTGGCTTATTTTTAAATTTCTTTTCGATATTCTTCCAGTTCCTTCTGATTTGCGTAAACAAAATGTCCCGGAAGAATCTCTTCCCAAACTGGTCCGTCCACACTATAATCATGCATAGATGGATCGTATACGATCAGTTTCTTCTTCTTCTCCAATATCGGATCCGGAATCGGAACTGCTGATAAAAGCGCTTTTGTATATGGGTGGAATGGATGCAGGAAGAGTTCCTCTGCCTCTGCTAGTTCCACAATTCTTCCTTTATGGATTACTGCGATACGATCTGAAATAAATCTTACTACGGACAAATCGTGTGCAATAAACAAATAGGTCAGCCCTTTTGTTTTCTTTAATTCGTTCAGCAAGTTCAATACCTGTGCACGGATAGATACGTCCAGCGCAGAAATCGGCTCATCCGCAACGATGAATTCCGGCTGCATGATCAGCGCTCTGGCAATACCGATACGCTGTCTCTGTCCACCTGAGAATTCGTGCGGGAACCGGGATGCAAATTCCGGAAGCAGTCCAACTTCCTTAAGAGCATCCTGCACCTTATTATATCTATCCTGCTCATCTTTATACAGATGATGATTGATTAATCCCTCTGAGATAATATAATCTACCTTCGCACGCTCATTCAAAGATGCCTGCGGATCCTGGAAAATCATCTGACATTTCTTGATTACTTCTAAGTCCAGCTCTTTGGAAATCTTTCCGCTGATACGTTGTCCTTTGAAAAGAATCTCTCCGGCTGATACCGGATTAATTCTTGTAATCGCACGTCCGATTGTTGTCTTACCGGATCCAGACTCACCTACAAGAGAGAACGTCTCTCCTTTGTAAATATCGAAGTTTACATGATCGACTGCAACAAACTTCTTCTTTCCGCTTCCGAAGGTAATCTGCAGATCTTTCAACTCTATTAGTTTTTCTTTTTCTGCCATAAGCCTTACCCTCTCTCTTCCATAGTTGCACGAAGACGTTTAATTGCTTCCGGCTGCTCAATCTTCGGTGCACGAGGATCAAGATACCATGTCTTCGCTTTGTGTGTAGGAGAAACCTCAAAGAATGGCGGTTCCTCTTCAAAGTCTATTGCAAGCGCTTTCTTATTACGCGGTGCAAAAGCATCACCATGAATCTCATTAAAGAGGTTCGGCGGTGTTCCTTCAATTGTCGGGAGCGGCTCTCCCTTCACGCCTAACTGAGGAAGTGAAGACAGAAGCGCCCATGTATACGGATGCCAAGCATCATAGAAAATATCATTTACAGTACCATATTCCACAATCTGTCCTGCATACATAACAGCTACACGGTCAGCTACATTGGCTACAACTCCAAGGTCATGTGTAATATAGATAACCGTCATCTTCAGTTCTTCCTGAAGCTCGCGGATCAGATTCAGAATCTGCGCCTGAATCGTTACATCCAACGCTGTTGTAGGTTCATCACAGATTAGAATATCCGGATGACAGGCAACTGCGATTGCAATTACAACACGCTGTCTCATACCACCTGAAAATTCATGCGGATACTGATTAAATCTTCTTTCTGCATCCGGGATTCCTACTTTTTTTAACATCTCAAGAGCCTTACTTTTAGCTTCGGCACCTTTGATTCCCTGATTCAGTTCAATACTTTCCTGAATCTGTTTTCCCACCTTTTTCAGTGGATTCAGAGAAGTCATTGGATCCTGCATTACCATAGAAATTTTCTTTCCGCGGATTGTTCTCCAGTCTTTCTCTTTCTTATATGTTGCCAGATCCTTTCCTTCATACATGATGGATCCGTTTGTAATGCGTCCGTTGGAATCAAGCATTCCCAGGAATGATTTTGTAAATACAGATTTCCCTGAACCTGACTCTCCTACGATTGCAAGTGTTTCCCCTTCATAGAGGTCTAATGAACATCTGCGAATTGCCGTCAGCTTTTTGCCACGCAGGCTAAACTGGATTTCCACATCTTTCGCAGACAATATTGGTTCTTTTGTCATAGCGGTCCTCCAATCTATACATGGTTTCTCGGATCAGCCGCATCTGAAAATGCATTTCCGACAAGATAGAACGTAACTGTAATAATAGATACGATTACTGCCGGGAAAATCAGAAGATACGGACGTTCCAGGAAGAAGTTACGGGCATTTCGAAGCAGAATACCAAGTGACGGTGTGTCAATTCCAAGTCCAAGTCCAAGATAGGACAGTGTAGACTCAAGAGCAATCGTTGCCGGAATTGATAATGCCAGTCTCAAAATAATGATACTGATCAAATATGGTAAGATGTTCTTTGTAAGTACTCTCCATACCGGTGTTCCAAGACATCGTGATGCCAGATTGTATTCTCTGTCACGATACATAATAACAAGGTTTCGAACATTTCTCGCCATCGTAAGCCATCCAAAAGCAATCAGCGAAATACACATAATTGTAAAAGACTGTCCTACAAGCAACGCAATCAATGTCATATAGATAATAACCGGAACGTTATTAATGATATTATAAATCTCAGTTAAGATACGGTCCAGTTTACGGATATATCCCCAAAGACATCCGATAATAACACCAACAACACATTCGCCAAGTGCAACGATCAGAGCTAATTTAATAGATGTCTGTGCTGCATACCATACCTGACACCAGTAATCGCGTCCCAGGTTATCTGTTCCAAACCAGAATTCACTATTTGGTGTCTGGAATGCCAGAGCAGAATCTGCCTTTAATGAAGAATATTCGTATTTTCCAATGTGTAATGCTACAAATGAGAAAATAACCAAAGCAAAAAAGACTATCGCCATAAATACCGCTGATTTCTTTTTGAGGAAGTTTTGGAACACGGATTTCCAATAAGAATAGTCAGAATATCCGGTACGCTCTGCTGCTTCTGCCGAGTATTCTACAAACCGGAATAAATCATCTTTCTTTTCATTCTCTTTCATTATCGCGTTCCTCCTTTTCCTACAAGTTTAATTCTCGGATCAAGTAACATCATAAGGACATCACCGAGAAATACGCCAAGCGTACCAAGTACTGCATAGAGGATTACAAGTGTCTGCACAACATTAACGTCATAACGAACAATCGCATCTGTCAGAAGTGGTCCCATACCCGGTACAGAGAAGAAACGCTCTACCAGAAGTGATCCACCAATCGTATAAAGGAAAGATGCCGGAATATACTGTGCCAACGGCACAAATGCATTCTTAAAGACATGCTTTACCATAATATTGGCAGAAGAAACACCTTTTACTCTTGCCAGCTTAATATAGTCCTTATTTAATTCATCTACCATGTAACGTCTTGTCCAAAGTGCATAGCTTGCGATAGATGCCAGAGAAAGACATACAATCGGCAATACGCTTGTCTCACCCGGATTGCGGGTAGAATAGATAGACGGATATCCCAGTACTTTTGAACCGAATGCCAACACAAGTGAATACGATACAAGACTCGGAACCGCATTTACAAATACCGTATATGCTGTACCAACATGATCGAAAAATCTGTCTTTATTCAGTGTCTGGATAATACCAATGATAATACCTACAAAAAGTGAAATTACAAGTGAGATACATCCCAGTTTCATTGAAATTGCAAATTTATCTCCGATAACGTCTACAACCGGAACACCGTTCTGAATTCTTCTTGATTCACCAAAATCAAAACGAATAATCTGCCCATAATAACGTGCCAGCTGTTCTGGTATCGGATCTAACAGTCCTGCTGCTTGTAACTGTTCATCTTTCTGTTCACGAGTAAGCTTAATTTGCTGATCTTCTGTAAAGAAATAATCAGTTGGAAGCATACGCATCAACAGAAAAACAATCGTTACAACAATCAGGACTGTTACAATAGATTGTAACAGTCGCTTGATTGTATACTTAAACATTATTTATTAAATTCCTCTGCAAATTTTTCGTAGTCTTCTGTAGTATAGGCGTCTACAGAAGTCTCCCAGTTTTTATACATGTAGTTCTGAATACCGAAAATTGCATTAGATCTTGAATACTCGTTGATCTTAGATAACTGCCATGAAATCTCCAAGTTATATGGGATTGTCATTGCATGCTCAATCATATAAGCCTCTGCTTTTGCATAAGCTTCATATCTCTTATCAACATCATCTGTGATAGCATTGGCTTCATTTACAAGATTTGTAAATTCTTTCCATGTAGCGATCAATTCAGGATCTGTAGCATCATTGATATATGTATAGTAGTTTGAATAATATGCTGTTTCTTCACCATATGTTTCCTGACCTAAGAAATTCTGAATATCACCGTAGTCAGCGCCCCAACCATTCATAACGATTGAGTGAAGACGTGGGTTTGTAACTTCCTGTGTATAACTAGATACATATGTTCCAATATTCAGTTTTACATAGTCATCACCAAGACATTCTGAGAAAATCTGTTTTAATACAGTTGCACCGTCAAGTGAAGCCTGAGAACCAGCCGGAATATAGTAATCAATTTCAACCGGGAATGATACACCTTTTGCTTTCAGCTCTTCCATTGCCTGTTTCTTTAATTCCTGAGCTTTATCTGTATCAAGTCTTCTCATTGTCTTTCCATCAGATTCCGGAAGACCAATCAGTTCTTCAACTTTCTTTGTATATTCTGTTCCATCAGAGAAATATACAAGTCCGCGCATCGTATATGCTGTGTTCTCACAAATAAGCGGATTTACAAGGTTTGATCTTTCATAAATCTTTGTCAGATCAAGTCCATAGTAAATAGACTTACGGAATGCTTCGTTTGCAACAGCTGTGTTCCAGTTTGTATCATCTGTTCCATCTTCATTCTTCTTAGCATAGTTGAACTTCATCTGGTAAGAGAATTTCTTTGGAAGTTTCTCTGTTAAGTAATCATGATACTTGTTACTCTCATCTTCATAAATAGTTCTTAAGTTTGCTTCTGACAAGTCAATGTTATCAATTTCACCTGTCTCATAAAGAGAATATCCCACAGTTGTATCTTCGATTAATTTTACTGTAACTGTATCGAAAAGCTTACAGTCTTTGTCCCAGTATTTCTCGTTCTTTGTAAGAGTCTTTGTGTTACCCTGAATGAACTCTGTCAGGATATAAGGTCCGTTGTACCATAACTGGTCAATACCAGCTGATTTTACATTCTCAACACCGATTTCATCAAAGAATGCCTGAGAAATCGGATACAGACATGCAGATACTGCAAGTGTATCAAAGTATGGTGTCGGAGCTGCACAGTGGTAAATAACTGTGTAATCATCCGGTGTCTCAATTCCAACCATTTCTTTGAATTTTTCTTTATCTAATGCTAATGCTTCTTCAGCTGAAAGTCCCGCTGTGTATTCGCGGTATTCTTTCGCACCTTTAATTGTTGCAATTGGCATAGATGCATTGTTACCTGCATCGTTCTTGTGTGAGTTCAAAATCCACTCAAGTGCTGTCACATAGTCATCAGCAATCATATCAGCCTTCTCATTTCCTTGCTGGTCTACCCATTTTACATCATCTCTTAATTTGAATGTCCATGTAAGACCTGCGTCTTCTGTACCCCATTCTGTTGCGATACCGGCAATGAGCTTACCTTTTTCATCTGTTTCAAGAAGACCTTCATTCGTATTACAAAGTACGTTCAAGTCATTTGACATCTCTGTGTTCAGAATAAATACGTTCTCCATCTCACGGCTAGGAACCTCAAAAGTTACAAGATCCTTGATTTCTTCCGCTGCTCCGTCTTTTCCTTTGTCAGATCCGCCTTTCTTGCCGCTTCCACAGCCGACAGCTGATACTGCCAGTGCAGCTGCAAGTACAACTGCAAGCCATTTTGCTCTTTTTTTCATAACCTCTTCCTCCTTTTTATTAAGGTATGTGATAAAATCTGTAAAAAGTACAGTTTTTATCTAGACTACAGTACAAGAAAAATGTATCTTTATGCATCAATTATGAAACTTTAATCATTATAAGGCTGTTTTTCATAAGATTGTGCATTTTTTTATTTTTCCGCGTAATGTAAGTGTTATTAGTTTATCATTTTACATATAACTCGTCAATATTTTTTTGTATCTTATTTTGATTTTGTATTATTATCTGTCTATTTGTTTCAATTCTTTCGTTTTATTCTAAGAATTTTTTCAAATCATGAATAAATTATCGCAGAAAATCTCAGTTATAGAACGTACGTTTTTAATTTTAGTCTACTATTTGCAATTTTATCAGTACCCCTTCCATAAAATCATATTTTGAATTTTCAAAGTTTAAATCCTGCATTTTCATTTTTTGTCTCAATTTGTTTTATCCATTAAAAAAGAAAGAGTTCAATATTGAACTCCTTCTTTTTCACTCTACCAGGAACCGCCTCCGCCTCCGCCGAATCCTCCGCCGGAGAATCCGCCTCCGGAAGAACTCGTTCCCTGAGTCGTACTCATATTTTTATAAACTTCGCCCATAGCATCATCCATACACCGTGTCATGGAATGTACCATATACATTGGCATATAGGTATCGTAATAACCGCCATACCACCATTCCGGTTCCGGAACTGCCAATGTTTCAAACTTCTTTGCCCATGTATCTGTCAAACCAAACACATATGCGAAAGGCAGTACCCGATAAAAATAGGACGGATTTTCTTCCACCAGACGTTCCAGACGATCCAGTTCTGCCTTTTCAATAAATGTTCTCAGACCAAGCAGTCTCCCACTCATTTCTAATTTGTAGGCAGTTGGACAAAGTGTTGCAGAAGCCAGAAACATTGTGATCGTATTCGCCAAAATCACAATCACTGCATATACTGGGAACAATCCATAAAGCAGTTCATAAATCATGTACACGAATGCGAAAACGATCCATATAGCTGCACATATTCTTGTGACTCCTTGTTTCACAAATGCTTTGTTTCTTTGACGCAGAATCAGAAGAAGAAAAAAGACAATTTCCAGAATTAAGATTGCTGCCATACGAATACTGGAACCAATTCCAAGAAATGCTTCTGCACCTCCAACTCCAAACGCAAGCAGGATTCCTGCCGCAATTCCGCACACAATACTAACAGTGGTAACATTCTTATCTTCCAGTTTGCGTTCTCCAAAGAAATAAGAAGCCAGTGCTGCTTTCGCACTCGGAAGGCGATTCGCCAAACGTTTTCCCGCCTCTTTCATCGTGGCAGTTGCACTTTTCCCAAACAGACCTTTGTAAAACACGCGGATATGCTCCGGTGTATCCATTGGCAGATCTTTCATTTTATGAAAAATGATCTTCGAATTTTTCTTACCCTTTTGAATTTCTTCAATCGTAAGATACCCTTTGTCTGCCAACCAGAAAATCAACGACAAAATATCTTTGTCATCTGCACTGCCGTCAATAATATAACCTACTTCTGCACTGCTCATTCCTTCCGGCGGATAGAATTCTATTGTCTCTACAACTTTTTGTCTGCCACGTTTTGTGATAAAACGAAATACTGTAAAACACATCAGCATAATACTTAGAAAAGACGCTATCACTGCAGGAATTACATTTTCCTTTCTTTCCCCGACAAAATATCCTTCCGGCAGTCTTGTAAATACAGTCAGACTTTCATGAGCTTTTAGCGCTTCTACCGTTCCATCAATTCTATTTTCACTTACGTCCCAGACAGCACGTTGCGTATCTTTGCTCTCAAATGCTCCGGCATAAATTTCTGCACCGGAGAGATCTGCATCCTTTTCAAATGTTACATGAAACTCCGTATAATCAATTCCGGTATCCCACCCATTTCCAATCAGATTATAAAATAATTCATCATATTCGCTGATTCTGTCATCACCCATATCAAGCACATAAGTAATCTCGTATTCAGCCGGACCGATTATCGTTTCATCTTCATCTCCGATAATAATTCTCTTCGCACCATCTTCATTTTCTATCTCGTATGGCGCACCTTTTACCTTTATCTCTTCCACTTTTACCCGGTAATAGAACTTCTTCATCTTTCCATCTACTTCCCGGTTTACTTTCAGCGATAATGGGATATCTCGGTAAATCCCATGTCGCGGCTCGTGAAATTGCACAGAAATCTCTTCTTTGATCTCAATGACCGCATCTTCCCTCACATTGGCATCTATCAGAAAATTCTTAATCTCATACCCGGCCGATGCTTTTGCCTCTGTTCCTCCGAAAACTACAAGAAGTACAAACGCTGTCAACCACAGTAATCCCTGTTTGATTTTGTTTTTCATAGGCGTTTCTCCTAAAAAGTAACATCTGACATTTCCAGTTCTTCTTCATGCGCTTCGAACATTTCTCTCTTTTCAAACCCGAACATCCCTGCAATAAGATTCGTTGGCACAGTCATTGTCAGCGCATTGTATTCTCTCACAACAGCATTATAGTATTTTCGTGACTGGGCAATATCTTCTTCTGACGTTTTAAGCTGACTCATCAGTTCCCGATAATTTTCATTCGCTTTTAAATCCGGATACCCTTCTGCAAGAGCAGAAATCTGATGAAGCGCGCCGGAAATCTGCTGTTCTTCTCTTAGCATCTCTCCCATCGTCAGAGCCGATGCACCTGCATTTCTTGCTGCAATCACCTTCTCCAGTGTCCCCGCTTCATAAGCTGTATAGCTTTTCACTGCTTCCACAAGGTTCGGAATCAAGTCCGAGCGCTTCTTCATATAAACATCCATTGTGGAAAATGCTTCATCACAGCTGATTCTTGCCTTTACAAGCCGATTATACATTCCTGCAAAAACTGCACCGATAATGACAATTGTCATAACGATAAACAGCAGCACAATGATGAACACCTTCATAGTCATTCCTCCCATCCGATTATTTTTTACGCTTCTATGCTACAGTAATTCTTTTCAGATCTTCCACCCAAAGAGCTGCACATGCATCGCTTGGCATCTTCAGATCTCCTCTCGGAGAAAGCCCTACTTCATTTACCTTCGGTCCGTCCGGCATACAGGAACGCTTAAATTGCTGAGAGAAAAATCTCCAGTAAAACTTACAGAGCCAGCGATAAATTTCTTCCGGCTCATACACTCCGGCAAACGCATGGACAGCCAGACGATAAATTTTGCTCGGCGTAAATCCATAGCGCATCATATAAAACAAAAAGAAATCATGGAGCTCATACGGTCCGACAAGATCTTCCGTTTTCTGTGCAATCTCTCCTTCTTTTGGCGGAAGCAACTCCGGACTTACCGGTGTCTCCAACACATCCAGCAATACCTTCTTCAATTGCTGATCTTCGCAATGCTCGGCATAATATTGAACAATATAACGAACCTGTGTCTTCGGAACGCCTGCGTTGACTCCGTACATAGACATATGATCCCCATTATACGTCGCCCATCCAAGCGCCAGTTCTGACATATCTCCCGTTCCGATTACAAGACCTCCCAGTTCATTTGCCACATCCATCAGAATCTGCGTGCGCTCTCTTGCCTGAGAATTCTCATAAGTTACATCATGAACAGTCTCATCATGTCCGATATCTTGAAAATGCTGTTTCACAGCCTCTTTGATCGGAATCTCCTGCAAAGTTGTTCCAAGCTTTTCTGCCATCAGACACGCATTCGTATAGGTACGATCTGTCGTTCCAAAGCATGGCATCGTAACTGCCCGGATATTTTTTCGTTCCAATCCTGCCATATCAAATGCTTTTGCAGTGACAAGAAGCGCCAGTGTAGAATCTAGCCCTCCTGAAATTCCAACGACGGCGTGCTTCGCATTGGTATGCGTCAATCGTTTCTTTAATCCCATTGCCTGCAGCATCAGAAGTTCCTTCATCGCTTCATCACAGGCATTTTTTTGTTCCGGGATGAACGGATTCGCTTGTATATGTCTCGTTAAAGTGATTTCTTCTGCTTCAACATAAAACGGCACACGAATGTGATCATGTTCTTCCGGCTGAAATGTCGTATTTTTTCTGCGCTCACTGATCAGTTTCTGCACATCGATTTCACTGTAAATGATTTCGTTGCTAAATTGCTCTGATTCGCAGAGAAGTTCTCCATGTTCCAGAATCATATTATGACCGTCAAATACAAGGTCTGTCGTTGATTCCCCTTCTCCTGCATTGGCATATACATAACCGGCAAACAACCGCATCGAATGTGCTGCCAGAAGATTTCTTCTCATCTGTGATTTTCCCATCGTCTCATCACTGGCAGAACAATTGACAATTACCGTTGCTCCTGCCCTTGCAGCTCCAATACTCGGCGGAATCGCTGACCACACATCTTCACAGATTTCTGCTGAAACGACAAGTTCTTCCATGGTAACTGCCTGGAAAAGCAGCTGTGGTCCAAATGGAATCCGCTCTCCGTCAAACAAAATCCATTTTGCCTCCGCAGGTCCCGGCTGAAACTGTCTCATATCATAAAATTCTCCGTAATTAGGAAGAAATGTTTTCGTTACAATTCCAAGAATTGCACCGTGATTTAATACGACAGCCGTATTATAAAGCTTATGTTCAATTTCTAGCGGCGCTCCCACAAAGAAAAGTCCATCCATATGTTCTGTTGCCTCTGCCAGTATATGAACTGCCTCTTTCGTCCGCTTCAGCAGAAGTTCCTGGCCGAACAGATCACCGCATGTATAACCGGTCAGACAGAGCTCCGGAAATACAACAACTTTCGCCCCCTGTCTTTCTGTTTCTTTCATTGCTTCTAAAATCTTTTCCATATTATAAGCCACATCGGCAACTCGTATCTCTGCTGTCGCTGCCGCCACTTTTACAAACCCATTTTTCATCTTCATTTTCCCTTTCTCACAGGCCGTTTCAGCGTCTTATCGATTTGCTTTCTTTAAGAGTTCCTTCAACTCTTCTATAGAAAATGTATAATTCCGATTACAGAAGTGACAGTTCATCTCCACTTCCTTTCCTTCGCTAATCAAACTCTGAAGTTCTTTACGTCCAATGCTGATTAGCGCACGTTCTACACGTTCCTTAGAGCAATTACAATAAAACTCTGCCGGCATCTGATCCGTAAACTCCACATCCATTCCCTGAAGCACTTCCTTAAGAATCTGTTCCGGTGTATATCCGCGGTCCAGCATTGCCGTAACAGAATCAATTTTTTTAATATTTTCTTCCAGACGATCAACAACTGCATCTTCGACAAACGGCATGACCTGAACGATAAATCCTCCTGCCTGACGCACAGTATTATCTTTATTCATCAAAACACCCAGGCCGACAGAAGACGGAATCTGCTCGGATGTTGCGAAATAATATGTCAGATCTTCCGCAATCTCACTCGTATGAAGAATTGTCTGTCCCACATACGGTTCTTTCAGTCCCATATCCTTAATCACATTCAGGATTCCAAGTCCCAGCGCCTCAGCTACATCAAGCTTTCCTTTGGCATTTGCGTGAATCAGCACTTCCGGATTGTTCACATAGCCTTTTACCCGACCCTGATTGTCGGCTGTTACCGTCAGTCCTCCGATCGGTCCGTCGCACTGGATCTGAAGCGTCAAAAGATCACTCTCATTCTTCATCATACTTCCCATCATCGTTCCGGCTGTCAAAAGCCGTCCCAGAGCAGCCGTTGCTACCGGACTTGTATTGTGCGCTTGCCTTGCATCTTCTACCGTATCCTTGGTCGTTGCTGCAAACGCCCTGATCTGATTGCCTGCCGCTGTTGCTCTTACAATATAATCTGCCATAATCTTTCTTCTCCTTCTGATTCTTGTTTCATTTTTTTCTAGTTTATCTGTTATTTGCCATCTTCTGACATTCTCTTGCAACTACATAAATGCGCTCGCTCATTTCAGATGGCGCTTCCTCCGTAAATGCCTCATAGGCTGTCACAAATTCCAATCCTGCCTTCTCAAGAAGTTCCTTCATTATCTCTAACTCATACGCCTTCTGATAATGCGTTTCCTGATATCTGCGATACAGATCTTCTTCCTCCCGGATAAACAGACTCAATTCATACTCATTAATTTTTTCTTCTTCGTAATAATAATTATCCCAGATAAAGCTGCATTCTTCCCTGCTTTCTGCAATCGTACGATCTCCAAGTAGTTCCCTATATTTATATGTTGTATTAAAATCAAAAATAAATATACCGCCCGGATCCAGATAATTATTCACAAGTCGAAATACTTCACAGAGTTCTTCTTCCTCTGTAATATAATTCAATGAATCGCAGACACTGATCACCGCCCGGACAGTTCCATATAATTCAAACTCCCGCATATCCTGCAGTAAATATAAAATATCATGTCCCGACGCAATCCGCTTATCCATCGCGATTTCAAGCATCTCTTCTGATACATCGACACCGATCATATCATATCCATTTTGTGCCATTATCTCGGTAAGTGTTCCGGTACCGCATCCCAGATCCAGAAGCAGACCATCCCGGATGTCATACTGAACTAATCGTTTTCTAATATAAGCAGCCCATTCTTCATATGGAATGTTATCCATGAATGTATCATAGACCGCCGCAAACCCTGTATATGCTTCCATGTTATTCCTCCTGTTTCATCTTCCCATTATAGCAAGACTGTCTCTCGATGTCGATATCTTTACACAAGGATTTCCATCGCTTTTTCCTATTAATATACTTCACTTCCGAACGGCATCAGCGCCAGCTTAGCAAGTTTAAACTGCTGTATTCCGAACGGAATACCGATGATCGTAGCACAAAGCACTGCCCCGATCAGAACTGATTCTAATGCCAGCGGCAACCCTGAAACTATGATCCATATAATATTCAACAGAAGCGATCCTGCTCCGCCACCGTATTTTACTTCCTTTCCAAACGGAAAGAAACTAAGTGACGCAAATTTAAAACACTGCAGTCCCACAGGAATCCCGACGATCGTAATACACCAGAGCACTCCTGCAAACAGCCAGCTGATCCCGCTAATAAATCCTCCACAGAAAAACCATAATAAATTTCCTAAACATCCCATATTAAAATTCAACTCCTCTCTCGATCCGGTACAATTCTTTCAGGACACGATTTACATTGATCCGGGCATTCACAACCTGATCCTGCATCTCACTAATTTTTTGCTGCACCATAAGATCTACTAAAAAATTATCAAAAAAGAAATCTGCAAATACAAGGAAATTACCAATTTCTATATTCATTCCTACACAGTCGTTGATATCCTGAAGTTCTCTCTGAAAATTCCAGAGCGCCTTCTTAACCTCCTCCAGTTCTTCCATTGCAGAATTGACTTTCCAGTGTTTCACAAAGCTGATCACAGCTCCTCCTCCGATCACATCCAGCCATCCCCAGGATTTTGCGCTTGAAAGATGTTTCTCTGCATTTTCTAATTTCTGCATCGCAGCCTCTCCTGCATGAATGGCCTCTCTTAATTCTTTTCCATAGTTTGTTACTTCTTGCATTATCACATTCTCCTTTCTCTTCTTTGCAGCTTCTCTGCGGCAAATGCGATAGAGTGGATAATAAAAAAAGACTTCTATTATGACATCTGCCACAATAAAAGTCTTGCGTTCTCATTTGATACGGATACCTCTCGGTATCGATTGACGGTTTCAAACCCATCCCGTAGGATGTTTGGCTACTCCCTTTTATCTGCTTGCTATTAAACTAGCATTTTTTAATGATTTTGTCAATAGATTTTTCAAGTATTGATTGCTTTTCTGCCCTTTGCTTTCACATTTTCTTGACACCCTTTCTTACCCACGTTATAATGAACTGGAAAATTTGAACGGAAAGGCAGGTGAGCAGCATGGACGCAGGAGCCAGTTATCCTTCGTGGAGCTTTATAGACAATTTCATCAGGAAAAGGAGTTTTTGTTATGAACAAAGAAATCTTTATGGATCTCTTACAGGCGCGGGAATTCAAGGCTGTAAGAAGTATTTTGAATGTCATGAATGCAGTGGACATTGCTGCTCTCATGTCAGAACTGGAAGATAAAGAGCTTGCACTGGCATTTCGGCTCATTCCGAAGACTAAGGCTGCAGATGTATTTGCCAATATGAATAATTCCATGCAGTCGTATCTCGTTGAGATTTTTACTGAGAAAGAATTGAAAGAACTTCTCGACGAGCTCTTTCTGGATGATACCGTTGATCTTCTCGAAGATCTCCCGGCAAATCTTGTGACACGGATTCTGGAGGCAGTAGACCAGGAGAAACGCACGAAGATTAATACACTTTTAAATTATCCGGAAGACAGCGCCGGCAGTGTAATGACAACAGAGTATGTCGATTTGAAGAAGACAGACACTGTACGTCAGGCGCTCTCCCATATCAAACGAACCGGAATCCACAAGGAAACCATATATACCTGTTATGTTTTGGAGCATCGCCGTCTTCTCGGCATTGTTTCTGCCAAAGATTTGATGACGATGGATGACGATCTCACAATGGAAGAACTGATGGAAACTGAAATCATTTCTGTTTCTACTCACACAGACCAGGAAGAGGTAGCCAAACTGTTTTCAAAATATGATCTGCTTGCGATTCCGGTGCTTGACCAGGATGATCTCATGGTAGGTATTGTTACGTTCGATGATGCGATGGATGTCATCGAAGAAGAGACAACAGAAGATATGGCTCTCATGGGCGCTGTAACTCCAAGTGAAAAGGGATATTTTGAAGCCAGTGTATTTGAACATGCCAAGAACCGTATCGTCTGGCTTCTCGTTCTTATGATTTCTGCTACATTTACCGGTATGATCATTACGAAGTATGAGAATGCATTTGCGGCAGTCCCGCTTCTTGTATCCTTCATTCCAATGTTAATGGATACGGGCGGAAACTGCGGCTCCCAGAGTTCTACATTGATCATTCGCGGTCTTGCACTTGATGAATTCGAATTCAAAGACATTTTCAGGATTATGTTTAAGGAATTCCGCGTTTCTTTGCTTGTAGGCGCCTTTCTTGCCTTGGCAAACGGACTGCGTATTTTCCTAATGTATAAAGATGTCTCTCTGGCTGTTGTTGTATCGCTCTCTCTTGTAGCTACAATCATTATTTCTAAATTGATCGGCTGTACATTGCCGTTGTTTGCCAAAAAATTCCACTTTGATCCGGCAATCATGGCGGCGCCTCTCATTACAACAATCGTAGATACCTGTTCTGTCATGATCTATTTTCAGATTGCAACAATGATTTTCCACCTGTCAGTTTAGTTACGTAAAAAAGCTGCGGAACGCCAAAATGTTCCACAGCTTTTTTATTTTCAGAGAATCTCTTTTCTTTTGTATTCTATTTTACTTTAATTTCGTGAATCCATCCTTCCGGCGCTTCAATTCGTCCCATCTGGATTCCGGTCAGTGTGTCATACAGCTTCTTCGTAACAGGTCCCATCGCTTCCATACCGCTTGGGAAGCAGATTTCTTCCCCATGATCCACAATCTTTCCTACCGGAGAAATGACTGCTGCTGTCCCGCAAAGTCCACATTCTGCAAATGTTTTTACTTCTTCAAGTGTTACTTCCCGCTCTTCCACTTCCAATCCCAGATATTCTCTGGCAACATAGACGAGCGAACGTCTCGTAATCGAAGGTAAAATGCTGTCTGACTTTGGCGTAATCACTTTATTATCTTTTGTGACAAAAATAAAATTCGCACCTCCGGTCTCTTCTACTTTTGTTCTTGTACCCGGATCCAGATATAAATTCTCATCATATCCTTCTTTATGAGCTGTCATAATTGCATGAAGGCTCATTGCATAGTTCAGTCCCGCTTTAATATGTCCTGTTCCATGCGGCGCCGCCCTGTCAAAATCAGATACTTTAATCGTAAGCGGCTTTGCACCGCCTTTAAAATATGGTCCCACCGGTGTTACAAATATACGGAACTGATATTCATCTGCCGGTTTCACTCCGATGACTGGATTTGTGCCAAACAGATATGGGCGAATATATAAAGTAGCTCCGGAGCCAAACGGCGGAACCCACTCAGCATTCGCCGCTACAACTTGCTCCACCGCTTCCACAAACTTCTCTTTCGGAAATACCGGCATTTCAAGCCGTCTCGCAGAATCTTCCATACGCTGTCCATTCAGATCCGGCCGGAATGTGACAATTCTTCCATCTTCTGTTGTATATGCTTTTAACCCTTCAAAACACGTCTGAGCATATTGAAGTACACCTGCACACTCATTGATAACTACATTCGCATCCGATGTCAGCTTTCCTTCCTGCCATTTTCCATCTTTAAAATCTGCAACATATCTCTGATCTGTCTGTACATAGCCAAATCCAAGATTAGCCCAGTCCATCTCTTTTTTCTCCATATTCCTTCACTCCAATCACTATTGCTGGCACATTTGCACTTTTTATGTTCTCCATTATAATACGGTCACACATAAAATTCAAGAGTGCACTCTGTTTTTCTCCTTTTAGCATTCATTCATGCAGATTGCCTCAATTCCAACGCTTTCTTCTCTTACCACTTCAATCTGTTGAAATTCTTTCTGCATTAATTCAATTACCAAATCATTTTTTCTGCTATCTGAACAAACTCTAAAAGTAATCAGACTCTCCAGATTATAAGATTTTCCTAAAAAAATATTATATGATTACATTACATCAATATCAACACGGCGTATTTAACTAACTCTCAGATTAAATTATATCAATTTTATTGTATTTCTATACTCGCTCATATTTAGCAAAAACATACTCCAAATCGAAGTACGTCTGCTCTTCTGTAACTCCTGTCATCTTCCAATCTTTCATTTCATCCAGGTTTGGAAAAAATGTATCAGCCTCATAGATATGATCGATTTTTGTTACATAAGCTGTATCACAGTACGGAAGCAGCTGGCGGTAAACACTTTCCCCGCCGATTACATAAATATCTTCCGATGGATATTTCTTCAGCTCTTCCACCATCTCTTCCAATGTTCCCACAACTACAGCATCTTTTACTTTGTAATTTAGATCTTTTGTCAGAACAATATTGGTTCGATTTTTCAGCGGTTGTCCCCCCGGGAAACTTTCCAGTGTCTTTCTTCCCATCGCAACGACCTTTCCGCTCGTCGTCTCCCGAAAAAATTTCATATCTGCCGGTATACTTACAAGAAGCTTATTGGATAAGCCAATCGCCCAGTTCTTATCTACAGCAACAATCAGATTCATGTCTTTCTCCTCCTAAACTGCAATTGGAATATTTTTAATCTGTGGTCCGGTCACATAATCATCCAGACGTACATCGTCCTTCGTAAACTGATAAAAATCTTTTATCTCCGGATTCAGCCAGAATTTCGGTGCAGGATACGTCTCTCTTGTAATCAATTCCTCCACAAGCGGGATATGCCGATCATAAATATGCGCATCTGCAATCACATGCACGAACTCACCCACATTCATATCACAAACCTGCGCCAACATATGCACCAGAACAGCATATTGACAAACATTCCAGTTATTAGCTGCCAATACATCTTGAGAACGCTGGTTTAAAATTGCATTTAATATCAGACGATCGCTTCCTGCTTTCTTTGTCACATTAAATGTCATACTGTATGCACAAGGATACAGATTCATCTCATGCAGATCCTGGTGTACATATATATTCGTCATAATTCGTCGGCTGTACGGATGATTCTTCAGATCATAGATCACCCGGTCAACCTGATCCATCATTCCCTCTCGATACTGATGTTTTACCCCAAGCTGATATCCGTATGCCTTACCGATAGAACCGTCTTCGTCTGCCCAACTGTCCCAGATACGTGGTCCCAGATCATGAATATTATTCGATTTCTTTTGCCAGATCCATAAAAGCTCATCCGTACAGCTTTTAATCCCGGTTTTGCGAAGTGTCAGCGCCGGAAATTCTTTCGACAGATCATAGCGGTTCACAACTCCAAATTGTTTTACCGTATATGCCGGTGTTCCGTCTTCCCAATGCGGGCGCACTTTTTCTCCTTCTGTGCTGCATCCATGATCGATAATCTCACGGCACATTTTAATAAACACCTGATCTGCATAACTCATGTCTCTTCCTCCTCATTTCTCCTATCTGGAATGAACCAGTGCAAATACTTTTGCTTTAGACAGCATCTGTAAAACGACGTACAGAAGCAATGCGTCCACCGGCACAGATACAAGCTGTTTTACTGCTCTTGCCGGAAGCAGTAAAAAAAATGCTTTCCCGTACATAATCGATAGCCACAGTGTACCAAGCAGCAGATTGACAATCACTGCTACAAGAATCTTCGCTACAAAAATCCGTTTCAGATTGATTGGGCGATGATAGAGCATAATTCCATAAATCATCGGTCCGAGAATCGCATTCAGTGTCCATCCAAAGAAAAATGCTCCGGTTGGCTTCATAATATACTTAAGGATATCTCCGACGCCTCCCATGAGCCCGCCTACGACAGGTCCAAACAAAAACGCAGCCAACTCATTGGCCAATCCCGAAAAACCAATTCTCAGAAAATCTGTTACCTGAACAGAAAAATAACCGAGAATTACCCCAACCGCGATCAACATTGCCGTGATCGCAATACAGTTTACATGCTTTAGTTCACACCAGGAGTTTACAAACTGTTCTTTTAATTTTCTCATAAAAAATACCTCCTTTGCAGTAGTCCGAAAGCTACGCATAGCAGGTATACCTTCCCGGGAACTTCAGGCTCCCTCTCTATGTGTAGCAGCGGGATGCGAAATGTGCACCGCAAGTATAAATACTTTTCGTTCAGTCGGCAACTCCCCGTCCGTCTGACACTTAACGCGCTCATCTCTACTCTGCTTTTGCTTAATTGTCTATACAGGCAATCCACCTGTACAACCACAAGTGTAACACAATTTTGGCAGGATGGCAACCTGCCTTTTTCTTAAAAATGGGTACAAAAAAAGCACGAGACGGGATTCGAACCCGCGACCCTCGCCTTGGCAAGGCGATACTCCACCACTGAGCCACTCGTGCATATCTTATCGATTCTATTCTAAAATTTAAACTTGCTGAAACAGGAAATCCGCTTCCTTTTCAGGAAAGCACGAGACGGGATTCGAACCCGCGACCCTCGCCTTGGCAAGGCGATACTCCACCACTGAGCCACTCGTGCATATTTTGTTTTGTTCAGCACCGCTTGAACAATTGATATTATATTACAGGCAATCACAAATGTCAACACTTTTTTTAACTTTTTTATTTTTTGTGATTGCCTGCACAATCATGCCTTTAAAATCCCAGTTCTTCCCCTACGAGAATGACTTTAATTCTTCCCTCATGTCTTGACCGTCTTGTCACAACAATCTCACAACACATGCATCCAGGAGACTGGCAGTCACCGCACATTCCCGTCATTTCACAAGGTGTATTCGGATGAAGTCTTGCTGCATTGGCTGGACTGGATACATTGCGGATTCGCGGAACGGCACTTTCAATATCCGGCACAATCTTATTCACACCTGCAATTACAATTACATATTTCGGTCCATGGATCAGACATGCTACCCGATTGCCGTTGCCATCAATATTCACAAGCTCTCCATCCAATGTAATTGCATTTGTACTCATAAAGAAATAATCTGCTCCAACAGACTTCTGATAAAACGCTCTCTGCTCCTTTGGTGTCTTCGCTGTTGACCGATCAAGCACATCATAGTCTCCATTTTTCAAAAGCTCCATTACACCGCTCTCAGAAAGCGTCACAGAGCCTCCCCAAGTTACAGAAGAGCCTTTCTCTACAAGTTCCTTTACTTTCTCCACTGCTTCTTCCTTTGTCGCACAGTAAAAGCCTTCCATATTGCGCTTTGCAAGTCCTTTGATAATTCCTTCTGCCTGCTTTGCATATGCGATTTTTTTAGCTTCATTCATCATACTGCACCTCCTGTAAAATTTAGTTTTTAAAACATTCTACAATGTTTGTATAACCCATTTCTGCCAGCTGTTCTTTCTGGAATTTTTTATTCTTTTTCATATTCAGGACTGTGACCTGCTTACCTGCGGCACGCTCATCACATGCGGTCTTCATAATATTAATAAATTCACTCTGCAAAAGCCCTTTCTCCAACAGATAAGCTTTCTTTTCTTCCTGATGCGGAACTTCATATCCACGTTCAAGAAGCAGCATGACAATTCGCTCAAATCCAATGGAAAATCCACATGCCGGCGTATTCTGTCCGGTAAATTTACCGATCATCTCATCGTATCGTCCGCCGCCGCCAACAGAACCTCCAAATTCGTCCATAGCAATCTCAAAAATCGTACCTGTATAGTAAGACATACCACGCACAAGTGTTGGGTCAAATTTAATTGCAAAATCTGCTGATTTTACTTCCAATACACTTGTAATAATCTTCTCCAGGCTGTCTGCCACTTCGGCATCCAGATATCCTTCCAGCTTCTCTTTACAGAAACGAACGCCTTCCACATCTGTCGTAATCAGCTCAAACAACTCCAGATATTTATCAATGGATTCCTTCTCATACCCGGAAGCCGCCAGCTCTGACGCCACTCCCTCCAGTCCGATCTTATCCATCTTGTCTAAAATAATAAATACATTATCATAATCTGCTTCTGCAAATCCGCTGTAAGCTGCCATTGCTTTTAACATTCTTCTGTCATTGATGCGGATTGTAAAGTTTTTAAAATCAAGCTTTCCAAGCAATGTTGTCGTGGCAAGGATAAGTTCGATCTCCGCAATGTTTCCAGCCTCACCAAGAATATCGATATCGCATTGCATAAACTGGCGGAAACGTCCTCTCTGAGGTCTGTCTGCACGCCATACATTCCCCATCTGAAGCGCCTTAAACGGTGAAGGCAGTTCATTGGCATTATTGGAATAGTATCTGGAAAGTGGAAGTGTCAAATCATAACGAAGTCCTCCGTCTACAAGATCTGCCTCTGTCTTAGCTTCTTCCAGTTTCAATTTCTCGCCGCGTTTCAAAATCTTGAAAATCAGTTTTTCATTTTCTCCACCCTGTTTGCTGAGCAGATTATCAATATGTTCTACACAAGGAGTTTCCATTGAAGAGAAGCCGAAACTTTTGTAAGTTTCTTTGATCATATGAATGACATAGTCTCTAATCTCCATTTCTCTCGGAAGCATGTCCTTCATACCAGTTACCGGTTTTTTCTTTAATGCCATAATAATTCTCCTTTTCTATCTATCATTTCGTCTATTCGTGCAATATATTCTTTCAGATCTTTTACATTTTCTGCACGTTCAATCCGACAGCCGTTCCCGGAAGCTTCCGGCCACACCGCTTTTGTGCTGGCACCCGCACCACAGGCAACGATTGTCTGTTTCTCTTCCATAATAAGTATATTGTATATTCCCGCTTTGTCAACCTTCGCATAGCCAACATTTTCAAAATTTCCTGCAATATTTTTCTGGCGGTACAAATAGTAAGGAGTCATACTCATCTTCTCTGCATACTCATAAGATAATTCAATCATATTGGACAGATCCTTCGCCATCTTCTCTTCTTCCTCAGCTGTTCGCCGGAATTCCTCCATCTGACGAAGTTTTGACGCCCTCTTTACCGCAAGAGAGTGTACAGTAAGATTGTCCGGATCTAAACGACAGATTGCCTTTAATGTATCCTCCATATCTTCTGGCGTCTCCCCCGGAAGCCCTGCAATCAAATCCATATTAATATTATCAAATCCCAGTTCCCGCGCCATCCGGTACACCTGTATAATATCTTCTACCGTATGTCGTCTCCCAATCAGATCTAGCGTTTTCTGCTGCATCGTCTGAGGGTTAATTGAAATACGGGAAATCTGATGTTTTCGGAGCACTTCCAGTTTTTCTCTTGTAATACTGTCCGGACGGCCTGCCTCCACTGTAAATTCTAACAAAAACTCATAAGAAAAAGTTGCCTCCAAATGACTCAGCAAACGGTCAAGCTGCTCTGCACTCAATGTTGTCGGAGTCCCTCCGCCAATATAGACGGTATTTAGTTTCTTTCCCTGCATATGCAATCCTACCGCAGTGATTTCTTTGAACAATGCTGCCAGATACTCTTCCACATAATTCTTCCAGGAAGCCAACGGATAGGAAGTAAAGGAACAGTAAATGCATGTCGTAGGACAAAAAGGAATCCCCACATACAAACTGTATCCATTCTCATAATCCAGCTTTTCCAAAAGCATTTTCTCTCGCTTTGCAATTTCCAATCCCAGGCGCGCCTTCTCCTTCGTCATTAGATAATGTGTCTGCATCTCTTCTAAGATTTCTTTTTCTTCTCTTCCTTCTTCCAAAGCTCCCATCATAATCTTTGTCGGACGAATTCCGGTAAGGATTCCCCAGGCAAGTCCTTTTCCTGTAAGTTTCTCATATGTTTCATAAGTAAACTTATTTACAAAATATTTCTTTTCCTTTCGTTCCGAAATATTTTCCACACTTTCAGGGGGAATTTCTAAAAGTTTTCCTCCATTTCTCTCTGCTTTTATCAACAGATCCGCTTCCGGACAGATTTCCTGCACAATTTCTTCTCCCGGAAAAAATGCTTTTGTTAAATGATATACATCATATGGATATATTTCATTCTGAAAAATTAATTTGATCATAGTGTTCTCCTGTCATTTGCCGGAAACAAAATTTGGAGGATGCCTCGTCTTGCCGAAACATCCTCTGTCTGCTCATACTGTTATACAATATATGGATTTTGTTTCTTCTCATCTCCAATAGTCGTTGCTCCCATGTGTCCCGGAAATACCTTCACTTCTTCCGGAAGTACAAGAAGCCTTTCTTTGATAGAACGAATCAGCGTACTTTCGCTTCCTGTCGGAAGATCACTTCTTCCAATTGATGTCAGAAATAATGTATCTCCGCTGAAAAGCATTTTCTCCTGTTCCATATAGTAACAGCATCCATCTGCCGTATGTCCCGGTGTATAAATCACACGAAACCGGAAGCCTGCAAGCGTCAATACCTGACCGTCCCTCACCGTTTCAAGATGATCAAGCGTCAATCCATTCGTATAAGTTGCCGACAGATTCTTTTTCGGATCATCTACAATACACTCCTCAGAATCATAAATATATACCGGCATCTCATATTCTTCGCGCAGTCCCGGTACTCCCATCATATGGTCAAAGTGCCCATGCGTCAGAAGAACCGCTACCGGCTTTAATGCTTCTTGCTCCAGATACGTTTTCATCTTTTTGTTATATCCGCCTGGATCTACGATCACAGTCTCTTTCGTTTCTTCATTTATTACAAAATAACAATTTGTTCCTAAAATACCTGCTGAAAAAATCTCTATTTTCATAATCTGTTCTTACCCCGCTGTACGTTCTATATCCATGATCTCCGGAAGCTGTCGCAGCTTCTCTGTCACTCTTGTCAATTCTTCTCTGCCATGCACAACAAATCCTGTCTCAATTGTTCCGATGCCCTGTTTGTTTGTCCTGACATTCATCGTCTTTACGTCTATTTTCATCTCTGTAAAAACTTTTGAAATCTCCATTAAGACACCCGGCTTATCTGTTGCATACATCTTAATCTGAGCCAGATACGTCCCCTCACCGCCGTTGCTGCCTTCATTCTCCCACTCAGCATCGATCAGCCTTGCCCGCTCAGACTCTGTCAAATGCAGTACATTCACACAATCTGTCCGGTGAATCGTAAGTCCGCGTCCACGTGTGACAAAACCAACAATCTCATCGCCCGGTACCGGATTACAGCATCTTGAAAACCTCACTGCAATATCGTCAATTCCTTTTACAACAATTCCGCTCTTCGACTTCGTGATATGCACTTTATTCTTTGCCGCTTCCGTAACCCGTTCAAGAATTGTCTCATCTGTAATAGCTTCTTTATGATCTTTTGTATACTCTTCCACAAGCCGGTTCACGACCTGCCCTTCTTTCAGACCTCCATGACCAATTGCCGCCAATACGGAGTCCCAGTCACGGAACCCATATTTCTGCTGCACAACCTGTTCATATTTTTGTTTCAAAAGATCTGAAAGTGTAATTCCTTTGGACTTACAGTATGCATAAAGCATCTCCTTGCCTCTGGTAATATTCTCTTCTTTAAATTCTTTCTTAAACCACTGATTGATCTTGTTCTTCGCCTGTGTACTTCGAACAATATTTAGCCAGTCACGACTTGGACCTTTAGAATTCTGAGATGTCAGGATCTCGATGCGATCCCCATTCTGGATCTTATATTCAATCGGAACTAATTTTCCGTTCACTCTGGCGCCGACCATCTTATTGCCGACAGCGCTGTGAATACTATAGGCAAAATCAATCGGTGTGGACCCATTTGGAAGATGCTTTACATCCCCATTCGGTGTAAAGCAGTATACCTCTTCTGTAAACAGATTCAAATCTCCCTTGAGCAGACTCAAAAATTCTCTGTTATCTGTATTCTGCTGCCACTCAAGAATCTGTCTAAGCCAGCTTAATTTTTCTTCTTCCTGTACCCGGATATTCTTCTTACCGTCATTGGATTCCTTATATTTCCAGTGTGCTGCAATTCCGTATTCTGCTGTCTTATGCATCTCTTCTGTTCGGATCTGAATTTCAAACGGCTGTCCGACAGAACTCATAAGCGTCGTATGGAGCGACTGATACATGTTCGCTTTCGGCATTGCAATATAATCCTTAAATCTTCCCGGAACCGGTGTATACATCTCATGAATCACACCAAGAGCCGCATAACAGTCCTTTACTGAATCTACAATAATGCGCACAGCAAATAAATCATAAATTTGATCTACTGTCTTATCCTGATTAACCATCTTTCGGTAAATACTGAAGAAATGCTTCACTCTCCCCTTCACATCTGCCCGAATCCCTGCATTGGCCATATGGTTGGAAACTTCATCTACAATCTGACTTACAAACTCTTCCCGCTCCGTTTTTCTTGCATTAATTTGTCTGACAAGATCAAAATATACTTCTGGCTCTAAATATCTAAGCGCCAGATCATCAAGTTCTGTCTTAATCTTAGAAATACCAAGACGCTGTGCCAACGGTGCATAAATATCCATTGTTTCCTGGGCCTTCTCCTTCTGCTTTGCCGGCGGCCAGAATTGCGCTGTTCTCATATTATGAAGACGGTCTGCAAGTTTGATCAAAATAACACGGATATCTTTCGACATAGCAAGAAACATCTTACGCAACGTCTCTGCCTGCATCTCAAGCTTATCCTTATCCTTTGAATATGACAGCTGGCCAATCTTCGTGACACCTTCCACAAGCAGCGCAACTTCCTCTCCAAATTGTGCTGCAATCTCTTCTGATGTCATTACCGTATCTTCCACAACATCATGTAAAATTCCTGCAACAATTGTCTCTTTGTCCAATTCCAGATTGGCAAGAATAATCCCTACCCAGAGTGGGTGAATGATATAAGGTTCTCCTGACTTTCGGAACTGTCCTTCGTGAGCATCTTTTGCAAGCTGATAGGCTTTCTGTACGATCGTGAGGTCTGCTGACGGATGGTATTGCCGGATCCTTTCGATCAGAACATCATAAAGTTCATCCGGATCCTGATAATCTTTTGGATCTTTGACTGCGTGTCCATCTACAATCTTTAATGCCGGATTCTCAATCTTCTTGCTTTCTTCTTCCATCTCTCTTCCCTCCCATTCCTTCGTACAAATAAAAAACGTGTATTTTATTATACCACTCTTCCCTGCAATATTCAAATTATTCCTTTGTAATCAAATTAATTATCGATAATTTTGGACAACAATCTGCATTTTTTTCTGTCCCCTGTACTCATTGATCCCCGGATAATAGGTAAATGCCATCCTGGCTCCTTCCACTGTCCCATACACAGATTCTACATAGGTATAAAATCCTTCAATATCTCCAAAATACATTGCTTCCAGACAGGTACCGACACTATCTCTCACATACATTTTTAAAACATTTTTATTTTTACCAAGTATCCTTGCTTCCAAAATTTCCAGATTTTTCTCCACAAACAGCGGTTTGCGATTTCCTTTTCCAAATGGCGCTAATAATTCTATCTCATTTACAAAAGCTTCTGTTACTGCTCCCAATGGCATCTGCATATCAATACTTACTTTTTCAATCAGGTCTTCCTCTGTCAGTCTGCAGAGATGATTTAAACTGCTTCGGAATTTCTCTAGATTCTCTTCCGGCATAGAAACCCCTGCCGCCAGTTTATGTCCACCGAATTTTGTAAATAATTCACTGCAGCGGTTCATTTCTTCATACATATGATATGTTTCAATAGAACGTCCGGAACCTTTAATTCCATCCTCCGCCTTTGTCAAAACAAACACCGGTTTATGATACCGCTCTCGGATTCTTCCGGCTACAATACCTGCCAGACTTTCATGGCAGTCCGGAAGATACAATACAAGCACCCGATCTTCCGGATACAATTCTTCTGCCTGAGCCGCCGCCAGTTCTACTGCTTTTTCTGTCATATCCTTCCGATTATCATTTAAAGCCTTTAACTCTCCTGCCAGAATATCTGCGTCCCGCTTATCTGAAGCCTCCAGAAGTCGCAGCGCTCTTTTTGCAGTATCCAGACGTCCTCCCGCATTAATACATGGTCCAATGACAAAGCCAATCTGATATGTTCCGACAGTTTCCGGATCTACACCTGTCACTTCCATCAAAGCTTTTAATCCATGATTTTTTGTCCGTCGGAGCATTTCCAAGCCCTGCTTCACAAAAATACGATTTTCACCAACAAGATCCATCACATCTCCTACTGTAGCAATTGCCACATTTTCCATGAGATCATCAATTTCATCCGCATCGCCTGCCATTACATTGTATACTGCCTCCATAAGTTTATAGGCCACCGCTGCACCGCAAAGCCCTTTAAACGGATAAGGACACCCTTCCTGCTTTGGATCTACCACCGCATCTGCCGGCGGCAGATGATATTTACGCCCTTTTGCCGTCTCCTCAAATGGAATTTCATGGTGATCTGTCACAATAACTGTCAGTCCCATTTCCTTTGCATAAGCAATTTCCGATGCCGCCGCAATTCCATTATCACATGTCACAATTGTATCGATTTTTGCTTCCAATGCCCGATCGATCAGATCCCGATTCAATCCATACCCGTCTTTCATCCGATCGGGAATATCCGTATCTACATTTCCGCCAAGCCTTCTGATTGCTTCTGATAAAATATACGTTGCATTTACTCCATCAATATCATAATCGCCAATAATTCGGATCGCATCGCCTCCGCGTATCTTCTCGCAGAGAATTTCAACCGCAACATCCATATCTTTCATCAACATTCCGTCGAGAAGATCTGCGATCGTTCCATACAAATAGTTATGAATTTCCTCTTCGGATATTACATCGCGATTCCGGATCAGACAGGCAAGTCTCGGGCTGATTCCGAATTTTTTTCCGATTTTCTGAAAATCTGCGCCTTTTCTTAAAATAAACCATTTTTCCATATAAATGCCCCATTTATCCAAAAAGGGCGTTCCGCCTTCCGGAACACCCTCCTGTATTTTTATTCTGCTATTTTATTTTTACCAATTTTTGTCTTCATAAGATACCACAGTGAACCTGTAATACATACAGAAGAATATGCACCCCAAACAATTCCTACCATAAGCGGAAGCGCAAATTCTTTAATGGAACTTACACCCATAACATAAAGTACTGCTACCATAATAAAAGTTGTCAGGGAAGTATAAATACTTCTCGTCAATGTTCTTGTAATACTGCGGTTGACCACTTCCTGAATCTTCTCTTTTGTCTTCACTCCATGGATTGTCTTTAACTCCTCACGGATACGGTCAAAAATAACAATCGTTGCATTGATTGAATATCCGACAATCGTCAGTATACATGCAATAAAGGTCGTTCCGACAGAAATTCTCGCCACACCGTAAAATGCAATAACAACAAGCACATCATGAAGCAGCGCTGTAACTGCACTCGTAGCAAAACGGATATCACTGAATCGGAACCAGATATAAAGAAGCATACAGATTGCCGCGATCACAACTGCAACAACTGCATCGGCGCGCATCTCTTTACTAACTGTTGAACTGATATTTTCTGTCGTAATTTGATCTTCTTTGGCGCCAAACTTCTCTACGAGCGCTTTAGAAAGTTTTTCTCTTGTCTCCAGATCCAGTGTCTGAGTTTTAAAGATAACCTGTGTTGTCCCTTTTACAATCTGCTGCTGTACATTCTTATCTCCTGTAATCTTTTCAATGACAGGAATAATTTCCGCATCTACTTCTTTCAATGTATATTCTTTATCAAAGGTTACGTTTGTAGAAGTTCCTCCCTTGAAATCAAGGCTGTAATTAAACGCACCTTTTCCCTGACTTGCATTGAATCCCATAATTCCAAATCCAATTACCATAATTGCAATAGAAAATGCAAAGAAATATTTCTTCTTAGCAAGGAAATCAATACTTCCTTTACCACTCTTTGGATTGTAGAATTTTACATCACGGAATCCTACGGCATACAGGGCATTTACAATAAATTTCGTCACAAAGATTGCTGTGAACATCGAAAGCACAATACCAAGTGCCAATGTCTGTGCAAATCCTTTTACACTTCCGGTACCCTTCAATCCCAATACAAGAGCTGCAATGAGTGTTGTAACATTACCGTCGATAATCGCAGAAAGTGCTTTTTCAAATCCGGTTTTTAATGCTGTACGGACCGTTCTTCCTGCTGCCAGTTCTTCCCGCACTCGTGCGAAGATAATAACATTGGCATCTACCGCCATACCGATAGACAAAATAATACCCGCAATTCCCGGAAGTGTCAGCGTAATATCAAATGCGTTTAACACAACCAGCGTCAATCCTGTGTAAATTAAAAGAGCAAGTCCGGAAGCAAGTCCCGGAAGCAGATATACCACACACATAAAAATGATGACAATCGCAAGTCCGATCGCACCTGCTTTTAAACTTGTAGATACCGCTTCTTCTCCAAGCTGTGCACCGACAACATTAGAACGTAGCTCATGAAGTTCTAACTGAAGCCCTCCGATACGAATTGTGGAAGCAAGGTTTTCTGCCTCTTCAAAATTTGCCATACCGGTAATTTCTGCTGTTCCTCCGGAAATTTCGCCATTTACGCTCGGCACACTGACAAATGTATCATCATAATAAATACCAATCGTATCTTTGCCGGCTTCAAAAGCTGTTTTTGTTGCTTCTGCAAATTTCTTTGTACCTTCTTTTGTCAAAGTCAGTTCTACTACATACTGTGCCGCACCTGACTGCTGATCTTCATACTGTCCAGCCTTTGCAGAAGTCACGTCTGTACCATTTAGTACAATTCCGCCATTTTCCTGAAGTTCACTGAGTTCTTTTGTCAGCTTATACTCTCCTGTTGCAGTATCTAATGTATAGTTCTCATTGCCTTCTGCATCTTTGTGAGCAATAAAATAGAGTGAGCCTGGTTTTCCAAGTTCTGTTAATACTTTATTTGCATCAGATACACCCGGAATTTCAATATTGATCCGGTCATCGCCTTCCTGATAAACAGTTGCCTCTGTACTATATTGATCTACACGTTTCTGAAGCTTATAGATAGTATCGTCCATTGCTTCCTGTGTAATCTTATCCCCTTGTGCCTGGTAGGTGATGCTGACACCGCCGGCAAGATCAAGTCCAAGCTTAATGTGCTCTGCCGCACCTGTTTTCTTCGGTCCGAAGCCGACAATCGTTGTAAATGCAAGAAGCGCAATTACTGCTGCCGTTGCAATCAGGACGCCTATGCCTTTATTTTTCTTCATCACTTACATCCTTTCCTCTGCCAGAGCTGCCTTAATCATAATTGCACACTCTACTCTCTTGCGTTCCAACTCACAGCCGACTTCATATACGTCATTGATAGAACCACAGAGCTTATGACCATTAGCTGCGCATCCACCGCTGCAATAGAATTTTGCAAAACAATTTTTACATTTTTCTTTTGTGTACACATTGCAGTCACGGAAATGATCCGCAATCTCCGGTTTCGTAATTCCTTCGTCTACATTTCCCATCAGGAAATCATCTTCACCAACAAACTGATGACAAGGATATAAGTCTCCCCACGGTGTTACCGCAAGATATTCTGTTCCGGATCCACATCCGGACATTCTCTTATAAATACACGGTCCGCCTGTCAGATCGATCATAAAATGGAAGAAGTTAAAACCTTTTCCTTCCTTCTCGCGCTCGATCATATACTTCGCAAGCTTATCGTACTCTTCAAAAATCTTAGGAAGATCTTCTTTCTGGATCGCATACGGCTCAGACTCATCTCCGACTACCGGTTCGATAGACATCTGCTTAAATCCAAGTTCTGCGAAATGCTTCACATCCTCTGAAAAATCCAGATTATTTCTTGTAAACGTACCTCGTACATAATAACGTTCCTGATCTCTGCTGTCTGCAAGCTTTTGGAACTTCGGCACGATCAGATCATAGCTTCCTTTTCCATTTCGGAACGGACGCATAAAGTCATTGACTTCTTTTCTTCCATCAAGACTCAGTACAACATTATCCATCTCTTTATTAATAAAATCCTGGATCTCATCATTTAGCAACACACCGTTCGTTGTAACAGTAAAACGGAAATGTTTGTCATGGAGCTTTTCCTGCTCTCTTCCATATGCCACAAGGTCTTTCACAACCTGCCAGTTCATAAGCGGTTCTCCACCAAAGAAATCGACTTCCAGGTTTCTTCTGCTTCCGGAATTCGCAATCAAGAAATCAAGCGCTTTCTTTCCAACCTCATAAGACATGAGCGCCCGTCTTCCGTGATATTCTCCTTCTTCTGCGAAGCAATATTTGCACGCAAGATTACAGTCATGTGCAATGTGAAGACAAAGCGCTTTCACAACTGTTTTCCGCTTCTTTACATCCTCGATGATCGGCTCATAAATGTCTTTTGTAAACAGCTTTCCTTCTCTTACAAGCTCTGTAATGTCTTCGAGAGCTTCTGTAAGCTCTTCTGCAGGATATTTCTCCTCCAACTTCTCTCTTACTTCACGGACAGTACTTTCTTCCTGAAGCATCGCCTCTGTCTTATCTTCTTTCATGCTGTCAAGTACAGCAATCACATCATACACAAGCTCATCTACAACATGTACGGCGCCGCTGTTGACATCAAGTACGATCCGGTATCCATTGTTCTGGTACTGATGAATCACAACAGTTACCCCTTTCTATATAAATTCTATAACAATAACAAGCAGCGACCTAAGCCGCTGCTCTCACACATCTCAAATATGTAATTTATTTGCTGTGTTCGCAAGTCTGGTTTCCTACTGTGCAGGATGTCTTACAAGCAGACTGGCAAGATGTCTGGCATTCTCCGCATCCACCTTTTTTCAATGTCTGATTGAGTGTCTGTGTATTCAATGTTTTAATATGTTTCATTTCTTGTTCCTCCTCACGCATAATATTAATCTCATACAGTATAGCATATTTATATCTGTTTTAAAAGTATTTTTTTCACGAAACCATTCCTCCAAACATTCCCCCTCCAACACAGAGCAGGCAGATCATAAAAATATTCGCTGTACTTCCCTGAAATGTTCTGTAAATCCCAAAAGAAATCACTGCCAACAGAAGAAAATAACAGATTCCAACAAAAATTCCCCAGAGATAACGTCTTTGTCCTGCAATTTTCCCCATGATAAATCCGCCCAAAAATGTAGAAATAAAATAAACAACCTTAATCCCTAAGGATACTTTACTCTCATCCAAATTTTGCCAAAACAGCATTGCTGCCAACAAAACAAGAAGCACTCCCGTCACCACATACGATGCCAGAAGTGCTTTCATCATTTGTACCATCCTCATATCTGTTCTTAACTTTTTGTCCATATCTTTCTACCCCTTTCCCGATACAACGCCCAAACGATATCTTTGCTGTTATCAAAGGGTATGCTCTTCTTATTTTGAATATGACCGATTCTTACCTATTGTTCCATCTGTCTTGCAAGAAAAATTGCTGCGCAGCGGGCAAGTTTCTCCTGCGACTCTCCAAAAACAGCGCTTCCTTCCCGCCCAAGTAAAATCACAGCTCCAATCGTATCTCCTTCACAGATGACCGGACAGATGAGTTCCTGTTCATATGCTTCCCGTTCTTGCTCTGTAATCGGTACATAAGACACTTCTCCCGCGCCGCTTCTTAATAGTTCTCTCTTTTCAATGGCTTGTGTTAGCTCCTTTGTAATATATTTCTCTGCCAGTTCTTTTCTTCTGCTGCCGCTTGCTGCAATGACCTGATCCTTATCGCAGATACATACGAGACTTCCTGTTGTCTGGGCAAGACATTCCGCATATACTCCTGCGAACGTTCCCATTTCACCAATAGGCGAATATTTTTTCAAAATAATCTCTCCTTCCCGGTCTGTAAAAATTTCCAGCGGATCTCCCTCCCGGATGCGAAGCGTCCTTCGAATTTCCTTCGGGATCACAACACGCCCCAGATCATCAATTCTGCGCACAATTCCTGTTGCTTTCATATAAAAAATCCTCCATTGACTATTCTTTCCATTTCTGGGAATAGTATCTGCAAATGAAGGATTTCTTATGCAAAATTTTCTTTACCATTTTCGCATCTGCTTCATCCTGTTTTTAAAAATGATAGATCCGTTTCAGTCTGCTGCCAAGTCGGCTAAACAATTCATTTGCAATTGTTCCTGCCCGGTCTGCCAGTTCTGACATCCGAATTTCTTCTTTACCGTCTCGTCCGATCAATGTCACAACGTCGCCTCCTTTTACATCTTCTATTTCTGTCACATCAATCAGCGCCTGATCCATACAGATTCTTCCCACAAGCGAAACGCGTTTTCCATGCACCAGCACTTCTCCTTTTCCACATGACAGCGTTCTTGGCAAACCGTCCGCATATCCGACAGAGATACAGGCAAGCTTTGTTTTTCTCTCAGCCTGGAATGCCCGTCCATATCCTGCCTGTTCTCCTTCCTCAAGTTCCCGCACGGAAGTTACCCTTGCTTTTATCTCCATAACCGGCGAAACCGGAATCTCCACACGCACTTCATCCCTGCCTGATGAAAGACTCCCATAAAGGAGAATCCCAATTCTTGCATAGTCACATACAAGTTCCGGGTAATTCACAAGTCCATAGCTGCTCTGCATATGCAGCGACGGAAGCGGGATTTGTTCTGATCGTAAATATTTCACTACTTCCTCAAATCTTCTAATCTGTTCCTTCGTAAATAACATATCTTGTTCTTCTTGGCTGTCTGCTGCACAAAAATGCGTATACATGCCGCAGATATGAAATGCCGGATCTAAAAAGAGTCTTTTTATATCTCGAAACTGATCCCATCTCACTCCCTGCCGATGCATCCCCGTGTCAATCTTTACTTCTGCCTGCAGTCCCTGTTCCCGCCTTTTTAGTGCATCCGCATACGGCAGACTGATAATCGTCTGACAGAGTTCGTATTTCTTTAATTCTTCCGCTCTCTCCGGATCTGTATAGCCGAGGATTAGAATTTTTCCGCAAATTCCTTCCCGCCGAAGTACAATTCCTTCATCAATCGTTGCCACTGCAAAAGAGCAAACTCCAACAGCATTTAATGCCTTTGCCGTCTCTACAGCTCCATGACCGTACCCATTGGCTTTCACAACTGCCATCAGTTCGCAGCCTTCTTTCAGGAATTTTTGAATGATTTCTGCATTTTTCTGTAACTGTTTCAGATTCACTTCTATCCATGCCCGGTCTTTTTTCATTGTTTCCTTTCTCATAGCTGTCCCTCTTTCTTATGATCTAAGTTTTCTCTTTCCAAACCATTTCTCGTATAATCGCATACATGAAAGATCATTTCATATACCGAACACACAATGGGAAGATTATGTGATATGCCATAATAGCTATCGCCTAACAGCCCTGCCAGATAGAGCACAAGCACACACTTCCACGTTGCTTTCATTCCAAATGTATATAAAAGCCATCCGGTAACCGCTACTCCCAGTTTCAAATGTTCGTATCGTCTTCTTTCGTCTTCCTTTCCTCCAAGCAAAAAGAATCCTGTTGTCATAAAGAAAAACGGAACTGCCGTGCGCGCCGCTATCTTTGTCAGCGCCATATCTGCCAGTTCGTTATAAGATGCCAGCGGCGAAATATGGATTGCTGCTACCAGAACTGCAGCCACCACCCGAAACACATCAATGCCTGCATATTCTTTTGTTTTACTCTCCATTCGTATTTTCACTCCATACGGTCAGAATGAACCCGTCTACATTATTGCCCGATACCTGATACAGTATATCTTCCGGCAATGTGACAAACATTTCCTCTGTACTCTGCCGCAGATAAGAAACGGATGCCGTCCATTCCTCCCCTTTTATTTCCAATGCCTTTTCCGGATACGGATACTGCCTGATCAGTTCAATATATTCTTCCAGGCAAATCGCATGTTCTTTCATAAACCTTGCATGCGGTACTCCCACATATCGAAAATGCCATGGTTCCCAGCCGATTTTTGTAACGTTTTCCTTCTCTTTTCCATAGCGCTCTACAAACCCATATCTCGGCGCTTTCTCCCGGAATTTTTGACAGATTCCCTCATAAGGAAACTCCGGACAAATAAAATCCAGTTCTGTTACCGCCTGTCCAACATCAATTGCAAGTCCTGTCTGATGCTCACTGTGATCCGGAAGCGCCACATACTTTCTTGTAAAGCTTTCTCCATGTTCCAGCAGCGCGTCTTCATAAATCTTTGTCTGCTCTTCAAATGAGCGGTAACCGCTGACGGGAATGATTTCTGCTTCTCCGCAAATCTCCCGAATAAGACATGCAAGCATCGAAGCCGCTCTGTTCCCGAGCAAAACTTCCGGATATCTGCTGTCTGCCGGAACAAGGCGCTGTACTGCATTTTTCCTTTTCAAAGCAAAATCTTCATTTACAAGAATCAGATCTCCACGGTACACATCCTCTTTTCGAAAACACACTTCTCTCATCACATCCTCCTTACCGGCATTTGACAGATACCTGAATCAATTTGTCAAGAATCTCTGCAAATCCCATCCCGATTCCTTTCATCATGTTCGGATAACGGCTATGAGACGTAAATCCCGGAATCGTATTGACCTCATTAAAGATAAGTTCACGCTCCGGTGTCAGAAACATATCGACTCTGGCAAACCCGCTGCATCCAAGCGCCCGATAGATCCGCTTTGCCGTTTCCTGTATTTTACGCTCCGTCTCCTCATCAATTCTTGCCGGCATATGGATCTTAGATGTCTTTAATGTATATTTTTCTGTATAATCAAAAAATCCTTCCGTCAGCTCAATCTCATCTGCACGTCCTGTCAGAAGTTCTTCGGTTCCGAGAACTGCACATCCTACTTCAAACCCTGCAATCGTCTCTTCTACAATCACTTCGCTGTCATGTGTGAAAGCATTTTCCATTGCATCAAACAATTCCGTTTCTTTATAAACTTTTGTAATTCCAAAAGAAGATCCTGCACGAACAGGTTTCACAAAAACAGGATAGCTGATCTCCCAGATCTGCTCTTTGATTTTCAAAAGAAGTTCTGATTCGTGCTTTGCTTCCAGCCACTGTGCTTTCGAAATCACAACTGCCTTTGGTGCGCGAATGCCTGCCTCTTCTGCCAGACAATGTGCTCTGTCTTTATCCATACAAATTGCCGAGGCCAGCATGCCGCATCCTATCACCGGAATTCCTGCAAGCTCCAGAAGCCCCTGTACCGTTCCGTCTTCCCCATTTTTTCCGTGAAGCATCGGAAATGCAGCGTCAATTTTTATCACCTGCATTTTTCCGTCTCTCCATTCCAGCACACCATGATGACTTCTGTCCGGAGATATGACTGCCTGGCATAACTCCTCTTCCTGCTCATGCCAACTATCATCCAGCAGTCTGTCCAAAGCTCCTGAATATCGATACCATTTTCCCTCTCTTGTGATCCCGATTCGGATCACCTCATATGTTTTTTCATCTAAATGACTAAGTACTGCATGTGCAGACTGTAATGAAACCGGATATTCTGTAGAACAGCCTCCGAATAATACTGCTATTTTCATAAAATAAAAACCTCCTTACTTTTGATAACATGATTTTATCAAAAGTAAAGAGGTCAATTTTTCGTTTCTCCTCACAGATATAATACAAATTTCTCCGTAAATTCTTTAGATTTTATGAAGATGCTCCGAAGCTTCCGGTTTCACCGCAAGGCAGCTGAATCTCAAACCGAATCACTTCCTCAGCACTGTAGGCTGTGATTGTTCCACCATGCAGTTCCACAATCTCTTTGGCAATCGCAAGACCGAGACCAGCACCTCCGCTCTTCGTCGTCCTTGCAGTGTCCAGCCGATAGAATTGTTCAAAAATTCTTGACAGCTTTTCCGATGGGATCGTTACACCACGGTTTGTACAGGTAATGCAAAGCATTCCTTTCTGATCTTTAGCATAGTTTACCGAAAATACGATTTCTTCATCTTCATAACTGTAGTTGACTGCATTTCGCAGCAGATTGTCAAATACTCGCTGCAGTTTCCCGGCATCGCAGACGATCATCACATCTTTCGGTGCATCAAGCCGGCATGTCAGATGTTTCTCATCCAACATAGACTGAAATTCAAATGTCAGCTGCTCAAGCATCCGCGTCAGATTCACACGGCTTTTCTCAAGCGTAAGATTGAACAAATTAAATCTCGTAATCTCAAAAAATTCATTGATAAGATCCTCAAGCCGCTCTGCTTTCTCAAGCGTAATAGATAAATATTTCTCTCTTAGCTCTTCCGAAATCTGCTGTTCATCCCGCAGCAGAGTCAAATAACCGATCACAGAAGTGAGCGGAGTTTTTAAATCATGGGCCAGATAAACGATCAAATCATTCTTCCTCTGTTCTGCCTCTTTTGCCGCTCTGGCATTTCGGTCCACAGCGGACTTTACTTTATTCAAATGCATTTCTGCATCCCGCAGATCCGGAGACAGCTCAATCATCTCTCCCTGTTCTTTGTAAATACTCTCCACACCTGTAAGTACATCGATCAGATATTGAAACGGTTTCCGCAAATACCATAATACCATGAGCAGATATCCCACCATCATGCATAAAATAAAAAACAGTTCAATCCGCATTTCAATCCATTTCAGGAAATCGTACAGCGGACCCGGATACCATGTAATTGAAGAAAACACTGCCATCATAAAGAGATATCCAGCAAACATCAAAATCGGAAAGCCGATCATCCCTGCAATTAATTTCACCAGATATCTTCGGAAAATCCGATAGACCGACTGACGTACTGTATTACTTTCTTTCTTACTCAATCTGATACCCCACTCCCCACACAGTTTTTATAAACTTCGGATTCCGCGCCGGTTCATGCAGTTTCTCCCTGATTCTTCCGATATGCGCCATAACCGTATTGTTATTGTCATAATATTTTTCGCCCCAGATTGCTTCGAACAATTCTTCAGACGCCACTACCTTCCCGCGGTATTCACAAAGGTACCAGAGAATTTCAAATTCCAGCGGCGTCAGCGGCACTTCTTTTCCATACAGTGTACACTTATGCGTTTCTTTATTAATCAATAAGCCACGAATATCATACTCCTGCTCCCGCTCTTCTGTTTGTTTGGACTGTTCTGCCTGATTATACCTCTTATACCGGCGAAGCTGAGTCTTCACGCGTGCAATGACTTCCAGCGGATTGAATGGTTTCAGAATATAATCATCTGCACCGATCGTCAGCCCCATAATCTTGTCCGCATCTGCCACCTTTGCTGTCAGCATGATGACCGGATAAAAATGTTCCTCGCGGATTTTCTGGCAGATTCGAAACCCGTCAATATCCGGCAGCATCACATCTAAAATTGCCAGATCAAGCTTCGTTGTGCGAATACACTCAAGCGCATCTGCTCCGTTATAGAATTTATGGATCAAAAACCCGTCATTACCAAGATACAGCTCCAGAAGATCTGCAATCTCCTTTTCATCATCTACAATTAAAATATGTTCTTTCATGTTCTTTCTCCTGTAAGACATTCTTTATTTATTATACAAAACTCTCTTTGGAAATACAATCTTCTCTCTGGTATTCTGCCTGACTTTTGTGTATAATAAAACTATTCAAAAATGTTAGGAGGAATACATCATGAGTATGACAGATAAAGTAAGAAGCGCTATGGTAGCAGCGATGAAGGCAAGTGATAAAGAGACAAAGGAATCCCTTTCTCTTCTCTTATCTGCCCTTAAGAACAAAGCTATTGACAAGCGTGCAGATCTGACGGAAGAGGAAGAAATCCAGGTAGTATTAAAAGAGATCAAGCAAACAAAAGAAACTTTAGAATTAACTCCTGAAGACCGGACAGACATCATCAACGAATGCAGACAGCGCATCCAGGTGCTTGAACAGTTTGCTCCAAAGATGATGGACGAAGCTGAGATTCGTCAGATCATTGACGAGACATTACAGGAAGTTCAGATAGAAGCTCCGACCGCGAAAGACAAAGGCAAGATTATGAAAGTCCTGATGCCAAAAGTCAAAGGCAAAGCAGATGGCAAGCTTGTGAACGAAATTCTCATGTCTTATTTCCAGTAAAAATATTTGGGACAGCATTTTCCACGAATGAATGCTGTCCTTTTTTATTGCAATATATTTTTTATGATAATTCCATATTCTTATGACAATTCTGTTTCAGACAGATCTCTCTGGCTTCATTTTCTCTTTCCCGATCTGCATTGAGTTTCTCATAGAAATGATATAATTTCTTCGCCTGACACATCACATCCCGCTCTTCTGCACATTTTCTCCCCTGCTGCGTCAGATCCGGGAGTGTTCCATTCAGAATCTCAGGAATCTTCTCCTGAAAATCTTTTAGATTCTTCCCTTTATAGACATCCTTTCCATTGATCAGCCAATCATCATATACCGGAATCGTTCTTAAAAGTACCGGAATCTCGGACGCCAATGCCTCCAAAACAACTATTCCCTCTGTCTCTTCATAAGACGGAAAGAAGAACAAATCGCAACTGCTGTATGCCATCTGCAGTTCTTCCTTCGGCAGATATCCCATAAAATGCAGATTCGACAGCTTCTTATGGACAGCTTCCCTTACTTTTTTCGGAATCTGGCTATCCGGTGTATACCCAAACCAGAGAAACTGATACTCCGGCATCTGTTCTGCCAGAGCCACAAAATCCAGAATTCCTTTCCGCTCAAAATAAAGTCCTACTGACATAATCAGTTTTTCTTCTGCTCCAAATCCGTATTTTCTGCGAAATAAAATTCGTGCAGCTTCATTTTTCTGAAAAAGATTCGTGTCTACTCCGTTGGAGATTGCTTCAATTTCATTGTCAATCCCATATCCTTTCAGCAGCGACTTGGAATATTCTGTCGGTGTCAAAATCAAGTCCCCGGTCTTATAGCATTTTGTAATCCACTTTCGAAACAATGGGGAAATCATATTCGATCCAATAAACGAATTGCGAAAATCTTCCTCCGTAGAATGTGCATGATAGACTACTTTTTTCCCTTGCCGCTTTGCCCGTTTTGCCATTCGGTAATCACTTGGAAAAATGGTATTAATATGTACAATATCATACAAATCTGACGGATCCATTGTCACACTAGCGCCATTTCTCCTAAGAGATTCTTCTTGCATGACCATAGCGCGCCCAACACCGCTCTTTAAAACGACCTGCCTGTTTTTTGCATATAACAAAACTTTCATATTCTTCATACCTTCTTTTCAATAATGTGTGATAATAACAGCTCTCTACCCTTGTTCCGAACCGCTTTGTTCCAAATTCCTCTGCAATCTGACGGCTTCTTATGACTGCATTTTTATATACGTTTTTCTGATCAATCAGCGTCACAATCCCTGCCGCAAATTCTTCCAGTGTTTCATAAGCAAATCCATTTTTCCCCTCTTCCAGCACACCATCCAGACAATCGTCTTTCCTGCAGACAAGAGGAAGACCGCTTGCCATCGCTTCAATATAAGTAAGTCCCTGTGTCTCGCTTGTGGAAGCACATACAAAAATATCTGCCATCTGATAGTAGTCTTTTGTTTCCTCCGGTGAAACCATTCCTGTAAACCGCACGGATCCTTCAATTCCAAGCTCCCTTGCTGTTTTCTTAAGACTCTCTCTTGCCGGTCCGCCTCCCACGATCATCAGAATCACTTCTTTCCTCGTCTTCAAAAGCTCCTGCATTCCGAAGAGCAGTTCTTCAATCCGCTTCTCAAATCCAAGCCGTCCAAGACTTAAAATCACTTTCTTCTCTTCTTCAATTCCGTACTTCTCACGAATCGCCTTTGAAACGATATTATTTTCTTTCTCCATAAACTTTTGTATTTCTATTCCAGATGGAATAACTGTAATATCCTGCTCCATTTCATATTCCCGCAGCGTTTTCTCGACTTTTTTTGTAGGTGCAATAATCATATTCACCGGCTTTAACCGCATCCGCATCCAGTTCCCAAGAGCTGCACGGCCAATGGATTTTCCTATCGGAACATATTCCGTATATTGTTCATATAATGTGTGATATGTATGAAGCAGCACTGCACCGGTCTCTTTGGCAATTCGTTTCGCATATCCAAAAGTAAAAAATTCACACTGGCTGTGGATCACATCCGGTTTCCATGCAATCAACTCCCGCACATATTCGCTGCCCCGTGATACCGGAATCCGGATATCCGGATAAATGCCGGAAGGCACAGACATAATATAGTACACATTTTCTTTCCGGTAGGAAACACAGCTATTGGATACTGTCAGAATCTTTACTTCATGTCCCTGGGCTGTCAGTTCCCGCTCCAGATTTTTTACAGATGTAACAACACCGTTAATGGTTGCCTCAAATAAATCACTTGTAATTAAAATTTTCATACCTTTTTCCTCTCTTCCTTCTGACACTACCCAAGTAAGCCTGATAAAAATCCTCCCGCATAAACAAGCGCCATGCTGTATGCTGCAATCGAAGCCGGCTTGCCAAGCAGGATGATAGCGGAAAATTTCTTCCAGGACATTTTTGTTAAACCCGCAATCATGCAGAGCACATCGTCCGGTGCACATGGGAAGAAAATCGCCGCAGCAAAAAATTTGTCGAATTTTTTCCCCTTTTCCAACCATGTAATATATTTATTGTACGTTTCTTCCTTCACAAAGAATTTCACAAGACACTGGCCATATCGGCGGGCCAGATAAAAGTTAATACAGGAACCTGCCACAATGCCAATGTAGTTATAAAGCAGTCCGTACCATGGACCAAACACAACAACTCCCACCGCACATGTAATTCCTCCTGGAATGACCGGGACAACTACCTGTACCATTTGAATAATCATAAAAGTAATCGGTCCCCATATACCTCCCCGGCTTACCAGTTCTTCCATCATCGTTCTATTTGTAAAAATTCCACTTTTCAATCCATAGATAACGAATGAAATCATAGCTGCCGTACATAATATCGTAACTACATTTACTGCCCTTCTAAATCCTTTTTTCTCCATGACTCATCCTCCCATTGCCGTCATTTTTCTTCTTTTGTCTTCTTTTCTAATCTGCTTTTATCATACAGGAGCAAAATTAAAATCTATGAATGGAATTATTAAGACTTTTTAAATATTTAGTCTGAATTTCTGATGATTTTCTTTAGATAACAAAAAAGGACTATGATTTCTCATAGTCCCATTCATAAACATATTTTGTTTTCTATTCTTCTGTCGTGTCTGTACTATCCTCAGCGCTTCCGGTATCTGCACTGTCTGCGTCTTTATTTTCCGCATCCGCCTCTTCCGTCTTAAGCGTTACTCCCTGTTTCTCAAAGTCAAGCTTCTCCAAAAGCTTCTTATCTTCTGTAATGTCAGCTTCTTTCTCCCAGCCTTCGTATACTTCTTTGAATTTCTCCTGCTTGCGTTCCTGTATAATGGTTTCTTTTCGCTGATCTGTTGCGTCCCGATCAAGTTCACTTGTTACACGTCCAACATAGTAACCGTTGTCTGACTCAAATACATCTGTTGTTCCGCCCACTTTTAATTCATTCAACTGTTTTACCATATCTTCTGTCGGCGCTGTCGTACCCTCTCCGAACGAAGAATCTACTGCTGAATATCCGTTTTTCTCCGCAAATGCCTCAAAGTCTTTTTCATTTTTGACACTCTTTGCAAATGCTTCCGCTTCTTTCTTCAGCTCCTTTTTCTCTTCCGCTGTCATTGTCTCAGTTGTTCCATCATCTTTTGTCTTTGTAAAAGAGAAAAGTACATACTGCATTCCTTTGCGTCTTGCCTCATCATCAGAAACTTCCATATCTGCTTTTGCAGTAATTGCGTCATGCATCTTCTTTTGCTCCGTCATAAGGGTAAGAAGGCGTTCCACCGTCTCCGCATCTCCTGAAATCGCCTCTAGTTCCTCTTCTTTATTGGCTTTTACAAAATCTTCGACAGCTTGCTTAATCTTTGCCTTCTCCTCTTCTGTCAGAGTAATCTCATATTCGTCCATATGATCTTCCAAAACACACATCTGTTTCAGCAGCTCTATCGATGTCTCCTTCATAGACTGCTCATATGTTTTCCCTTCACCGACTTCTGCAGACCACATCGCATCAATGCCGCCCATCATCTGTGCATAATTTGTCTCATAAACACCCTGTTGATAGCGCACATAGAAATTTAAAAGTCCCATTGTGATTTCTGTATCGTCTACTTTTGCAATAACTTTATCTGCATTCACTGTCCCGCAGCCAGTAACACCTGAAACCGCCAGCGCTGCTGCCGCCGCAAGTGCTGCTACTCTTTTCTTTAAGCCTTTCATCTTCTTCCTCCTGATACTTAATAGCTATCCTATTATAGCCCTTTTTCTTATGAGTATCAATGCTTATCACAAATTTTTCACGTTTTAAGTACCCCGGAAACGCTTCTCCTACTTTTGTAAATTATTGTTTCTGCCAGCCAAAAGAAAGACTTTTAATATCAGTCAAAATCTGTTTCACAAGCTGAAGGATATCTTCATCTTTCTCCACCTTATTCTTACGTTTCTTCTCATAAGTAAAGTATGGCGGCGTCTCTACCTTAAACTGCAGCTCTCCTTTATATTTCTGTAAAAGTACCGGAATCTGCTGTGCATTCACTTTCGCTTTTTCGTACATTGTAAACTGAAATACATCTCCCTTTTGTTCTACTGCTGCCACATAAGCGCTGTGAGCAAGGGATTTCAAAAGCGCCACATTCAAAAGTTTCTGTACCTTTCTCGGAATATCCCCAAAACGATCAATTAACTCCTCAATCATATCATCCATTTCTTCTTCTGATTCGATTGCTGCGATCCTCTTATAAATATCAAGTTTCTGATATTCATTTGCAATATAAGATGAAGGAATGAACGCATCGATATTCAGATCCAGTGTTGTCACAAAATCTTCTTCCTCTTCCCGCTCTCCTTTCAGATGTTTCACCGCCTCATTCAGCATCTTGCAGTACAGATCATATCCCACCGCCTCCATATGCCCATGCTGTTCCGCTCCAAGCAGATTACCCGCGCCTCTAATCTCCAGATCACGCATCGCAATCTTAAATCCGGAACCAAGATCGGTAAACTCACGAATTGCCGCCAGTCTTTTCTCTGCCACTTCTTTCAGCAGCTTATCACGTTTATAGAGAAGAAATGCATACGCCATTCTGTTAGAACGTCCTACTCTGCCGCGAAGCTGATAAAGCTGTGACAGACCGAAACGGTCTGCATCATGAATAATCATTGTATTGGCATTGGAAATATCAAGTCCGGTTTCAATGATTGTTGTGGAAATAAGCACATCAATCTCACCATTAATAAATTCAAACATAATTTTTTCCAATTGATGTTCCCGCATTTGCCCGTGAGCATATTCTACGACCGCATCCGGAACAAGTTTCCTGATCCGATCTGTAATCTCTTCAATATCATTAACGCGATTGTATACATAATATACTTGTCCGCCCCTGGAAATCTCACGTTCAATCGCCTCACGCACCATCTCATCACTATATTCCATTACATACGTCTGAATCGGCATCCGATCCATTGGTGCTTCTTCGAGAACACTCATATCTCTAATTCCGATCAGACTCATATGAAGCGTACGCGGTATCGGGGTCGCCGTTAATGTCAATACGTCCACGTTTTCTTTTAATTTTTTGATCTTTTCCTTATGCTGTACCCCAAATCGCTGCTCCTCATCAATAATTAACAGCCCCAGATCCTTATACACGATATCATCGCTCAAAAGGCGATGTGTTCCGATCAAAATGTCTACCAGTCCTTTTTTCGTATCTTCTATCGTTTTTTTCTGCTGAGCACTTGTTCGGAAACGGCAGAGCAGGTCTACCCGTACCGGGAATTCTTTCATTCTCTGCAAAAAGGTATTATAATGCTGCTGAGCCAGGATCGTTGTTGGAACAAGATATACAACCTGTTTACTTTCCTGCACTGCTTTAAATGCTGCCCGGATTGCAATTTCCGTCTTTCCGTATCCCACATCTCCGCAGACAAGGCGATCCATAATCTTTGTACTTTCCATGTCCTCCTTCGTAGCTGCGATCGCTGCCAGCTGATCATCCGTCTCCTCAAACGGGAACATTTCTTCAAATTCCTGCTGCCAGATTGTATCCGGACCATACTGGAATCCCTGCTCCTTTTGTCTTGCAGCGTAAAGCTCTACTAAATCTTTCGCAATATCCCGCACAGCACTTCGCACACGGGCTTTTGTCTTTTTCCACTCTGTTCCGCCGAGCTTATTTAACTTCGGCGTTTTTGCATCTGCACTGGCATACTTTTGGATCAGATCAAGCTGTGTTGCGGGAATATAAAGATTTCCTCCCGCCGCATAGGCAATTTTAATATAATCTTTTGCTACCCGATCCACTTCCATCTTCTCAATTCCCTGATAAATTCCAAGTCCATGTGTTTCATGTACCACATAGTCCCCAACCTTTAATTCTGAGAAGCTCTGTATCCGCTGTCCGTCATACGTCTTACGTTTTCGTTTCTTTTTCTTTTTTCCGAAAATGTCTGTCTCTGAAATGACCATGAATTTTAGCATCGGATACTCATATCCTTCCGTCACATGGCCATAAGACACCATAATCTCTCCCGCACCTACTTCTCGTTCCTGATCTTCACTATAGAAACTGCTCAGATCATAGTCTCTCAGATCCTCCGCAAGACGTTTTGCCCTCGTCCTGGAACCCGACAAAAGAATTACCCGGTAGCCGCTTCGTTTGAGCCGCTTCAAATCTCTTGTCAACGTCTCAAAGCTATTGTTATAAGGATTTACCCCCTTTGTAGTCAGAAGATAACTGTCTTTAATCTGAAATTCCGGATTCCTTGTATCCAACATAGAGAATCCTATCATCGAAAATACATTCATCTTCTTTACAATCTCTTTTACTGAAAAGAGTTTCATTTCTTCTTCTGATACATGATAACCGCTCTCAAATCGATTGGTCTGAGCCTGAACAAACTCTTCCTCCACTGCATTTCCCTTTTCTAGTAATCTCGATGGCTCATCAAGAAACAAAATCGTATCTTTCGCATCAAAATACTCAAGAAATGACTTTCTTTTTGCATCTTCTTCTGGAAACTCTGTTGCCGGATAGATCAGAACCTCTTCCAGATTCTCGATAGAACGCTGGCTTTCCACATCAAAAGTACGGATAGAATCCACTTCATCTCCCCACAATTCA
>JAGZJD010000084.1 GCA_018365895.1 Lachnospiraceae bacterium | reverse complement strand
TGATATGTACCCTCTTTACTGGACTAACCAGTAAGGAGGGTATTTTTATGCGTTACTCATATGAGTACAAACAAAAATGTGTTGAAATGTACAGGCAAGGAGTGTATCCAGAGACGCCAGAAGGACTTACCACAAGGAAATTCCATGCTAAAATACGTGAATGGGTTCGAGTTGAAGAGGCGTGTGGATCGGAGGCATTGAAGCACAAAAATTTCAACACTGTCTGGAATGCTGATAAACGATATGAGTTAGTAGCTCAAGTGTTGGCTGGAAATTCATGTAGAGAAGTGGCCTTTTCAAATGGAATCAGTCCGGGACAATTGTATCAATGGATTCAAAAATATAAAGCAAGGGGGTATAATGGTTTGGTAAATATGAAGCAAGGTCGACCAAGCAAGGAGCCTCAAATGAAAAAGAATGTGAATCCAACACCTCTTACAGAATCAGAACGAGAAGAGTTTATTCGTCTTCGAGCTGAACTCGAATATATAAAAGCAGAAAATGAAGTAATAAAAAAAGAAATCGCCTTGAGAGAAGAAAAGCAAGCTGCGCAACTCAAGGCGAAAAAGCAGCAATCATCAAAGAACTGCGTGAAAAAGGATATCTATTAAAACATCTTTTAAAAGCAATGGGAATGGCTAAATCTACTTATTACTTTGAGATACAAAAAGTAGATGTAGTGCAGATTAGAAATAAAGAATTGATGAGTGAAATCCAAGAGATATTTAAATTTCATAAAGGACGTTACGGTGTCCGCAGAGTGTATAGGGAACTTGTGAATCGAGGACATAAAGTGAACCACAAACGAGTTCAACGTCTTATGCATGAAATGAAGCTGCTTGGAAAACGTCCTAAAGAAAAATATCATTCCTATAAAGGCGAAGTCGGAAAGGTTGCTGATAACATCATAAATAGAGATTTTAAAACAACTGCACCACTGCAAAAATGGACTACTGATGTATCGCAGTTTAGTTTTGCGTGGGGAAAATGTTATATTTCTCCTATTTTAGATATGAATACAAATGAGATTATTTCATATGATTTGTCTCTAAATCCAAACTTGGAACAAATACAACGGATGCTTATTAAAGCGTTTGAAAAATTTCCAACTGTAGAAGGATTAATATTTCACTCGGATCAGGGCTGGCAATATCAACACGCTTATTTCAGAAATGCATTGAAAGAACACGGAATTATCCAATCCATGTCGAGAAAAGGGAATTGCTATGATAACTGTATTATGGAGGCATTCTTCGGAAGATTAAAAAACGAAATGTATTATGGATATGAAAAAGAATATGATTCATTTGAATCTTTTTCACTAGCAGTTAAAGCAAAATGGATGTCCCCTGTAAAATACAGGGAAACATCCATATCTTGCTGTGCCTAATTCATAAAATCAATGTGTCCAGGATTCTGGGTACATATCAAAACTTACTTTGTTTTCAGACCATTCTTTCTTATGAAATGCCTTTATATTTTCTTCTATTTCGATTTCGATGTTTTCTCCACTGGCTTGCAGTTATCTGCTATCCACTTCTTAACTGTACTCAGATTGATATCCTTCAGAAGTGCATCCTCTCCAATAGACTCTTTCATAGCATCAACTGACTCAAATCCAAATTTTTCTTTGTATTCTTTCATCACTTTATCCAGTTCTTTTTCACTTAATTCCAATTTTTCTTTTTTCATGATCAGATCTACTGCCAGTGACTGTTTTACTGTCTGTTTTGCAACTTTTTCCGCCTCAGACTCAAAAGTTTCTTCTGTCATTCCGTTCATTGTCTGAGAAAGAAAATCAGCAAATTCCAAACCATTCATCTCTGCAAGCTGTTTGTATTGGGCAATTAATGCTTCTTTTTGTTCCTGCACCTGTTTTTCCGGATATTTCTTTACTTCTGTATTATCTAATACAACCTGCCATGCATTGTTCTCCAAAGAAGTTTTTGCAGCTTCTTCATTTTTTTCTTTCAACTCTTTTTTAATGCTCTTTTTAAATTCTTCTACCGTCTTAGCATCTTCTGAGACATCCTGTACAAACTGATCATTCAGTTCCGGAAGCATATATGTTGTAATAGAATTGATTGTAATGGCAAATACCGCAGGCTTTCCGGCAAGCTCCGGTGTATAGCTCTCCGGAAATGTCAGGTTAAGCTCAAAACTTTCTCCGACACTGTGTCCGATCAGTCCATCTTCAAATCCCGGAATCATGCGCCCGCTTCCTATCTCTACATCCAATGTACCGGAATCAAACTCTTCTCCTTCACTTGTTCCTGTATAATTGATCGACACCGTATCTCCACTCTGAGCCGGACGGTCTGCCGCATCATTTACAATTCTGTTGGCATACAGTACAGATTGAATCTCTGCATCCACACTTTCTTCCGTTACTTCAGCAACCTCTGTTTTCTCTGCTTCAACACCTTTATACTGTGAAATCTTAATATTGTCATTTGATAATTCTTTTGAACCGCTTAATTTGCTGCAGCCTGCCAAAGATGAAATCACCATAGCGCCGGCAAGAACTGCTATCAACTTTTTCTTCATATCCATACCTCAATCTTCTTAATAATTCTGTCTGCTGCACGCTTTCTTATAAACATACTTTATCTCAGACACTCTTTCATTTATAACACATTTCGTTCACAAATAAAAGGGATTTATCCTTTTTTCACAGAAGATTCATTTTCGCTTGCACTTCCCAAGTAACAATGATACAATACAATCGTTATACATAAGTATATACAGAATCAGAATTTAAAAATGAGGAGGGATACTTTTGTCTTTATTTGCTAAAATCATGCTGATTATCCTGATCGTTATGATTGTTGTTTTAGCTGTCTTATATTTTCTCGGAAAGAAAGCTGAGAAGAAGCAGGCAGAACAGCAGGAAAAGCTAGATGCCATCAAGCAGAACGTCACGATGCTGATCATTGATAAGAAACATATGAAGCTCAAAGAAGCAGGATTTCCTGCTGCTGTAGTGGAGAATACTCCAAAGTATCTCCGCCGCTCCAAAGTACCGGTCGTAAAGGCCAAGATCGGACCTAGAATCATGACTATGATGTGTGATGAAAAGATCTTCGAGAACATTCCGGTAAAGAAAGAAGTAAAAGCTGTTATCAGCGGCATTTATATTACTTCTGTTAAGGGGCTTCGCGGACCACTGGAAGCACCGCCGAAGAAAAAGAAATTTTTCGACCGTTTCAAAAAAAATAACAAATAAACTTTCAAACTGTGTTTACAGTATGTATAAAAAGAGACAGAAACTTTCGGGTAATCATTACTCCCGCAATAGCTTCTGTCTCTTTTCTTCTTCCATTTCCAGATTAGTGCTTCTATTCCTGAAATATGTCGGTGCTTATTTCCAGTCTGTCTCTGTTACCGGAAATTCTTTCACCTCTTTTGATTGTACCGTAATTCGGATCTCACAATCTGCAATCGGATCATGATTCACATCCAATCCATATTCAATCAAAATCCTGATAAAATTCTCTGTCTCTTCCACCTGAACTTCTGTTGTATGAATTCCTACAAGCATCTTTCCATAAGGCGTATCATAATAAGTCATGCTGTCTTTCCCTTTGCAGAACAACATATGGGTATTGACATTACCGCTCTTCAGGATTTCAATCGTATTTGCATCAGTTACTTTAATCTTATTCTTTGTAACTCCCGGAAAGCCTTCTGTAACTTCCTCGTAAATGAGGTAATGTTTCCCGTTTTTGTAGAAATAGCTAGCAGGAGTAACGACTTCAATTGGTTCATCCTCTGTATCCTCTCTTGGAACAACGTCTGTCTGCAGTCCGGAAATAGTCACTAATACATCTCTTGTCATAAAATTCCTCTCTCCTAATATTCTTCAATATTAATCTGCTTTGTTGTATCGATCTCACACGGCCAGATTGTTGCTGCAAACTGACGGAATTTTTCTGCTGCGTCACTTACATAAAAATCATATTCTGCACGTGCACCTTCTGAAACATCCTTTGCAATCTGTTTCTCTTCTAAAAGCTGTTTCAGATTCATTGCGGTCTCATAAGCCGGATTCACAATATTAACTTCTTCTCCCATATAAGCACAGATTCCGGAACGGAGTAAAGGATAATGAGTACAGCCAAGAATCAACGTATCAATATCTGATTCTTTCATTGATTTCAGATAGTATTCAATAATTTCTTCTGTAACATGATGCTTTGCAAACCCTTCTTCTACGAGCGGAACAAACAGCGGACAGGCTTTCCCGGTTACCTCAACATCCGGTTCCATCTCCTTCATCACTTTCGTATACATCTCACTTCGAATCGTTGCCTCTGTACCGATTACTCCAATCTTCTTTGTTTGTGTTGTCTGAAGCGCAGACTTAGCTCCCGGCACAATAACTCCTAATACCGGAATATCCGTTTCATTCCGCACAATATCAAGTGCCAGCGCACTTGCTGTATTACATGCAATTACAATCGCCTTTACATCTTTCGTCTGAAGAAATCGAACAATTTGTCTGGAATAGCGGATAATATTATCCTTTGATTTGCTTCCATACGGTACTCTTGCCGTATCGCCAAAATATACAATATCCTCCTTTGGGAGCTGCCGCATGATTTCTCTTGCTACAGTCAGACCTCCAACCCCGGAATCAAAAACTCCGATAGGCGCATATTTTCTGTCATCTATATTCACAATCTAACTCTCCTTTTCAAGTCTACCTATTTTATTGTACTCACTCCTCAAGAACTTTTCAAGAGAAAAAAACAGACAGAAAAATTCCTGTGAACATGTCACAGTTCTTTTCTGCCTGCATTTTCTAGTTGCAATAACTAATTTCCCAGCGCTTTCTCAAACAGCTCAATCTCTTATAATGCAAGAGCTTTCGCAACCTGATACTGATATTCCGGAATCTCTTTGCTCATCTGAAGAGCTTCATTGATGTCAAAATCCACATATTCTCCATGGCGATATCCTACTACACGATTTGTCTTGCCTTCCAAAAGCAGATCAACCGCCTTACTTCCCATAACAGATGCATATACACGGTCTTTACATGTCGGACTTCCGCCACGCTGCATATGTCCAAGAACCGTTGCTCTCGTTTCCATACCGGTCGCCTCTTCAATACGTTTTGCCATATTGATTGTATCACCGATTCCTTCTGCATTAATGATGATATAATGTTTCTTACCACGTTCACGACTCGCAATGATATCTTTGATAATCTTTTCCTCATCATAATCGTGTTCTTCCGGCATGATAATACGTTCTGCACCATTAGCAATTCCGCACCACAATGCAAGCCATCCTGCATCACGTCCCATAACTTCAATCACACTGCATCTCTCATGTGATGTAGAAGTATCGCGCACTTTATCAATTGCTTCCATAGCTGTGTTTACTGCTGTATCAAATCCAATTGTATACTCTGTACATGCAATATCCAAGTCAATCGTTCCTGGAATTCCAATCGTATTTACTCCTAAATATGCAAGTTTTTGTGCTCCTGCAAATGAGCCGTCTCCGCCAATTACTACAAGTCCGTCAATTCCGTATTTCTTACAGATTCCTGCTGCTTTTCTTTGACCTTCTTCTGTTTTCATCTCCGGACAGCGCGCAGTCATCAGCATTGTTCCACCTCTATGGATAGTATCTGACACATCCCTGGCTGACAATTCAATGATTTCTTCATTTAAAAGTCCTGCGTAGCCTCTTCTGATTCCAACAACATTCAGTCCTTTTCCAAGTGCCGTTCTTACAACTGCACGAATAGCAGCGTTCATTCCAGGTGCATCTCCACCGCTTGTTAAAACTCCAATTGTTCTCAATTTGCGTGTCATAGTTTTCCCTCCATTGTGATATCAACAATATCTATCTTTTTTATCTTTCGACATTATCTTACATTTCCACTAGATTGTACATGATTTAGTACATCTTTTCAATAGGTTTTTCTACAACTTTTACACAGTTTTCCCCATAGTAATTTGACAATATGCTTAAAAGTCCATCATTTACCTTGATATTTCTATTTGCCGAAAGACGTTTGATCGCTTTTTCCGCCCGACAATAAATGACAACGCTATCTTTTCCCTCAGATTCTTTTAACAGATTATACAGTTCGCTTTCCCGCCTCAAAAAAGTCTGCTTATCTTCAAATTGAATCCAAAGTTCACATCGAGTCTCCTCAAACGGCACAATTGACTCACAGATCAACTTGCTCGGACGATCATCTTCTTCTACAACCCGTCCCTGCACAAATACTTTTGCATCTTCATTCAGATATTCCCGATTCTTTTCATAATCTCTTGGAAATACCACCACCTCTACCGTACCGAGAAGATCTTCAATCGTCAAAAATGCCATTGTCTGGTTCTTCTTTGTATATTTGATCGTTTTCCCAACGATCATTCCTCCAATAATCTCTTTGGCTCCATCAGATACTTTCGTTCGTCCTGTCTCTTCGTCCATCTGGAAATCAAGCGTCGTCGCTGAAATACTCTTTCGCCACTTTTCTTCATATTCTTCCAATGGATGTCCTGTCAGATACACACCGAGTACTTCTTTTTCAAAGGCCAGCTTTGTCTCCTTTTGGTATTCTCCGACTGGTGGAAGGGCAATATCAAATTCCTTCTTCTGCTCTTCGCTTACAATATCAAATAACGACAACTGTCCTGTCATAGAATACTTCCGTTCCTGATTTACCTGCTCAAGGATTTGGAGATAAATAACCATATATTGTTTTCTCGTCCCTCCAAGGCTGTCAAGCGCTCCTGATTTGATGAGATTTTCAATTGTCCTCTTATTGATATCCTGTCCGCTCATTCGCTCAATGAAATCTTTCAGATTTTTAAACCTGCCTCTGGATTCCCGCTCACGGATAATTGATTCAATGACCGGACGTCCAATGCTCTTGATTGCTCTCAGACCATAACGGATATTTCCTCCGTCTGCTGAGAAGCTTCCCTCTCCCACATTAATATCCGGAGGCAGAATTTCTATTCCCATTTGCCGACTTGCGTAAATATACTCTGTAACTTTTCCCGGATTATCAATCACAGAAGTCATTAAAGCTGCCATAAACTCTACCGGATAATAATATTTCAAGTAAGCTGTCTGATAGGAGACAACAGCATAAGCTGCTGCATGGGACTTATTAAATGCATATTTGGCAAAATCAATCATTTCATCATAAATCTTATTAGCAGTCTTCTCATCAATTCCATTTGCAATACATCCAGGAACGCCTTCTTCTTGATTTCCATAGACAAAATTCTGCCGTTCCTTCTCCATAACATCGCCTTTTTTCTTGGACATTGCTCTTCTTAACAAATCGCTTCGTCCCAGCGTATAACCTGCCAAATCCCGTACAATCTGCATTACCTGTTCCTGGTAAACAATACATCCGTAAGTGGGCGCCAGAATCGGTTCTAACTGTGGACAGTCATATGTTACAGATGCAAAATCATTTTTCCCTTTGATATACTGCGGAATAAAGTCCATCGGTCCCGGACGATATAAGGAAATACCCGCAATGATATCTTCCAGATTATTGGGCTTTAACTCTTTCATAAAGTTCTTCATACCACCGCTTTCCAACTGGAAGACTCCCTCTGTCTTTCCCTGCCCAATCATTCCGAGTACATTCGGATCATTATAATCAATCTGATCCATATCCTGTTTCTTCCCACTGCTTTTCTCAGCAAGAAGCACTGCATTCTGGATGACTGTAAGTGTTCGCAGACCAAGAAAATCCATTTTCAAAAGCCCCAGCTGCTCAAGCGTTGTCATTGTAAACTGAGCCACAACAGAACCGTCTGCTCCAAGTGATAGCGGAACATACTCATCTACTGATTTCTGACTGATTACAACGCCTGCCGCATGCATAGAAGTATGTCTTGGAAGTCCTTCCAGTCTTCTTGACATATCGATCAGTTCTTTGACTTGTGGGTTTTCTTCATAGGCCTTTTTCATTTCCGGATTATTCAATGCCTTATCAAGTGTAATATTTAGTTCTTTTGGCACAAGTTTAGCAATAGAATCTACAAAAGCATACGGAAGATCCATAACTCTTCCAACATCCCGAATGACTCCCCTCGCTGCCATCGTACCGAAAGTAACAATCTGTACAACCCGATCTGCACCGTATTTTTCTACAACATAGTCAATGACTTCCTGACGACGTTCAAAGCAGAAATCCACGTCAATATCCGGCATAGACACTCGCTCCGGATTCAGAAAGCGCTCAAAGAGTAACTGATACCGAATCGGATCTATCGTAGTAATTCCAAGACAATAGGACACAATGCTTCCTGCTGCCGAACCACGTCCCGGACCAACTTTAATCCCGTGGTCTTTGGCATATTTAATAAAATCCCATACAATCAGAAAATAATCCACATACCCCATTGTTCGGATAACCTCTAACTCATAGTTGAGCCGGTCCCGTAGTTCCTGACCAGGATCTTTATAAAGCCGCTTTAATCCCTCAAAGCATAGTTTATTCAGATATTCCCATGACGTATACCCTTCCGGCACATCATATTTCGGGAGCTTCGTTACGCCGAACTCAATCGTCACTTCACATCGATCTGCAATTTTTTGCGTATTCTCTAATGCCTGAAGCGCATATGGGAAGAGCGCTTTCATTTCTTCCGGAGATTTTACATAGTACTGTCCTCCTTCGTAACGCATCCGATCTTCATCTGCCAGTTTTTTCCCTGTCTGAATGCAAAGAAGGATATCATGAGCCTTCTCATCTTCCGCATAAGTATAGTGAACATCATTTGTAGCTACAAGAGGGATTCCGGTCTCTTCTGACAGGCGAAGCTGTCTCTGGTTTACCGTTGCCTGTTCTGAAAGGCCATGATCCTGCAGTTCTAAGAAAAAATTTCCTTTACCGAAAATCTCTTCATACTGAAGCGCTGCCTTTTTGGCTTCCTGATACATACCGCGCAACAGATTTTTCTGTACTTCTCCTGCCAGACAGGCACTAAGCGCAATAATTCCCTCATGGTATTCTCTCAAAACTTCCAGATCCACACGCGGTTTATAATAATATCCCTCTACAAATCCTTTCGATACAATCTTCATAAGATTTTGATAGCCTGTATTATTTTCTGCCAGAAGCACAAGATGATAATATCGGTCTTCTCCGCTTCCTCCAGCCTCTTTCTCAAAGCGTGACCCCGGCGCCACATAAACTTCACATCCGAGAATCGGCTTAATCCCCTGGGCTTTTGCCTCTCGATAGAAATCAATTACTCCGAACATGACACCGTGGTCTGTAATTGCCGCACTGTTCATGCCAAGCTCTTTGACTCTGGAAACATATTCTTTTATTTTATTGGAACCGTCCAGCAGACTGTACTCTGTGTGGACATGTAAATGTGCAAAATTCATCTCAACCTCTTATTTCATCGTAATCTTCTGTTCTCCGATTTCTATTTTTCCGGCTTTCAGAAGTCGTCCCACCGCTCTCTTAAAAGCTGCTTTGCTCATTCCAAATTCTCTTTTGATCATCTCTGGCTCTGCCTTATCTGTAAATGGAATCATACCGTTTTGAGATTTCATTTTTTCATAAATCATCTCAGCATCCGCATCCATCTGAACAAACGCCTTTTCGCGCAGACTCAAATCTAGTTTACCGTCTTCTTTGACTGATGTAACACGAGCATGAACAATTGTTCCTACCGGTATTTCACGGAATAATTCCCGTCGTGGAATCAGAGCTGAGAATTGATTATCTACTGCAACAAATGCGCCAAACTGCTGACTTGTCTCATATACGATTCCTGTCACCATATCATCTTTCTTATATTCGGAATCTTTTCGGAGCAATTCATA
>JAGZJD010000083.1 GCA_018365895.1 Lachnospiraceae bacterium | reverse complement strand
TCTATTTTTATATCTCTTTAATAAAATTATTTTTTCTTTTAGAATCTAATCATATTTTGGACACATTTTTCTTTTATACTTAGAGTCAGATAGTTGATAGAACAACTATCTCCCCCCTCATAAAGTAATCATCTTCAGATTTCTGAAGATGTACACTTTACTCTCATTCCTTTAGATAACTATAAAACAACGAAGCCCGTTAGCCCTTGTGGTTAGCGGGTTTTCGCTGTGTACGCTTATAGAAAAGAAACTGTGTTTTCTCCAACCTTAAGAAGTGCTTAATAAAATTTCTTTTTCTTTTAGAATCTAATCATATTTTAGACACATTTTTCTTTTATACTAAAGTCAGATAGTTGATAGAACAACTATCTCCCCCCTCATAAAGTAATCATCTTCAGATTTGAAGATGTACACTTTACTCTCATTCCTTTAGATAACTATAAAACAACGAACCCCGTTAGCCGAAAGGTTAACGGGGTTTCGCTGTGTATATTAAACTTCTTTTTCAATTATATTATACTGATATGTAAGTAAATTTGCCTCTAATACTGCCTCCTGCTCCACTCCTTTTCTAATTATTCTAAGATGTTCCCCATTTACTTCACAAAAACATTCTCCGTCAAATGCCTTACTCCTATTTCGAAATCGCATTAAATCCCTTAGCTTTTTCACAACTGGTCGTCTCAGATTTTCTTTCACTTCTGCTATTGAATAATAATGTCTGTTAATATTTCGTCCTTCTTTTGTTTTTTCAAGCAATTCTAGATCATTCTCCCCTGCAAGCATCCCAACGTAATAGATTTGCGGGATTCCGGGTGCAAAGAACTGAATCGCTCTGGCTAGCAGATACGCATCGTCATTGTTTCCAAGCGCAGAATAAAAACTGCAATTAATCTGATAAATATCAAGGTTATTATATTCTGCACTGCTATATTTTTTCTTAACATTTGCTCCTTTCTCATAAAGAAGCTCTTTTGTTTCTTCAATTTCTTCTGATGTCAGTAAATCAACTACATCAACAACACCAATTCCATCGTGGGTATCTAACGTTGTCATTTGTTTTCGCGGACAAATATCCAGCCAATGTTTCAATCGGTCTCCCCTATGTGTATATAAAGCATGAAGCACAAGCATAGGAAGGGCAAAATCATATACCCAAAATCCTTTCTCAGCGATTTTCATCTGAATAGAATAATGTTCATGAATTTCAGGAAGGATCTCCACCTCGTATTCTTTTGCAATTTCTTCTATTTTAGAAAGTAACTCCCACATCTGGGGTTCTACAAAGAAACAACTTGTGTTCTCTTTTTTTGCTGCATATGCAAATGCGTCCAAGCGTATTACGCGTGCTCCATGTTTACACATAAATCGAATTGTATCTTCAATGAACTTTTGCGTCAATGGTTTTCGAATATCTAAATCAATCTGCTCTTCTCCAAATGTACACCATATTTTTTCTGTTGTTCCATCAAAAAAGGTAAGATTGACATATGGTGCCTTAGGTTTTCTTTTGTAAATTTTCTCTATCTGCTCCTGACTTGGTTCTCCATCTTTCCAAAATTCTTTATACCTTATAAACAGGTCTTTGTATTGAGAATTTTCTTTTTTCTCTTGAAAATCTAAATAGTATTTGGAATGCGCAGAGATATGATTTACCATAAAGTCATACATAAGGTCATATTTTTTTCCTATTCTTTCCAAATCTGAAAAATCTCCAAACTTTTTATCCACCTTATCATAACACATTGGTGCAAATCCTCGATCTGCGGAAGACGGAAAAAAAGGAAGAATGTGGACACTCCCTATTGCCCCTTGATAATGCTCATCTAAAATCTGTTCCAGTTCCTTAAAATTTTTTCCCAAGCTGTCTCCATAAGTAATTAACATTACTTCATTCTTCATTTCATCACCTCTTTGCCCAAATCTGTTTTTCCATTTTTATTTCTTTGTTTGGATTCGCAAGTGCGTCGTCCATAATCAGGCAAATATACATATCTTGAAGCGCTTCTTTTAAACTATAAAATTCTATCCCATTTTCCAGATAATCTGCCATTTTCATCATACAAGTAGCAACCGCAATCTCATCATCGTTCAGCCTTGCATTTCCAAATGGATTTCTATAGAGGAATTCTTCCCCTAGCATAATACCATAATGTGACCATTCCTGATTATTATAGACACCGAGATCAATTCGGTTCAATTGCTCTGTAACCGGAATATTCTTTTCCGTCAAGTAACGAATTGTCAGATCATCTATTTCTCCCCGAGTTCCCTGAATTGTAATCTGTCTCGTCCGAATAAACGAATGGTATTGTGCCGGATCTGAAAAGTCAAAATAAGCCACCTTCCCATTATCGAATTCCATTGTCAAGCGATCTCTGGAACATTTGAAAATCTCTCCATTAAAATCCATTCCCTTCCGTCCGTATGTCTCTGTTACATTAAACCAGTACCGTTTTCCATAAATTACTGCATTTTCAAATCCAGAATTCAAAAATCTCCTTATAATACTTGCCCCATGGTATCCATGAAGCGCCGAAATATTTATATTCTGTACTTCTCCAATCTTTCCCTCCTGTAATACCTGTTGCCACGCCGCATACAATGGTTGTGCAAAATATTGTTCTGCAATTTGTATTTTGGCATTATATTTTTTGTAAGTCTCCCATAGGCAATTCAGTGCTGCAATATCTTCACCTGGCGGTGTTTCACATAACACAGGAATTCCTTTTTCAAACAGTTTTCGTAAATATTCTGATACAATTCCTCTTTTAATTGCAAGCACGATATAATCTGGTTTCTCTAATTCCAATTCTTCCAGTGATGATACTACAGGAACATTGTGTTTTCTGGAAAATATATTTCCCTTTTCTTTGTCTCGAATCAGCACTCCTGTCAACTCGAATTGTTCCGGAAGCATTTTTGCAATTCTAATATAGAACTCTGCGCGCCATCCTGATCCAATCAGCCCAAAACGTATTTTTTTCATATTTATATCCTCCTACGGTACACAATATCCTCTTGATGCTTCTAATATCTGATACCATTCATCATATGAAAGTGTAATTTCCAATGCTTCTACTGCTTTTTTCACTCTTTCTATATTCAACGTTCCAGTAATTGCTGCAATTTTTACTGGATGCCTGAACAACCAAGAATACATAATTGTATCAATAGACGTGTGATAGTCTTCTGCTATCTCTTGTAATTTGGCTCTCAGTCTTACAGACTGTTTATCCTCTCCAGAAAAAACACTTCCGCCCCCCAAAGGTGACCATGCCATCAACGGCATTCTTCTTATAAGCGCATCATCCATTACTCCATTGGTGAAATTTTCTGTTGTTTTTACAGAAAACTCCATCTGATTAATGCTAATTGGATTTTTCATATAACTTTGCAACGCAGCAATCTGAGAGGGCATAAAATTTGATACACCTAAATGTAGTACTTTTCCCTCCTGTACAAGTTGATCTAACGCATCGGCTGTCTCCTGAGGATCTGCTAAAATATCCGGGCGATGTACTAAAAGCAAATCGATATAATCTGTTCCCAGATTCCGAAGTGATGACTCAATTTCTTTTTGAATCTCCTTTTTAGAAGATTCATAACGAATTGTTTTATTTCCATCTTTTCCCTTTAGTACAATTCCCGTCTTAGTTACAATCTGCATCTTTTTACGCAGCTGCGGTCTCACACGCAATACTGCATCTCCAAATATTTTTTCACATGTATATCCTCCATATACCGGAGCATGATCAAATGTTGTAATTCCCATCTCCATACATTCTTCTACAAATGTTAAAAACTGATGCCCTGTCAAATTTGCATCTGCTACTCTCATACATCCCGCAACTACCTGTGATATTTTCATATCATTATTAACAATTATTTCTTTCATTTTTTCTCCTCGCTTTTTAGTCTTATTCATCACGTTTTACTATTCTTTTACACCGCCGCTAGTCAAACCTGCTATGATCTTTTTCTGGAAAATCAGAACCAAAATAATTAGTGGCACTGTTACAATTACAGAACCTGCCGCCATATCTCCCCAAGGCATCTCATAATTACTTGGGAACATTGCAATTCCAACCGGAACTGTTCTCATCAAATCATCTGTCATAAATGTAAGTGCATAAATATATTCATTCCATGCATTAATAAATACAATCAACGCAACAGAAAATATTGCCGGTTTGATTAGCGGAATCATGATTCGAAAAAAGATTCCTGCTCGTGAACATCCGTCAATTGCCGCTGCCTCCTCAAATCCTTTAGGCAACTGTGAAAAGAAATTAGTCAATAACCAAATTGCTAGTGGAAGTGCAAACGTAATATATGGGATAATAAGTCCTAAATATGTATTTAACAAACTAAATTCTTTTAACAACAGGTAAATCGGACTCAATGTGGCAATTGTTGGAAACATAGAAATGCTTAAAATTGCCATAAGCATAACCTTCTTTCCTTTAAATCGCAACCTTGCCAAAGCATATGCTGCAGATGCACCAATTAAAATGCTTAAAAATGTAGTACATGTCGCTACGACTAAGCTGTTAAACAAGTATTTTCCAAAAGGATGTTTCTCAAACACATTAAAATAATATTGAATATTAATTTCACTTGGTATCCATTGTGCCGGCATAGCTGAGATCTCAGACATTGGTTTAATAGATGTCAAGAATTGCCATAAAAACGGAAGTACTATAATTCCTACAAAGAGGACTATAAACACATAAAAGAATATTTGTTTTATTATATGTAAGGTCTTTTTATTCATCTGTTTTCCTCCTTGCTACTCTACCAATTGATTGCCCATTACTTTCATATATATAAGACTAATGATAAATACAATAATAAATATCATAACTGCCATCGCTGACCCATAGCCGAAATCAAGGAATTTCATTAAGTTATTGTATGCATATAAGGATACACTTTCCGTCTGGTTTGCACCGCCTGTCATAACAGAAACTAAATCAAACACACGGAAAGCATCTAGTGTCCTGAATAATAACGCAACAAGTACTGTTCCTTTTACATTTGGCAATGTCACATAACAGAATCGCTGAAATACATTTGCCCCATCTATTTTGGCTGCTTCGTACAAATCTTCTGAAATCATCTGAAGCCCAGCTAAAATCAAAAGTGCCATATATGGTGCCGTTTTCCAAACATCTGTAATAACTAATGCAAGAAACGAGCCATCCGCAGTACTTAACCATGCTTTGTATGAATCGATTACACCCAATTTATATAAAATATCATTAAACAATCCATATTGATCGTTATAAATAAATTTCCACATTAGTGCTGATACTGATGTCGGAATCGCCCACGGAATCAAAATTGCTGCTCGGACAAGCCCTTTTCCCCTAAATGCTTTATTCATAATCAATGCTGCTGCAAATCCTATTACCAACTCAAAAAACACCGTGGTTATTGTAAATTTCAAAGTAAATCCAATAGAGTGCAATGCTCTTTCATCCTGAAATATCTTTATATAATTCTTCATCCCCACAAACGGATAACCACTCCCCGGATCTGTAAGTACCATTTCGTGGAGACTTAGCCAAAATGTTCTTAAAATTGGATATACCGCAATAACTAACAGAATAATGATAGCCGGAGCCATCATAATCCAGGCATCTCTGGTTTCTGTTTTTTGCAGTGAATTATATTTTCTTTTTTTACTGGTCATGACTGCCTCCTCTTTTTAGAGGCGGTGCTGTTTTTACACCGCCATGTTATTTTTATTTTTTATTGTTTAATGCCTCTACTTCTTCTTGAAGTTTGTCTAATGCCGTCACCACATCTGTCTCTCCAGTCAATGCTTGATGAATGTTTCTTTGAATAGCATCCGATACCTTTGCATATTTCGGAGAAAGTGGTCTTGATTTCCCTGTCATAATAATGTCATAAAAATCTGCATAAAATGGGATCTCCTCTAAAATCTCTGCATCTGTATACACATCTTTTACAACTGGAGGCTGTGAAGAAATCAATGTCATTTCTTTTTGTGTGTCTGCACTTATCATATAGTTAATAAATTCTACCGCTGCTGCCTTTTGTTTTTCATCAATTGCATTATTTACAACCAAATCTAGTCCTCCAAGACAAGTATGAGACTCGTCCCCATTTGGTCCTGTTGGGAGCTTTGTAGCTGCTATTTTACCTGCAACCTTTGATCCTTCGTCCTGCCCACTTGTCCAAAAGCCTGACCAGTCACGAATAAATAAGCATTTTCCTTCTTTAAATACTTGTTCACTTTCTGTCTCCGTATAAGTAGTAATCCCTTCCGGTGCATATTCATCTACTAATTTTTTCATAATATTTGTTGCCTCTACATTGTTTTCAGAATTGATTACCGGATCCCCTGACTCATCAAGTACATCTCCACCATTGTTCCAAACATATTCTACCCAGTTTGTTACCAATGCTTCTGACTGCGCTGCCTGAAAATCAGCTCCATATTCAATCCCATTTATTCCTACAGCTTGATCTGCCAGCTCCATCCAACCTTCATATGTTGTAGGAACTTCTGCCCCCAATTGTTCTAATACATCCTGGCGATAAAACAATACACTTGAATTGGTAAACCATGGAGCTGCCACTAATTTTCCATCATATGTTGCACCCTCAACTGGACCGTCTAACATAGCATCTGTGTCAATTTTATTTGTCAAATCCATAAGCCATCCTGCTGATGCAAACTCAGCGACATACACCACATCCAATCCCATAATATCTACGCTTTTATCCCCAGACGCTAATTTATTAACAAAATCATCATGTACCTGATTTGCATCCTGAGGAAGAAGTACCGTTTCTACCTTAATTTTGTCTTGACTCTCATTAAATTTATCTACAATTTTTTGAGTCGCTTCTCCAACACCTTGATCGAACGAAAACTTCAATGTTATTTGTCCATCTTCTTTTTGACTATCTCCACCACTATTCCCACATCCAACTAGAGATACTGCCATTACAAGTGCCAAACCTGCTGCTACCATTTGTTTCTTTGTTTTCTTCATACTTGTTTTCCTCCTTCGTAATTTATGAGTTTATCTTTGCATTCCCTTATTCAGGGTAATAACCCTATTTGTGAAAACGTTTTCCTTTTGGTATAAAAAAATAGTATTTTTTTATACTTATAATTTGTACAAATTGATTTTTAAATACAATATGCACTTATTTTTACTATAAAATACAGGAAATCGTTTTCCTATTCTCTTTTTTGAAAGAGCTGATACATTCAGCTCTTTATCTATTTATGAATATCTTTTATGGTTCCTCTCCTAATAATTTTATGTGCTACATAATGTGTTGCAGCATACTCCTTTGTTCCTTTCATATATTTTAAAAGTTCTTTTGCTGCTTTTTGTCCCTCTTCGAAATATGGAATCCGAACGGTTGATAGTTCTGGTCTGCAATAAATGGAAAATTCCAAATCATCAAATCCGATAATTGACATATCTGCTGGAACACTCATACCGATACTATTTAGAAACTGCATTGCCCCTAATGCAATCAAATCACTTCCAGCAACTACTGCTGTCGGCAAGATACTATTCTCTTCATAAATCTTTTTCATTCCATCATATCCTGACTGAAATGAAAATTCACCTTGTTCTATATAGGACTCTGGTACGGAAATCCCCAATTCATCCAATGCTTTTTTATATCCTTTGATTCTTTTTTGCCCAGATGAGAAATCATGTTTTGGCCCGCCTATATATGCAATCCTCTCATGACCACTATCATACAAAAATCTTACTGCATCATAAACAGCCTGCAAATTATCGTGTGTAACTGTATCTATCACGTGCTCACCTTGAACCGCCTCCTGAGTTACTAACACTACCGGATATTCCTTTTTCTGCATCGCATCTGTCAGTTCTTTATTCACATCTACTCCTGCAAACAATACACCGTCTATTTTCCTATCCTCTAGAATATTTAAAAGTTTCAGTTCTTCTTCTAATTCTCCTCTAGATTCACAGACCATAATTGTATAACCTTCATTTGAACAAATATCATTGATTCCCTTTGTAAGTGCTCCAAATACAACATTCGATATATCTGGAACTATGACTCCTACAATATTGGTTTTTTTAGTTATCAGACTTTGTGCCAATGCATTCGGCGTATAATTATTTTTTTCAATAATCTTATAAACTTTTTCTTTTAATTTTGGACTTACCGGTTTTGTCCCATTCATCACTCTAGATACAGTAGAGATGGATACTCCAGCCTCCTTTGCAATGTCTGCAATTGTAATAGCCATATTCTCCTCCTTTACAAACAGGAAAAGGTTTTCCTATTTGTTTATATGTTACCACTTTATTCACTTTTCGTCAATTTAATTTTTTGTTTTTTATTATTTTTGTATGTTATATATAGTTTTCCACCACAAACATTGTGCTATTTTACTACTTGTGTGTTTTCTTTATGTCTACCACGATTATTTTCAAAACAGACACTTTTTCTCCCTCGCGGGATAAAAACTAACGCCAGAACTGCAACAAACATCGTTAAAATTTCCGCTCCTGGAACTGCAAGCCAGATTCCATTCATTCCAAAAAATTGTGGCAGCACTATCAAAAACAGCAATAACAACGCGAACGAGCGAAGGAATGTAATTCCTCCTGCAAAATATCCTTTCCCATAAGCCATCATACGTACTGCTGAGAAGATGTTAATTCCGGAAAACAAAA
>JAGZJD010000082.1 GCA_018365895.1 Lachnospiraceae bacterium | reverse complement strand
GCAGCAGCACGTCGTCAAATGTTGTTTCTGCTGAAAACTCATATCCCGCTTCCAACCATCCAAAAAAATTCGCCATAGATCGCGATGGGAAATAATTACGCAGATTGATCGGGATCATTAAGGTGACTGGTTTTTTCGCCTGATGCTCTGTCATCTCTTCGTGGATCGCACAAAGCAATACTGCACTCAAAAATACGGTAATTGAAACCCCCCGGCTTCTTGTATAGTTCAAAAGCTCCTGCACAGACATCCTGCATTCCATAATTTCCATTTCATCCTGTTCCAGTTTTGGCCCCGGAAGCTGGAATGCTTTTCGCTTTCTTTCCGGATTTTTTGTTTTTTTCTCAGAATAGTACTGCGAAAAACTATCTTCTTCCTGATCCCGGTTTGTCAAAAGCTGTTCTCCTGTTTCCGGAAAAGTTACGTCAGGATGTGCAAGCTGCAAATACTGCTGCACCAATTCTTTAAGAAATCTTGTTGCGCCGGTTCCATCAGACAATGCATGAAAAATCTCAAAATTAATCCTACTTTCATAATAGGAAACTTCAAATAACAGACGTTTCTGATCCGGCACATAAAGCTTACTGCACGGCGGCTTATCTTCCTGCGTCACTTCTGCCGGAAGTTCCCTGTGCTCCAGATAAAACCAAAACAGTCCTTTTCTTAAAACCGCCAGATAAAGCGGATAGCGCTCAACAGTTCGCTCAAGCGCCTGCTGCAAAAGCTCTGCATCCACTTTTTCTTTCAGACAGCAGTAAAACCGAAATACTCTCGTATCTTTTTTACCGGTGGCTGCCGGAAAAGCAAGCGCTGCATTGTCTAATTTACGCCATCTGGATCTTCTTCCTTCCCGCATACGGTTTCCTCCTCTCTCAAAAACCGATTCATATGATCAAAACTCTCCTGCACATGTAAATGTCGGATTCCAAGTGCAAAGAATCCGTGAAGTGCATCCGGTATTCGTTCCACCCGTACCTTATTTCCTGCCTCGCGAAGACATTTTCCATAAGCTTCTCCCTCGTCCCGCAGCGGATCGAATTCTGCAGTCAGAATCAGTGTATCCGGAAGATTCCGGAAATTTTTCGCCCGAATCGGAGCGAAGTAAGGATTTTCCCTGTCTTTTTCTGTTCGCTCATAGAGTTTGATATAAGTCTCCATTTTTACTCGTGTCAAAAGATAATCCTGACCATTTTCTATCACGGACCGAAATGGTGTCTGCTCTGAATAATCACTGTTCGTCGCCGGATAGATCAATATCTGTCTCCGCGGCATAAATTCTCCCAAATCCCTTGCCATCATAGAAACAGCTGCGGCAAGATTGCCGCCGGCGCTGTCTCCTACAAGAGTAATCCGTTGTGGATCTGTATGGAGTAAAAAGGAATTTGTAAACAAACTTCTTGCAGCCTCATAGCAGTCTAACAATCCGGTAGGAAATTTATATTCCGGCGCCAGACGATACTCCACCGATACAACAATCTGGTTCGTAGACTGAGACATTTGTGCGCAGACACGGTCATAGTTTTCCACACATTCTGTTACCCAGCCACCGCCGTGAAAAAATAACAATACCGGGAAGTGATGCCCTTTCTCAAGTCCCATTTCCATTGCTTCCTCCGATGGAAAGTAGACTCTTACCGGTATTTCATAATTTCCTCGGCAAATGCGCTCATCCAATTTTTTCACGAAGATCCTCATCGGATCTAACTGCTTTAAATCTGCAAACCTTCTGGAAGATTCCACCTCAATATCTCCATAAGACAAAGCATGTAAAAGTGCTTTTACTGTTTTCTTCATGTACTCTCTCCCGCTATTTTCTTATAGATCAAGCTTCAAATCATCTTCTAATATCCATCCCATCTTCCGCATCGGCGCTGCAAATATTAATGTCAGCACTGCCGGAAGTACAAAACAGATCAAAAGCATCCCGATCCAGTCCATTGCCGTAATCGCCGTCTTAGCGCCATTGGCAACGTCCTGTACCCAGCCGGTATACACTCCAATCTGTCCTACAAGCCCACATGTTCCCATTCCGGAAGCTACTGCAGCTCCATTCATTTTCATTTGAAACAAACAAGTAGAAATCGGTCCGGTAATGGCTGATGCCAGAATCGGCGGAAGCCAAATTCTCGGATTCTTAACGATATTGCCCATCTGAAGCATGGAAGTTCCAATTCCCTGGGCAAAGAAACCGCCCCATTTATTCTCCCGAAAGCTCATTACCGCAAATCCAATCATCTGAGCACAGCACCCTGCTACTGCCGCTCCTCCGGCAAGACCGGTAAGACCAAGCGCCGCACAGATGGCAGCACTGCTGATCGGGAGTGTAAGTGCAATTCCTACAACAACAGAAACGATCATTCCCATAAAAAATGGCTGAAGTTCTGTTGCCCACATAATCGCATTTCCAACACTGCTGGCTGCAGCACCAATTGCCGGTGCCCACCACATTGATAAGAGCGTTCCTACAAGGATTGTCACACACGGTGTCACAATGATATCTACCTTTGTCTCTTTCGACACAGCTTTTCCAAATTCCGCTGCAAAAATCGTTACGACAAGAACTGCCAAAGGTCCGCCGGCGCCTCCAAGTGCATTCGCTGCCTCTCCCACTGCAATGAGTGAGAAGAGCACAAGCGGCGGACATTTCAGCGCATAACCGATAGCTGCAGCCATTGCCGGTCCTGTTGCAGCTTTTGAGTAACCTCCTACAGCAATCAATACTTCACTTCCCATCTGTTCTCCCAGAGTAGAAATGATTGTTCCAATTAACAGAGATGCAAATAACCCCTGTGCCATAGCACCAAGGGCCTCAATCCCATAACGCTTGACAGAAAATAAAATATCTTTCCGTTTCAAAAATGCCATCCATCGTTCCATAAGACTCTATTCCTTTCTCATTCCATTTTCTTTCTCATGTTTCTATAATAAAGAATTCCCACTGCATCTGCAAGTCCCCATCCAATAGGAATTGCCCACCAGATTCCCCATACGCCAATCCATGTAATTGGTGCAAGCGCATACGCAAGCCCTACCCTTGTTCCGAGGGAAATGATCGTCAGTACAACTGACATAAACGGCTTTGCAATAGCCCGGTATAATCCATACAGTAGGAAAAGGCATCCGATTCCGCAATAAAATGCTCCTTCAATCCGAAGATACTCTACACCGATTTTAACAATCTCTGTCTCTGACGGATCAATAAAAATCCACATGAATGGTTTCGCCAGAATCCATACCAAAACAGAGATGACTGCACAGAACATCATAGAGATCTTTAGCGCTGTTTTCGTGCCTTTCTGAATCCGTTTTCTTTCTCCGGCCCCGTAATTCTGCGAGATAAAAATAGAATATGCATTTCCAAATTCCTGCGCCGGCATATATGCAAAGGAATCGATCTTGACTGCTGCAGCAAATGCTGCCATAACCGCAGTGCCAAACTGATTCACGAGCCCCTGCACCATTAGAATTCCAAAATTCATTACGGACTGCTGAATGCATGTAAATACCGAATACTGTCCGATTTCTTTCAGCAATCCCCAGTCTGTACAAAAATCTGTCCAATGAATTCGAAGCTGCTTCTCCCGCACAAGCGTATAGAGCAATACTCCTGCTGATGAAATTCCTTGAGCAATTACCGTCGCAAAAGCTGCTCCTTTTGGTCCCCACTGAAACCCAATTACAAATAAAAGATCCAGTACAATATTGCATACCGAAGCTGCCGCAAGCGAAATAAGCGGCACAACTGAATTTCCAATGGCTCTCAGCAAAAATGCAAAATAATTATACAGGAAAGTAAAGAGCATTCCAAAAAGAATCACCGAAAGATAGTCTCTAAGAATACCTCGGATTTCCCCCGGCACTTGCAAAAGTCTTATAATCTGATCAATCCAACAGACAGATGCTGATGTAAGCACTGCCATAATCACAGCAATGACGGCAAATGACATGGCAATACTTTGTTTGAGACGCTTCATTTTCTTTCCTCCGTAGTACATAGAAAACAAAGCTCCGCATCCCATGCAAAGTCCAATGATAATCGATGTCAAAAATGTCATAAAAGCATATGCCGCTCCCACTGCTGCAAGGGCTTCTGTTCCAAGAACTTTCCCTACGATCAATGTATCTGCAATATTATAGACTTGCTGAAGCAGATTTCCCAGAATCATTGGAATAGAAAACATTATTAATTTTCGTCCAATGGGTCCACTTGTTAAATCCTGATTCATCTTATCCCCCTCATAAGTAAAAAAACCGGTTCTTCTCAGCCGGTTTTTTACAATATCTTCTATGATACATTATGCGTTCATATAAGTTTCTTTTAATTCATTCAGCTTTCTATTATAGACTGCTTTTTGCTTCTGCTGAAGAACGGTCTTTTCAATCTGTTCTTTTGCATCAGCAAATGCAATTGTCTCTGGTTCCTGATGGGATTCCACTTTGATCAGATGATATCCAAACTGTGTCTGAACCGGTCCTACCACAACTCCCGGCTCTGCCGTAAATGCAGCATCTTCAAATTCTTTTACCATCTGTCCTTTTCCAAACTGTCCGAGATCTCCTCCCCGATCTTTGGATGGACAGGTAGAGTATGCTTTTGCAGCCTCTTCAAATGTTTTTGCTCCACCTTTGATTTCTTCCGCAATGCTGCTGCACTGCTCATTTGTCTCAACAAGAATATGTTTTGCCTGTACCATCTCGCCTTTTACAAACTGTTCCGGATTGCTGTTGTAGAATTCTTTTGCCTCTTCTTCTGTCACAACAATTCCTTTCAATGTTTCTTTCATAGCGAACTGAGATAACAGCTCTCTTCTCACATCTTCCATAATCATGCGAAATTCTTCTGTCTCGTCCAGCTTCATCTCCTTACCTAACGCTGCATATAAGCGCATAGATACAAGCTGATCTAAATAATATGCTCTCATCTGTGGGTTCTCTGCATAAATTTTCTGATTCGGAGGCAGTTTCTGTAAAAATGCATCTAAATCTTCTTTTGTAATCGTCTCTCCTGCCACTGTTGCTAAAATTTCCTGACTCATATTTCAATCTCCTGTAGTAAACTTATTTTTCTTCTTTTTGAATTCCTTTTTCCTTTGCAAGATTCTCACCAAAGGAACATTTCGGCTTCTCAAGACTGCACTCTTTCATACAGCCTGTACAATGATCTGTATCTGTATGACTCATTTCATTTTCCTCCTTACATCTACTGTCCTATTATAGCGAACTTCCACCCATTTCACAAGCAGAACTTCATTCCTCTAAAAACACCGCAGACATTTTTCATTATGTCTGCGGTGCAAGTATTCTTTTCTGTCACTATTTCATTCTGCGCATATTGTACTGATGGTAATTCTTATATCCGGAAGAAGAACTCTTCATTTGCAAACGTATCTGATGCATCCTTGCTTCCTTCCTCTGTAATTCTGCCATTCGCTCTGCATCCATTTTAAAATACACTGCTGTCAAAATACCGATCATCACAGTACCGATTGTTAAAAAAATCATCCGTATTTCGTTCAACATAAAACCTCAACTCCTATCCACTTTTAAATTACTTTTATTGTAAACTCAAAGTTTATAATAGTTAATTATTTTTATGTGTTTTATTAAGTTTTCAGATTTATTATTCTTATTCTGTTTTTAAGAGCGGTATTTTACTTTCGCAAGGTACTCTCGTCTGACATTTCCCACATCCCATATGCGTTTTATAGGTTTCTTTTGTCTTACCAAGAAATGCCTCGCACTTCTCGTGATCCTTCCCTGCTTCCAATGAAATCGCCTTTGCCGGACACCGTCTCACACATGCCCCACATCTTGTGCAATAGTCGTAGATTCCTGTATATTCCCGTTTTCGCGGCTCAAAACTTCCGCTGACAATCAAACTTCCCAGTCTTCCGGCCATTCCTTTTTCGGTAATCAGCCCTTTCGAAAGACCGAAAGTACCAAGACCGCAAAGATATGCCACATGTCGTTCTGACCAGTTACTTGTATACGAACTGCCCTGCCACAGATCTTCCTGACCGTGCCCAGACTTTGTTACACTGTGAAATCTGCTGTCTTCTGCCGGAATGACACACTGCATTCCGTCTGCTTCCAGAAGTTCTTTGATATATCTGCAGACTGCCATGACAAATTTCTGACCTTCGATTCTGGCATGCAGCCATTCTTTTGATGGTTCCTCTTTCAAAATACCATTGCTTTTCTTTACCTGTTCTGTAAAGGGAAGAAAAAAGCTAATAACACTTTTTGCTTCGCCAAACCATTGTCCCGGCAAGAGAAACTGCGGACCTACTGCTTCTTTCTTCTGAAATTCTGCAAACATCTTATCATCAGCCGTTCCATACCCCCATATCGGTGGTTCATACATCTTCAGTCCTATGCAGTCTGGAGCAAGCGCCTCCTCTTCTGAGACATAATTCATCGGAGATGCATTAACAAATACTTCGACTTTTCTTTCCAGCTCTTCCTTCGTCATGGGACATTCCTCCTTTATTTCATTCCTTTCGCTGAACCGTATCCTCATGGTTCTGCCATCCTGATTTTACTCATCTATAGAATTATTATAAAAGATTACAAACCATTCCACAAGCCATTTTACGCTCTGCCGGTTTGATAATTTTGAAGATTTTCATGACTTAGGCATGCATACTCTTTCAATTTCTGCTTTGCCTCCGGGCTTAATCGTTTCGGAACCTGAATCTGAACCGTCACATACTGATCACCATATTGCTCCGGGTTTGTCATAGATACAATCCCTTTGCCTTTCAGCCGGATTCTGCATCCGGACTGTGTTCCTTCTTTAATTTTACATAAAACATCCCCGTACAACGTCTGTACTCTTGCCTCGCCGCCGAAAACAGCTGTTGTAAATGGAATATTGCATACCGTATAGACATCTGCTCCTTTTCTCTCGAAATTCGGCTTTTCTCCCACCGTTACATCCAAAAGAATATCTCCTGCCTCTCCTCCATTCATTCCCGGCATTCCTTTTCCACGGAGCCGTACTGTTTTCCCACTGTCAATTCCTGCCGGAATATGCACCTGCAGTCTCTGGATCGTTCCTGTCTGCGGATTCTGAAATGAAATAACCTTTTTACATCCAAATACGGCTTCATCAAAAGTTATCTCCACCTGGGCCCTTACATCCTGCCCCTTTTTCCGGAATTGCCTTCTTGTTCCATCTGATTGAAAACCTCCTGCATGGAATCCGTGTCCAAACAAATTTTCAAACAGATCATCCATATCGCTGCCTTCAAAATGAAACTCATGAAATGTTCCATCTCCAAAACCGCCCCTGAATTCTCCATAACCATTCTGAGCGCCTCCGGTTCCTCCACCTGACATACTTCCATCAAATGCTGCATGTCCGAAACGATCGTACAATTTCTTTTTCTCCGGATCACTCAATACATTATACGCTTCTGTAACTTCTTTAAACTGCTGTTCCGCCTCAGGATTTCCTTCATTGGCATCTGGATGGTATTTCTTCGCCAGTTTTCTGTAAGCTTTCTTAATCTCACTGCTCTCTGCCTGTTTATTTATTCCTAGAACTTCATAATAATCTCTTTTTTGCTTCATACAAATCACCTCGAATTGCACTCCAAAATCCACTTGTTCTATATGTACTATAACACTTTTTACAAAAATGTCAACGCAACATAAAAAATCCGCCGAAAGAATTACTTCTCCAGCGGATTTTCCGTTCTTGATAAAGCTTTATTTTACAAAGACAAGTTCGTATGCCCGGTTTCCGATTCCAATCTTCTCTGCATGTTCCAGACAGGTCCGGTACTCTGAGTCCGGTGTTGTGTTTACAAAGTGATCGTGATGATCGCAGAAATCATCTCGCCTCATATTTTCTCCGAGCAGACTGTTCGGCAGCGGCTCTGCCTGCAGACACGCATCCACACAGGCCTGATCAAGCGCTAATGGATCAAATGATGCAAACATACCGATATTTGGCAAAATCGGCGCATCATTTTCACTATGGCAGTCACAATGCGGAGACACATCTACAATCAAAGAAATATGGAAATTCGGCCGGCGGTCAATAACCGCTTTTGTATACTCTGCCATACGGCAGTTCAATTCTTTTACTGCCGCACTGCTTGAAAATGAAATTGCATCAAAATTACAAGCACCAATGCATCTGCCGCATCCAACGCAGTTTTCATTCGAAATTTCCATTTTTTTGGAAGTATCATTCCATACAAGACCGTTATTAGCACATTCCTTCATACAGCTCTTACATCCGCGGCATTTTTCCGCATCAATGGTTGGTTTTCCGTTATAATGCTGATCTTTCTTTCCGGCTCTGGATCCGCATCCCATACCGATATTCTTAATCGCACCACCAAATCCGGCTGTCTCATGTCCTTTAAAATGGGAGAGACTAATAAAAATATCCGCATCCATTACTGCACGGCCGATTTTAGCTTCTGTTACATATTCTCCGCCTTCTACCGGAACAGCAATGTCATCTGTTCCCTTTAAGCCGTCTCCGATCAGAATCGGACAGCCCACTGTCATCGGCGTAAAGCCATTCTCCCATGCACAATATAAGTGTTCCAGCGCATTTTTTCTGCTGCCCGGATAGAGTGTATTACAATCTGTCAGAAATGGATTGCCGCCCAACTCTTTCACGACATCTGCAACTGCTTTCGCATAGTTTGGTCTAAGAAAACTAAGATTTCCAAGCTCACCAAAATGCATTTTTATTGCCACAAATTTATTTTCCATATCAATCTCACCAATCCCTGCTTTCCG
>JAGZJD010000081.1 GCA_018365895.1 Lachnospiraceae bacterium | reverse complement strand
CAGCTGTGCCCCCATATTTTTTGTGTAATGTAGGTGTGAGTCAGAACCTTTCCCACATTTTGAGAAAGGATACACAACAGTTTATACTCAATTGGTGTCAAATGTAATTCCTGCTCATTCAGGTAAGCACATCCAGCGGCATAATCAATCCGAAGCTGTCCATTGGAAAAGACTGCTGCACCTGCCGAAGATTCGCTTTCCATCATTGCAATTCTCCGCTGGGTAACACGAAGGCGAGCCAATAGCTCCTCCACAGAAAATGGTTTTGTAAGATAATCATCTGCACCAGCATCCAAAGCGTCTATCTTATCGGTATCTTCGCTCCTTGCGCTAATGACAATAATTGGCATATTAGACCATGTTCTGATTTTTTTGATCACATCCACGCCGTCTATGTCCGGTAAGCCCAAATCCAAAAGCACAATATCCGGATTGTGGGAAGATGCTTCTAAAATTGCAGCCTTCCCATTGGGAGCCGTTAGATGCCGGTAATCATGTGCCTTCAATGTGGTTGTAATCAAATTTTTCACGGAAGAATCATCTTCCACAACTAAAATAAGTGGTTTATTCATGTATTTGCGCCTCCTCAGCAGGTAATGTGAATGTAAACACTGTTCCATGTGGTATGTTATCGGAAACAGAAATTGTACCGCCATGTGCAAGGATAATCGATTTGCACAACGACAGTCCCAATCCTAAGCTACGCCGGCTGTCTGCAATCTTATTCGCACCACTATAAAACATATCGAACACTTTCGGTTTCAGCTCATCTGGAATTCCTTCCCCATCATCTGCTACAGTAACAATTACATGCTCGTCTTGCTTCCTTGTTTTTATCTGAATATGCGAGCTTTTTGGAGTATACTTAATGGCATTGTCTACAATATTGATAATGACCTGAACGATCAGTCTGGCGTCTATTTTAGCAAGGATAAAATCTTCTTCATGTTTTACCGAAATGCAATGCTCTACACTTTTACGATTTACATGGTGCAATGCCTCCGCAATTACTTCATCTATCAAATTTGCAGACGCACGAATATTCAGCCGCCCTTCCTCTATCCGAGTAACGGCGAGAAGATTTTCCACAAGATTAATCAACCACATGGAATCGTCGTAAATATCGGTGTATAGCTGGAGCTTGGTATCTTCGTCAAAGAATTTTCCGTTTGACAAAAGATTGCTGGCATTGCCGGAAATAGAAGTCAGGGGAGTGCGAAGGTCATGGGAAATCGCCCGTAGAAGATTTGCCCGAAGCTGTTCATTTTTGGCAAGAATTGCCGCTTCCTCTTTCTCTCTGGCGTTTTTCTCATTTTCCAGTGACATTGCACACTCACCAAGAATCGAAAGCAAAATACTGTTCTCAAAAGCATCCAGAGGCTGTTCGCCAATGACGATTCCCACCACACCGTACACTCTGTCCATAATCCGGACAGCAAGATAAAGGCATTTTGCATCAGAAAGTGTATCTGTGGTAGCACCTGCATGTTTGTTGTTTTTCAAAACCCACTTTGCCACCCCTTTTTCATTTACAGATAGGCAGCTGTTATCCAAGACATTCCCGTCCGGTGAAAAAGTACGTGCTTCTCCAAGCAAGCCATTTTCTACAGGATAAAACACAATCCCCCTCCCAAGCAGCTTGACAAGCTGCCTTGATGTGGCAGAAATAATATCCTCCTGATTTTTTTCCTGCTGCAAAATCTGATTCGTGTCAAATAAAACCTTGGTACGATATGCAGCCTGTGCGGATTGTTTTGCATGATTCTTGAGTTGTGTGGCAAGGGAACCTGTCAGGAATGCCGCAAGAAACATGATAATAAAGGTAACTGGATATCCCTGATCGTATGCTTCCAATGAAAATCTCGGAACGGTAAACAAAAAATTAAATAGCAAAACGCTCACGATGGAAGAAATGAGACTGTAAATCCGGTGTGTTGTGATAGCCGAAGTAAGCAGCACTCCTAGGACATACACCGTAATGATATTAGCTTCGGCAAACCCTAATTTCTGAAACAGAAACCCGATGCCGGTTGTAGCAATCAAAATGCCGATACTTTTTGCAAGATCGGCTGGAGAAAATACCAGACGCCTGATTCCTTTTGATTTTTTTGCATAGTAGGAAACATGGGGAGAAGTTGTATCGGGAATAATATGCACATCTAAATTGGGGGCATGGGCAATCAGCTTTTCTGTCAGTGTAGGTTTGCTGAATAAATGCTTTTTCGCAGCTACACTTCGTCCAATCACAATTTTTGATACACCGGAAAGTCTCGCAAATTCTGCAACTTGTAAGGGAATATCATCGCCATATACAGTTTCTATCTTTGCCCCTAATTGTCTGGCAAGATGCACATTATCCTGAAGTCTTTTTTTATCTTCCGCTTTCATAGCAGAAAAAGCTGGTGTTTCTACAAATAATGCCGTAAAATCACTGCGGAAAGCATTTGCCATTCTTGCGGCAGTCCGGATTAATTTTGCGTTGGAGGGAGAGGAAGAAAGACACACAAGAATATGCTCATCAGTATGATAATCACCATGACTTTTGATTCTGCTGTTTTCAGTCAGGATATTTACCCGATCTGCACAGCGGCGCAGTGCAATTTCCCGAAGGGCTGTTAAATTTTCTACAGTAAAAAAGTTATTTACTGCCCGCTTTGCCTGGGATTCCCGATAAACATTTCCCTCTTTCAACCGTTCGATCAGCTCCTGAGGTTCAATATCCACAAGCTCTACCTGATCAGCCTGATCGAAAATGGAGTCAGGGATGCGTTCACGCACAAAAACGCCGGTAATAGAAGCAACCATATCATTCAGACTTTCGATATGTTGTACATTGACTGTAGTATACACATCAATTCCGGCATATAACAGCTCTTTTATATCCTGATAGCGTTTTGCATGGCGGCTGCCGTCGGCATTTGTATGAGCCAGCTCATCTACAAGAATCAACTGCGGCTTTCTTTGAAGGGCTGCATCAATATCAAATTCCCGGAGGGTAATCCCGTTGTATGGAACACTTTTACTCGGAAGCACTTCCAGACCAGGCAAAAGAGCAGCTGTTTTTGGTCGTGCATGAGGTTCGATATATCCAGCAATCACATCAATTCCACGCTGCTTTGCCTCATGAGCCGCTTTCAGCATAGCATAGGTTTTTCCAACTCCGGCGGCATATCCAAAAAATATTTTCAAACGTCCTCTGGCTTTATCTCGTTCTTCCTCTTGAATCGCTTTCAAAAGTTTATCAGCCATAAGATTATTCTCACTCACAAGTTCTCACCTCTTATCATTTCTTTCCTTCTTTCGCATCTGCAAAGGCCTCAAAGCCACCTATATTTTTTCATTTTATCTTTATTTTTATAAAATGTGTATGAGTAACTCTTGAAACGCATTAAGATTGTATAAAGGGCAGGAAAAGATTTTTCCTGCCCTTTAACATCTCATCCTGCCTCCTTTTCAGTTTTGAAGCAATCCCATTGCTGTACCAAGTTCAATGTTCACTTTTACTACATTCACAGTTTCCTCTCCAAATACTCCTAACAGCTTACTGGTAGTATGATTCTCTATGATTTTACGCACCTGATCTTCCTCCAACCCAGAAGCAGCTACAATACGAGGAATCTGGATTTCAGCTGCCTTTGGAGAAATATGAGGGTCAAGACCGGAGCCGGAAGCCGTCAGTAAGTCAGTAGGAATATCCTCTGGCTTTACATCCGGATTTTTTTCCAGAAAACGTGCCATATCTGCTTCCACTCGTTCTACAAGCTCAGGATTAGACGGCGCATAGTTATTAGAGCCGGAACCAATTCCGGAAAATTCCGATCCGTCCTGATAAGTTTGAGTTCCGTCCGCATTTTCTATGTATACATTGTAATGGTAAGCAGACGGTCGGCTCCACAAATAATAATCTTCTGTAAATTCCTGCCCTACATTCTCTGCTGCCACTGCCTTACCGTTTATCTCTATCAAACTGCCTTCAGCCTGATGCGGGAAAAGAATCGCAGAAAGGCCGGAAAGTAAAAGCGGAAAAAGCAGTCCGCAAACCAACATCAGCACCAGAGATACGCCAAAGGCTTGCCTTATATAATGCAACATTCCTTTTATATTCTCTTTCATGAATAATCAACCTCCTATTACAGTCCCAGCAGTGCCAACAATGGGTGAATGATCATATCAATCAACTTAATACCCACAAAAGGTGTAATGACACCGCCAACACCAAAAATCATCATATTTCGCAACAGCATTTTCCCTGAAGACATGGGACGATATTTTACGCCTTTCATTGCCAGTGGGATCAGACACGGTATGATAATCGCATTGAAAATCAAAGCGGAGAGGATGGCGCTGTATGGCGTAGCCAAATGCATGATATTAAGAACCCCTAATTCAGGGATCGCCATCATAAACATCGCCGGAATAATAGCAAAATACTTTGCTATATCATTGGCAATGGAAAAGGTAGTTAAGCTTCCCCTTGTAATCAGAAGCTGCTTACCAATCTCCACGACTTCCAGAATTTTTGTAGGATCGGAATCCAAATCCACCATATTGGCAGCCTCTTTTGCCGCTGTTGTACCACTGTTCATGGCGAGTCCTACATTCGCCTGTGCCAGTGCCGGAGCATCGTTTGTACCATCTCCGGTCATAGCCACGATTTTTCCTTCAGCCTGCTCTTTCTTAATAACTTCTATCTTATCCTCCGGCTTACATTCTGCGATAAAACCATCAACACCGGCTTCCTTTGCAATAGTGGCGGCAGTCAGCGGATTATCTCCGGTACACATAATTGTCTTGATACCAATGGCTCTCAGCCGTTCAAATCGTTCCGCCATTCCCACTTTTACCGTATCTTTCAGATAAATAACTCCTAAAATACGACTATTTTCACAGACTGTCAGGGGCGTTCCTCCAAGAGAAGAAATTTTTTCCACTTCTTCTCGTAAATTTTTGGGAATATGCCCACCCTGTTCTTTTACATAATTCTCTATTGCTTCTGCCGCACCTTTTCGGATTTTTGTTCCGTTAGGAAGATCCACACCGCTCATACGGGTTTGTGCGGTAAACTCGATAAAGTTGGAACCGGGTGTTTCCGTGCTGTTGTCACCCATACGGCGAGCAAGTTCCAGCGTAGATTTTCCCTCCGGCGTGTCATCATGAAGGCAGGTCAGCGCCGCACAGCGAATCAGCTCGCTGCGGTCTGCACCTTCCACCGGGAAGAAATCGGCCGCCAGACGGTTTCCGTAGGTAATCGTGCCAGTTTTATCAAGAATCATGGTATCCACATCACCACAGGCTTCTACTGCTTTACCGGACATGGCGATTACATTGAAGCGGGTCACTCGATCCATACCTGCAATCCCAATAGCTGAAAGCAAACCGCCAATGGTCGTAGGGATCAGGCAAACAGCCAGGGCAATCAGCGTAGAAATCTGAAGCTGAACGCCGGAATATACTGCCATCGGATAAAGGGTAACAATCACAATTAAAAAGATAATCGTCAAAGAAACCAGTAAGGTATTGAGCGCAATCTCGTTGGGCGTTTTTTTACGGGAAGCACCTTCTACCAGTGCAATCATACGATCCAGAAAGCTGTTGCCGGGATCAGAAGTAATGCGGATTTTCAACCAGTCTGAAACCACGGTTGTACCTCCGGTAACGGAGCAAAAGTCTCCGCCGGACTCTCTGACAACCGGAGCCGATTCACCTGTAATAGCGGATTCATCCACAGAAGCGACTCCTTCGATTACCTCACCATCACCGGGGATAATTTCACCGGCAGAAACCAGCACGACATCATTCTTTTTCAGCTCGCTGGATCGGATATCTGTTGTAGAACCGTCCGAACCGAGCAGATGCGCCGTGGTATCTTTTTGCGTCTTTTTCAAGCTTGCCGCCTGTGCCTTGCCTCGGCCTTCAGCCACAGATTCGGCGAAGTTGGCGAACAATACGGTCACGAACAACACCACGCAGACAATGATGTTATATACCCTGAGATTGCTGGTTGCTATATCGCCAAACAAACCAGGAAGGAAAGAAAGCAGCAGGGTGATAAAGCAACCTACTTCCACCACGAACATCACCGGATTTTTCATCATATATCGTGGATTCAGCTTTACAAAGGAACCGATGACCGCCTGATGGAAGATTTCCGGCGTCATCAATTTTTTTGTTTGTTTTTTACTCATATTCGTTTTGCCTCCTTACGCCCATAGTGTCAGATGCTCTGCAATCGGACCGAGAGCCAGCACCGGAAAAAATGTCAGCGCCGCAAAAATATAAACGACAACGACAAGAATAATCGGAAATGTAGCCGTATCTGTATGCAGGGAACCGACGGAGTCATTTACAAATTTTTTCTTCATAAACGAACCTGCAATCGCAAGCTGGATCACAATGGACAAATATCGTCCAAAGAACATGGCAAGACCGGTTGTAATATTCCAGAATATGGTGTTGTCTGCCAGTCCTTCAAAGCCGGAGCCATTATTGGCTGCTGATGAAGTAAATTCATAAAGCACCTGGGACAGTCCATGAAAGCCAGGATTCGTAATGCCTTCCAAACCAGCCTGTGTCCCTACCGCTAAAGCGGAAAATGCCAAAATCAAAAACGGGTGGATAATGATACAAAGGGCAGTGAGCTTCATTTCACGGCCTTCAATTTTTTTACCCAGATATTCTGGTGTTCGTCCGATCATCAAGCCACAGATAAAGACTGCTAAAATTGCATACATGATCATGTTCATTAAACCGACACCTTTACCGCCGAACACCACATTGAGCATCATGTGCAAAAGTGGGATCATACCCCCCAGTGGTGTTAGGGTATCATGCATATTATTGACTGTACCGGTAGTAAAAGAGGTAGTCGTGGTTGTAAACATTGCTGATTGTGCAACGCCAAACCGAACCTCCTTGCCTTCCATACTTCCCATCGACTGAGACAATCCAGCTTCTGCCAATGCTGGATTTCCTTGAGATTCTGCCCAGAAGCAAATGCCCAGACCAATCACAAAAAGAATACCCATCGCAGCAAAAATGGTTCTGCCCTCCCTACCAAAGAAACGGGCAGTAAAACTGCGGGAATCTACGCCGCTGCGAACTGTAAGAGCTGTACTGCCTGCCTGTGCCTCACATTTGCGGTCACGAACCATTTTACCGAATGTGATTACACAAGCGCCTGGAAGCAGCATCATGGAATACAACTCAATCAGGTTGGTAAGAATCGTAGGATTTTCTATAGGTGTAGCAGAGTTTGCACCGATAAATCCGCCACCATTGGTTCCCAAATGTTTGATGATTTCCAGAGCAGCGACCGGACCCTGTGCGATGATCTGTTTGGCACCCTCAATGGTATCTACAATCACATTGCCGCTGAAGTTCTGCGGAACACCCTGCCAGACAAGAAGCAAACCGCCAATGATGGAAAACGGAAGCAGTACACGAGTGGTGATCCGGACCAGGTCCGAATAAAAGTTTCCTACATTATTTTTGCTTTTTCCAGCCAACCCACGGATAAAAGCAACACAGGCAGCATATCCGCTGGCTGCGGAAACAAACATCATAAAGGTAATGACCAGCATCTGGGAGAGATAACTCAGACCGGATTCCCCTGAATAATGCTGAAGGTTAGTATTTGTCATAAAGCTAATAATCGTATTAAACGATAAGGATTCCTCCATAGCGCCTACACCGTTGGGATTGAAAATGGGAATACTTTGAATCCTCAAAATCATATACCCCAGTAAAATCATAACTGCGTTTGTACCAAGCAAAGCCAGGGCATATTTTTTCCAATCCATCTTTTTGTGTGGGTCAATGCCGCTTATCTTATAAATCACATCATCCACACGATTCAATACCGGATCGGCAAAGGTATGTTTTCCGGCGGCAATATGATATAAATAGCTGCCTACCGGAATGACCATAATCAAATAAATGAGAATCGTCAACACAAGTTGAAGCATCGCTTTTTCCTCCTTTACATATTAGAATTTTTCCGGGTGAACCAATGCGTACACCAAATAGCCACCCATTAAGAGGACAATACCTCCAAGTACATACATCATAAAAACAATCTCCTTCCTATTCGTTTTGATCGACCTGTTTCTGACACCAATGAATCAACAATGTAATCGATCCACAGCAAGCACCTAAAAGAAGCAGCATCCAAATATCAAGCATTTTTATTTCCTCCTCTAATCTGATTTCCCCATTATCTTAATCTCTTTCCCATAAAGTCAGTAAAAGTCTTTTTTACTTGCCATAAAGTTGCCATAAAGATGTTAGCCCCAACCGAAAATAAGGGAAAGTGGCAAGGCAATCACTGTGGTGCTTGCCGCAACAGCAATCAAAGTAAAAATGGGCATCCCAATAAACAGAGCAAAATATGCAAAATATGGATGATGAAAAGTAAAGCGTTCCGCCTTCTTCTCAAAATTGTCTTCGTATTTATGAATGGATTTTATTAAGGTTGTCATAGTCAACTCCTCCTTTTGTGCTTACAAGAGTAGCATAGAAGGAATTAAAACAGGGAAAGGAATTTTTGATTGAAATTAAGAAGAAATAAAATTGTATTCACATAATTAGCAGATTGTTTTTTGGAAAGGGAGTACATCGTTCCAAATGCACTCCCGCTGAAATTTTATCGTTCCCAACTGTCTCGACGTTTCTTTTTGTTCTGCTTTTGCTGTGCTTGCTGTCGTGCATCAGCATCGGATCGTATTTCTCGCTATAGGCAAATTTCACTTTTTCAACGGCAGAGTGTTCCTTTTCCTCACGGACAGCAATAGTTGCAAGTGTAGTTCCAATATCATCCGGTTCTACATACCCAAGACTAGCAGTCAAACTTCCCTGTGGATCCGCATCAATCAATAACACTTATTTCTCGTTTCATCATGGCGGGTGTATATCTGCTTGGAAAATATTTGTGAAGCTGCTCATTTGTAAAAGCAACTCTCGTAATCTCACCTTTTTTCATCTCACTCATAATTTCTTTTTCGTTTTGTGGTCTATTTGGCCTTTTTTCCTGCCTGATTTTCTTTTCAGTACATCATTTTTCATTTTGTAAGCAAAAGCCTTTTCACTAAAA
>JAGZJD010000080.1 GCA_018365895.1 Lachnospiraceae bacterium | reverse complement strand
GGAAAAGTATCGTTATCTTTTTCAATGCGCAAAGGAAAGTAATGATTTTGATTCATTTATGAAATTCGCAGTGTAGTTTTGTGCAATTTTTCAAATTTGATCATTTATAGTTAAATTATCAATTCTATCATCTTTTCAATTTCATCATCAAAGAAATTAAGATTCGAACGTATTTCGGAACACTTTGAGGAATCATATACTATCCTAGTCTCTCCTTTTTCAAAATAAAACAGACCTGTCCCATCTACTTCTTTCTTTGCATGGGCTAAATTATTTCTTTCATTTATTATTTTATGTAGATATGTATCGTAAAAATTCTTTCGATAATTGTGTTGCGGATAATGTTTATTAAAAATATGCTGTACAATTCGAGCCAGTTTTGCGGAATCAATCAAAAATGTATTTTCTAAGGCATCTACCAAAAAATGGTTTTCCTTCATTTCATCACACTTTTTCTTACTGTGCTCCATTTGGTCAACTATCAAATCATATGCATATTTATCCAATTCTTTTCCCTTGTCTGTGTCACTATAAGATGAACAAAATTTATAAATAATACTTCTCAATTTCTCATCGAATTCACTTAAGCTATCCACTAAAATTCCCCTAGTAGAAATAATATCTTCCATTCTTCTGACTGCTTTGTCTATTAACTTCTTTACTTTATTTTCAAAAGGCAAATCGTCTCTGGATGAAAAATATACCCCTTCAAAAATATCTGCTCCCATTTCACTTTTTATCTTATCCACACCATCAGAAGAATAAAATAATGCATCCGACAAAACATCCTTTTCTCGAATAGCCTGGATAGCATTTGTTCCTTTTGTATTATGTTCCAATTTTAAATCTACCAGTATCAAGTCATATGTAGAAATAGCTGAAACCTCTTTAATTTTATCAGCATTTTCATATCGCTTAAATTCTGCCACAAAGTTCTTTTCTTCTAGGTATTCCTCTATATTTTCTTTAGTTATTTCATACCATTCTTCATTATCTTCAAACCACAAAATGCTAAACTTCATACTCATTGTTTTATCCTCATCTCAATTTTAAATCCATTTTCTACTTTAGTATCAACTGAAACAGTTCCCCCCATATCCTCGACAATTTTTTTGACATGTGCTAATCCAACACCCGAACCATTAGTCGTTGTATATCCTAATTCAAAAATTTTTTCCGGATGCGAAATATTAGCACTCAAACCAACTCCATCGTCTAAGAAATCTATACCTGTTTCATCATTTATACTATATACATTAATAATTATATTGTGAGCCCTTGCCTTTAAAGAATTGTAAATTATATTCTCTAGCAGTATGCCAAACTCCATTGGATTGAAATTTAACATGTGTTTTTTATTATCACTCTTTATTTCAACATTAAGAAGTTCTCCCGTTCTTGGGAACAAAGTATCTTCAATATACTCATGCAAGAAATCTACGATGTCATCGTTAATTTTTCCCTGCTTTATATCATAATCAGCATGACAAACAATATTATATGTACTACTAATCTTCTGCGTTGCTTTCATTATCTCAAAGAGCTTCTTAATTATTTTATTGTACTCAGGAGTACCTTCCCATTGTCTCATCACTTTTATTACTTTGTCTAAGTTTGATTTAATACTTTTTGCATATGTATTAATCATGTGTAAAGATTCTACGGCATTTTCATATTTTGGATTTGCTAAATTTCTTAAAAAGAGCGTTTGCCGATGTGTTGTTTCTAATTCCCGCTCTGTTTGTGACAATTTTGTTGAAACTTCTTCAACTTTCCTTTCAATATTTGCCCTTTCTTTCTGTATTTTTCTATCATGTTTCTCAATTTTTTGTGCAAGTTCCTGCAAATCATCACTATTCATTTTTTGTGCGATTTGCTTTAACTCTTGAATATCCTTATTTTGAGCCTTCTCTTTTTTTTCGTCAACCAACGCAAATAATTCTGGATTACAATTAACAGAAATTAAAGATTTAGACTTTTCATAGTCCGTTATATAATTTAAAATATCATTTCTTATTTCTTCAGGCCCTATTTCTTTTCCACTACCTTTAACTGGATCTCCCCAGTTAATAAGACCTACAACATACTTTTCTAATGGGCGTAATGCATACTGGATAAAAAAATCTACAAGTTCATAATATGTTGAAGTTTTTATAAATCCACCATCTCGACTTGTAGTTTCTCTTAAGTAATCGCTACTACCGTATATTTCAATCCGCCCCATCAAATCTCGTGTACCAAGATTTCGTGCCCATCCTTGTCCTTTTCTTTTGTCTATACCAAATACATCCTCACCTGGTTCCCCATAAGGCATAATTCTAAAGCCATTTTTATAGATAAAAATAGATCCGTACTGTACGGGCGGTATACCCATAATCTTTCTAAAATTAATTTTTGCGGAGCGATTAAGTTGAAACAATCTTATCTTTACATTTGTCAAAGTAGCAAAAGGATTTTTTTGTTCAAGTTCAAACAAAAATATTCCTCTGTCATACATCGCAGATGTTATTGTCTCTCCATCCTCGGAAATTTCCACTATAATTTGGGTTGTTTTAATATTCAATGTTTCGAACACATAATTTGTAATAATACCATTAACAATTTTCTGTCCACTTGCTGCTATTTTTTCTTCTAGTTGCTCCAGTCTTTTTCTCTCAATTTCGTCATTTTCTAGTTCTTCTTCGCACTCAATATATATATTAAATTGATCATCCTTGCTCAACTCAGCATCTGGATTAACCATTTTGGATAATGATTTTTTTAATTCCAGCAATGCTTCACGATCCCAATTGCTTCTCAAATTAGATATTTCAATTGTTGTACCATAAGAAAAGCCGCTAGGAAGTTTTAAACATGTTCCATGCTTAACTGGTACATGTATAAATTCTTCTTTAGAATCAATTTCAAATTGTGACCAGTTAATGTCAATGTAATTTACTGTAGATTCCCCTTTTTTTTGAGAAAATAATTTTAGTTTTTCTCCTAAACGATCGCAAGAAAAACGTCCTACACCTTTTGCACCTGCGTAGACTCGTTCCGAAAAATTATCTCTATATGTTCCTGCTCGTTTACCTTCTGTTTTTTCTGAATATGCAACAAAAAGCCATTTTTCTTGAATATCAGTACTATTCATGCCATGACCATCATCAGATATAAGTATTCGGCTATTCTCCGCATATATATTTTCAAATTTTATGATAACTTTTTTGGCACCTGCATCATAAGAATTTTTCACCAACTCAAAAATGGCTATAAATTCATTGGTGATTAATTCACGACCTATCAGATTTTTTAAACCTGTGCTTATTTTAAAATTCCAATCCATTTTCTCTCCTGCATATCATATCACTCAAAGCATTCCCAACTTGCTCAGCAAATAATGGCGGAATTGCATTTCCTACCTGAGAATATCTGGGAACATCAATCTTCCTAGTTTCTCCTCCTGTTGTATATCTCCCCCTGAACTTAAACCAATCAGGAAAACTTTGTATTCTTGCGCATTCTCGAACTGTCATGATCCTTGGTTCCAAATAATGAATGTAATCATCTGGATGACCCGTTATTGTATTACAAACTTGTGTTGCCTCTAAAACAATTACCCCTCTCTTTTTTAGGTCAGGGATATTATCTTTTTGACCAGATAACCGTTTTCCACGATCACATTCTTTTAGCATCTTTTTAAAAAGAGTCACTGTATTTTCTCTATGATTAGCAAATCTATGACTATCTGGAATATCATCATCATTCACACCATCTCTCATAAAAGTCTCATATTCGCTAACAGCCTTTCCATATACTCCTGATTTGAACCTGTTGCAATCTGGACAGTCCACTTCTCCATTGCTCTTCAATAAATCTCCGATAGCCTCAGATATTGGTGTAATGACTTTTAACCCCTTTGCTTTTAAAAAATTTTCTTTATTTTCTTTCAAAATTTCAAAGAATTCTTTTGCTTCTCCATTTAAGCATCCTACTAAAATAAATCTTTTTCGTTTTTGCGGTACTCCATACTCTGAAAAATCGATAATTTCATCTTTCAAATCATACCCCAATTTTTTCAATTTTTTTATTATGTACGCTGAAGCAGGGATGCCTTTCCTATTATCATTTTTTTCATCTTTAAAAGCTATTGTAAATCCATGTACATTTTCAAAGAAAATATATTCTGGCCTAACCAATTCTACAAATTTCACATAAGAGTTAACTAACTGATTCCTTTTATCTTTTGCATTTCTTTGTCCTGCCATTGAAAATCCCTGACATGGCGGTCCACCAACAACTAAAGGTATGCTTCCCCGCAATTCCTTTAGTTCCTTTTTATGTTCTCTCAACAATTCATTGATATCATAGTTCTCTTTATTAAGCCAATCAACCCACTCAAAATGGCCTAACTTATCAATCAAATTATATTTAAGAGTTGAAAAAGCATCTTCGTTTTTTTCTACTGCAAATAAGCCTTTCCATCCAGCATTATGCAGACCTAAAGAGAGCCCTCCACATCCCGCAAAAATATCAATATATTTTTTTTCCATATTTTGTTCTCCTTACAACTGCTACAAATTTTGGATAAGAATACTGGAATGAACAGACCAAAATTATAGCATCGCTATGTTCATTTATTACCGCTAGACAAAGATATTCACATTCTTTTGAAAATCTTAACTTAGCGGTAATATACCGAAGAAAATTCCATGGACACTCAAAATTTTTTTTGAATTTTTGGAAATTTTCATCATCCAACATGATAGTATCTATTATTTTATACTTTTGCCTTTTATAATTATTTTTTTCTGCATTTCTAGTTTTGTATATCAATTCATCATAATCATGAATATTACAAAAGAAATACGCTGAACTATCCATATCATTACGTCCTTCCTAATCTCATTAACAATATAGTATTACCACAAAGCGCAACAATATGAATGAAGGCAAAATACCCATCATTATTTTATCATAGCGCCTGACGGCTTTCAATCTGCTTTGCTCACTTTTATGACCTTTTTATTCTTACCTTCGCTCCGGATTTGAATTCCACTTCAAACCGATCATCGTAAACCGTGACCTTCTCAATTAACCGCCGCACCAGCAGTTCATCATACTCCGTGACCTCAGTGGACTGCTGTTCCAAAAACTCCCGCATCTGCCTGATCCGCTGTTTCAATCCCTCCCGCTCAGCGCTCTCCACCAGAGCGTTCTGTTTCAATTCCCGCAGTCTGTCAATCTCATCCGCAACACTGTTATAATCCTTTTTCGAATTTGTCAGTTTCAGAAGTTCCTTTTGCAGTTCCAGCAGTTTTGCCTCAATCCCTTCCGACGAGATTTCGTCCTCCTGCCGGATTACTGCCTCCACGTTTTCCTGGAGAGTAGCCATCATGCTTTCTCTGTCGCCAAGCGTAAGGTTGATCGCCTTTATCACTGCCGCCTGCAGTTTTGATTCCTGAATAGTCGGTGCATCACAGGCCGTTGGTCCATGCTCCACACGGGTACAGCACCTCCAAACAGTGGAGTGTTTCCCACGGTTATTCCATGCAATCCTGCGGTAAATATCGCCGCATTTTGGACAATATACAATACTGGACAAAGCGTACTTACTGCTGTAAACTCGTTTCTTCCGTTTCTCCCCACTGTGGAGGTTTGCCCGCCGCACCATTTCCTCCTGCACCTGCATATAGAGATCTCGGGGGATAATAGGTGGATGGCTGTTCTCCACATAATACTGCGGTACGATTCCATTATTCTGCACCCGCTTTTTATTAAGGAAATCCACCGTATAGGTTTTCTGTAAAAGGGCATCCCCAATGTACTTCTCGTTCTGCAAAATCTTCCGCAGCGTTTCCGGACGCCACTTCGCTTTTCCCGCCGCCGTCAGTATTCCATCCGCCTCAAGCCCTCTTCCTATCTGGAGCAGACTACTGCCCTCCAGATACTCCCGGTAGATGCGTTTTACAACCTCTGCCTCCGTAGGCTCAATGATCAAATGCCCATCCTCGTCTTTTGTGTATCCGAGGAAACGGTTGTGGTTGACCTGAACCTCTCCATTTTGGTATCGGTACTGTAATCCCAATTTAATGTTTTGGCTCAAGGACTGGCTTTCCTGCTGTGCAAGGCTCGCCATAATGGTAAGCAGCACCTCTCCTTTGGAATCCATCGTATTAATGTTCTCTTTTTCAAAGAAAACAGGAATATTCTTCTCCTTCAGTTTCCGGATATATTTCAGGCAGTCCAGCGTGTTTCTCGCAAACCGGCTGATTGATTTTGTGATGATCATGTCGATGTGGCCCGCCATGCAAGCCTCGATCATGCGGTTGAATTCTTCTCTCTTTTTGGTATTCGTACCGCTGATTCCGTCATCCGCAAAAATGCCCGCCAGCTCCCACTCCGGATTCTTCTCAATAAACTGTGTGTAATGCTCCACCTGCACCTCATAACTGCTCGCCTGCTCCTCGCTGTCGGTGGAGACCAACTTTTTACGGTTGATCGCCTTTGGTCTGGTCATTATTCAGCTATAGTGTTTTCCTCGTTTCAATAGTCTAACCCAATGTTCTTAAAGTCATCACAGATGATCAGAGATAAGTCATCTCGACTTGGGGCATTCATTTTTACTACCCGCCTTGCATGGTTCATCGTTACATCATCGTAGATATTTCTTACAAGCCTACCATTGGCAAAATTCTCCTTTTTATCTATAACTTGCTTCTGAAAAATATCACGAATACATTCTTCAACATTATCAGCTAAATGATAATCGTTTTCTTCACACAACTTGATAAACATACTCAATAATTCTTCATCTGAATAATCTGGAAATTCAATAAATGTATTGAAGCGAGATCTCAGTCCAGGGTTTGAAGCAAAGAAATGATTCATTGGTTCTGTATATCCAGCAACAATTACAACCAAGTCATCTCTATAATCTTCAAGTGCCTTGGTTAACTCGGTAAGACACTCTCGACCATAAGAATCACTATGGTCATTTTCTGTAATGCTATATGCTTCGTCTATAAAAAGTACTCCACCCTTTGCTTCATCAATAACATTTTTGACTTTAAGAGCCGTTTAACCTTGGTAGCCTGCAATCAAATCCGTTCGGGAAACTTCAACAAAATGTCCTTTGGATAAAAGCCCTATCTGTTTGTAAATCCGCCCAACAATACGAGCAACTGTTGTTTTACCTGTTCCAGGATTTCCTGTGAAAGCAAGGTGCATGGTTCCCTTGTGGGAATGTAATCCTTGTTTTTCTCTGAGTAACTGGACAGTTTGAAAAGCTATGAGATCATTCACTTTTTCTTTGAACCCTTCTAAACCAATCAACTTATTTAAGTCCTCAAGAAGCTCGTCAAGTGAACGAGTATCGTTATCAACTTCTCCCCCCATATCTTGTGATTCAAGAATGTAGTGATAGCCATAAAATTTCATTATGCTATCTTTCAAGGCATTGGCAAGACGTTTCAAGTCTTTTGGTGACTCAGCTGACTTAATGAGTTTTGATGTATGATTGATTAGATATACCGTTGACGAATTATCATGTTCTTCGACAATAGCCGACGCTGCTTTTACAATTTCCCCATACGAATTTGTTACAGCATCCAGTTTTGATGCGTAATCCAGTATTTCCGTTTTGAAAATATTATCCTTCATTTACAAGACTCCTAATATATTCAGAAACAATTGAATGATAGTTAAAGTCACCGCTCCGCCAGCTACAAGATAGGAAAATTTTACCTTCTGCGTAATATTAGCAACTTGTTCATTAAGAGCTGTCTTTTCTTCTTCAAACAATTTGATTGTTTTTCCCCAATTAGCAGATTGTTCATTGAAAATCTGTTCAAGCATTGCCGACTGTTCCTCAGATAACTGTTCGAATGTTTCTTTCTGCGTTTTTTCAATTCTGCTTAGAGTCAAGGTTTGCTCCTTAATAACAGAATCATATTTTTCATTTTGATCTTTCTCGATAGCAGATAGCTTTTCACGCTGTTCACCCACAAGTTGTTCAACAGCCTGTGCGTGTGATTTCTCTATGTCACTCAGTTTTTCCGTCTGTGAGTTGACAAGCATTTTGACCTGATTATCGAAATTCTCTCGAAATTCATAAAGCACTTTATTGATTTCCTCAATAAAGTTCCTCTGCTCTGTTTGCAAACTCCGAACTGTTTCATCAAAAATAGAAATAGTCTTACTCTGCGTTTCAATGGACTCTTTAATGCACTCCATGCTCCTTACAATACTTTCAGTATTATCCCAATGTTCATCAATATCTTTGAGGTGCTTCAGTTTTGATAAACCTGCTATGTAATCGCTAAGTTCCTTTGATAGCTTTGTTTGCTTCTCAATCAGCTCCCAAGCCTTATCAATATCAGTTAAATGCTTGCGTTTTTCAATATCTGCCTTAAACTTTTTTAGAACGGCAATAGCCTGTTTATGTTGTTCGATAAGCTCCTTAATATCCTTACGATCTTTTTGTTCCTCCATACTTACTTTTTCAGCAGCCTTAATAGAAGCCACAATGCCAGAAATATAATCTTTATCAAGGTATTCAAATGCCTTATATACCTGTCCAAACTCATCAACAAGACCTTGATTAAGGTGATTAAGGCTAATAAGATAATCTTGAATTTGAGTAGTGATTCGGTTTAATTCGGAACATTTCTTCCATTTCACGCATAGAATACTGGGCACATACAATTTTTAATATAGCCATATATCCCAAGTCAGCCTATGTATAGGTGATATAACTTTGATTTCTGGGATCATCCATTTCTAAAATCCATTCCCTCAAAGAATGGAAAAAGTGATTACTCACCATCATAAAATTAACAATTCCACGATCCTGTTTTTTGCGTTCTCTTTTTTCTTGTTTTCTCATAGGGTAAAATCCTCCTATGCGAAAAATTTCTTATACTTATTTTACCGCATGGAGGATCGCCTGCATAGAATCTGGATATTTTATTGCGAAAAATATTTGTCAAAACAGGGAACCTCCCGCTACCGCCGAAGGTTCCCTGTCTCATTCCTTTTTATTATTCCACCGATAATTTCCCCAAAAATTCCTGCATTCTTCCATGTTCTGATGTAAAGACCTCTTCCGGAGTGCCTTCCACCGCAATGACGCCTTTATCCATAAAAATAATCTTATCAGCCACGTTCCGCGCAAAATTCATTTCATGTGTCACGATCACCATAGTCATATGCTCTGCCGCCAGATCCTTAATTACCTTCAAAATCTCC
>JAGZJD010000013.1 GCA_018365895.1 Lachnospiraceae bacterium | reverse complement strand
TCTTCTGTGTTTAGTTTACCTTTTTGTGACATAGAATTGCTCCCTTCATGATGACAGTTTGTTTTTTCACTGTCTCTCATAAAGGGAGCATATCATTTCCAGTCCCCTGCTTTTCTCCTCACTATTTACCAGACACAACAAGTTCTCCGACAGATACGGATGGAGCTTCAAAGATTCCTCCTGCTCCTCCTGTTACGAGATAGTCATTTGCAATGCCTCGAATATTTTTCAGCATATCATAGAAATTACCTGCTACTGCAATCTGGTTCACTGCGCGATCCAGCTTTCCATTTTTCACAAGATATCCTTTTGAAATCAGAGAGAAATCTCCGCTTACCGGATCTGCTCCGGCAAACATTCCGTCACAGGCAGTAATATATAACCCATCCTGCAGTTCTTCGATCAACATCTCTCTTGATTTTTCTTCTCCGATCAGTTTCAGATTTGTTACCCCAATTGCCGGAACACTTCGATAACTGGATTTGAACCCATTTCCTGTAGAACTCTTTCCCGCCAGAAGCGCCTCTGCCTGATTGTACAAATATTCTCCCAGAATTCCATCTCTGATCAGATATTTCTTTATCGTCGGCGTTCCTTCATCATCAAAGCTTCTCGCATTGAGACCTTCTGGATCTTCTACCAGATTCACAATCTCAGATGCTACTTCTTTTCCTGCCTGTCCTGCCAGTTTGCTGATATTTTTCCGCACAGTATCCGCCCCAAAGGAAGGAAGATACATAGATAACATCTCACAGATGACACTGTTTTTTAAGATGACCGGATATTTCTTCGTCTCTACCGGAGATGCTCCCAACAAGCTGCATGCCTCTTCAATAGCTTCTCTTGCCACTGCTTCCATCTTCAGTTCTCCTGCAGAGCCTTTCACATCTTCGCCCCCGGATGTCTGTACTGCATCATTTTTCACAGCTTCTGCTCCTACATAAACACCGGCAAATTTAACCGCATCTTCCATGCGTCCTCCACGGTCATTTTGGATTACGATCCGACGAATCGTCTCTCTTGCAGATAAGTGAGAAAACTTATTAAAATCCGGATGAATTCCTTCACACGCTTCCACGGTCTGAAGCAGCTGCTCCGTCATATGTTCCACATCTGAAAGTTCAAATTCTTTCTGACATGTACAATTGCCAAGCTCTTTTGCTTCATAAGGTTCTTTCAAATATTCAGCAATTTCACAGAACTGATCCAACTTCTCCTCCAGGTATTTCTCAGAAAAATCTTCAGCATAAATATATCCTTTATACCCCTGATATTCTCCTTCTACATAGCAGGCCTCCACATCACTTTCTGTCTGGAATTCCGGCTGTTTTTCGTAAATATTTACCGATGCGGACTGCACAGATTCCGCATAAAATTCCAGATTCCGGATTCCACGTTCATGTGCGGCTTTCGTAAATTCCTCAATAAATTTCTCCACCATTATCGAATCCCTCCTACTGTCATATTACTTACGCGGATTGTCGGCTGACCGGCTCCGATAAAGAGAGCGCCGCTTGATGCATAGCAGTATCCCTGACGCAGATCATAATCTCCTGCCACCATATCTACGTTCTGCAGAACTGTTCCGCCGTTTCCAATCAATGTAGCGCCGCGAACCGGAGTCGTCACTTTTCCGTTTTCAATCAGATAACATTCGCCTGTACTAAAGTTAAAGTCACCTGTTGCAGATTCTACAGAACCGCCAATAATGGATTTTACATAAAGTCCTCTCTCTGTCGCAGCAATAATCTCTTCCGGAGTACTCTTACCCGGAGCAATATAAGTATTTGTCATACGGGCCACCGGTGCATATTTATAATTCTGGCGTCTGGAAGAACCTGTCGGTGCAAGACCTGCACGCATACCATTCAACCGGTCTACCATATAACTCTTCAAAATACCATTTTCAATCAGAATATTTTTCTGAGTCGGCGTACCCTCATCATCAATGTGAAGTGATCCCCACTCTCCTTCAATAGAACCGTCATCAATCAATGTTACCACATCTGATGCAACTTTCTTGCCAAGCTTTCCGCAAAATTCTGAAGAATTCTTAGCAATTACAGTTGCCTCCAGGCTGTGTCCGCAGGCCTCGTGGAAGAGAAGACCTCCGAATCCATTGTCAACAACAACGCTCATACGTCCTCCCGGACATGGTTCTGAATGGAGCACGACCTTCGCCTGACGTGCAGCCTCTCTCGCACATGCTTCTACATCGATTTTATCGTAATATTCATGTCCCTGCATAGCTCCCGGACCAAAATATCCATTCTGTACATCTGTGCCGTTCTGAGCAAATGCTCCGATATACAGACGCGTCTTCACTCTTGTATCTTCTGCAAACAGTCCTTCACTGTTGGCAATCTGAATCTGCTGTTCCATATCAGTCAGTTTTACGCGCATACGGACAATCTCTTCATCATAATCCATTCCTGCACGAATCGCTGTCTGTACCGGCTCCATTTTCCTGGAAAAAGAAAGCCCGGACGGCATCAGAACCGTCGGGGCCATTGTATAAATGTTCTTTTCCCCAAGAATGATTTTGGAAGCCTCTTTCTGACGCATCGCCTTTGTCAGACGCTTTGTCAATTCTTTTAAACTTTCTTCCGTTTTCCGGTTTGTATAGCCATAGTAGCAATTCAAACCTTTAAAGATACGGATTCCAACACCGCTTTCGCGTCCCTGCACACTCTGCTCTACCTTCTCCTGAGTTGCAACTGTCTCTTCAAAAAGACTGTTCTCCTCAAAGACCTCTGCAAAATCTGCTCCCCGCGTTACTGCTTCATCCAGTATCTTTTCAATCATATTCTCAGTTAACATTTTCTCTCTATCTCCTTATGCTTAAATGTCTTTGCAATGATGACATGCAACAAAATGCTCAGGAGCAATTTCCTGAAGTTCTGGGCGTTCTTGTGCACAAATATCTGTAGCATATGGACATCTTGTACGGAATTTACATCCGCTTGGTGCATTGATCGGGCTTGGCACCTCTCCCTGAATCTTCAGACGTGTCATTTTTTCATTTGCATCCGGGTCAGCGATCGGAATCGCAGACATAAGAATCTTTGTATATGGATGCGCCGGATTGTCAAAAATTTCCTTACTTCCTGTTATTTCTACAAGACTTCCGAGGTACATAACACCAACACGGTCAGAAATATGACGCACCATAGAAAGGTCATGAGAAATAAATAAATATGTCAGACCTCTTTCTCTCTGAAGCTTAATCAGCAGGTTGACAACCTGTGCCTGAATGGATACGTCAAGAGCAGAAATCGGCTCATCACATACGATAAATTCCGGATTGACAGCTAACGCGCGGGCAATACCGATACGCTGACGCTGTCCTCCTGAAAGCTCATGTGAAAAACGGTTTGCAAAGTCTTCATTCAGACCAACACTCTTTAAGAGTTCTTTTACTTTCTCATCTTTTTCTTTTGCACTGTAATTACAATGCACATCCATACCTTCTGCAATAATTTCTCCAATTGTCATACGTGGATCAAGAGAAGAGTATGGATCCTGGAAAATCATCTGTGCCTTCTGTTTGAAATCCAGAAGATCTTTTCCTTTTAATTTGCTGATGTCTTTTCCGTTAAAGATTACTTCTCCGGAAGTTGGCTCATATAATTTTAATACAGTACGTCCGCAAGTTGTCTTACCGCATCCAGACTCTCCAACAAGACCAAGTGTCTCACCCTTTTTAATGTAGAGACTAACATTGTCCACTGCTTTCAGTGTTTTCTTCTTTCCAACCGGGAAATATTTACAAAGATTTTTAACTTCGATCAACTTCTCACTCATGTCTCTACACCTCCTCGTTCTGTTTGCTTTCTTTTTGTTTATCGTAGAATGATTTTACCTGCGGTGCATCCGGGTGCTGCAGCCAGCAGGATACTTTATGAGTTCCTGTAACGTCTGTCTCTTCCGGCATTGCTTCTTTACAGATTCCCATGCAGTATTCACATCTTGCTGCAAATGGACAACGTTCCATCTTCATAAGAAGATCCGGCGGTGTTCCCTTCAATGCGTACAGTTCCTGTTTGTTCTCTGTATCAAGTCTTGGAACAGATGATAACAGAGCCCATGTATAAGGATGCTTTGCATCATAGAAGATTTCTCTTGCAGTTCCACGCTCAATCACCTGACCTGCATACATAACCTGGATTCGGTCTGCAAAGTCTGCTACAACACCGAGGTCATGTGTTACAAGAATAATCGCTGTATTTAACTCTTTCTTCAAATCTCCGAGCAGCTCCATAATCTGTGACTGAATTGTAACGTCCAGCGCTGTTGTCGGCTCATCGGCAATCAGAAGAGACGGGTTACAGGACAGTGCGATAGCGATCATAACACGCTGACGCATTCCTCCTGATAACTGATGCGGATATGCATCAACACGTTTTGCGGCATCCGGGATTCTTACAAGCTCCAACATGTGGATTGCTTCCTCGCGCGCTTGTTTCTTATTCAATCCCCGGTGAAGGATCAGACTTTCCATAATCTGTTTTCCAATTGTCATTGTCGGGTTCAAAGAAGTCATTGGATCCTGGAAGATCATACTCACTTCATCTCCACGGTATTCCTGAAGTTCTTTTTTAGACATCTTCATAACATCTTTGTCACGATACATGATTACGGATTCATCTTTGATTACAGCAAACGGCGGCTGAAGAAGACGCATAATTGCTTTTGCTGTAACCGTCTTACCACATCCGGATTCTCCTACAAATGCAAGTGTTTCACCTGCGTTCAGCTCAAAGCTGACGCCGCGAACTGCTTTTACTTCTCCGGCATATGTATTAAACGATACTTGTAAATTCTGAACATCTAATATTTTTTCCATATTCCAACTCCTACTTTCTCAATTTTGGATCCAGGGCATCACGCAGACCGTCACCTAATAATGTAAAGCAAAGCATTGTAAGTGCGATCATAAATGCCGGGAAGAACAACTGATACGGATAAAACTGCAACTGCGGCTGTGCAGCAGATGCAAGTGCACCCCAGCTTGTGTTTGGAGGCTGGATACCAAGTCCGATAAAACTTAAGAATGCCTCTGAGAAAATGTATCCCGGAATATCAAATGTAATTGCTACAATAACATTACTGAGTGTATTTGGAATCATGTGGCGCATGATAATCTTCCACGGTTTTACACCGAGCGCCTGCGCTGCAAGAATAAATTCTTCACTCTTAATCGCCAACATCTGTGCACGCACGAGACGAGCCATACCGCACCACCCGGTAATACACATAGCGAGCAGCAATGTAAATAATCCTTTACTGTCAAGTACAAGGGAAAGTACGATAACAACGATTAAGTAAGGAACACTGATGAGAATCTCAACGATACGCATCATAAATGTATCTACCTTGCCGCCGAAATACGCTGCAACACCACCGTAAATACATCCAAGTACTGCTGAGATCAACGCACCGACAACACCGATTGTCAGAGATACACGGCCACTGATCCATACACGAGCAAAAATATCTCGTCCTAATTTATCAGTACCGAACCAGTGCTTACCATTTGGAGACAGGTTTCTTGCTGCCTTATCTACTTCTTCAAATGCATAACCGCTAAGCTTTGGTCCGATGATAACCATAATTACAATAAGTAATAATACAAATAAAGCTAATGTCGCAACTTTATTCTGACGGAGACGGCGCCATGCATCTTTTAGATAACTTACCCGCGGTCTTGCGATAGCCTCCATCTCATTTTCCTGAATTCCAATAATCTGGAATTTTTCTTTTGCTATATTCTGCATAACTTTACCTCCGATAATTAGTCAGACGTTACCCGGATTCGTGGATCAACAATCATGTAAACGAAGTCAACAATAAGCTGCATTACAATGAAGAGCACTGCATAAAATACAGTTGTACCCATAACCATGGAATAATCCTGATTGTTGATAGATGTTACATAATAAAATCCAATACCTGGGATTGAGAACATTTTCTCTGTTACGAACGCACCCGTAAATACACCAACAATGCTGCTTGAGAAAATGGTAATTGCCGGAATTAAAGAGTTACGAAGTACATGACGTGTAATAATCTTGCGTTCACTTAAGCCTTTCGCTCTCGCTGTCAGCACGTAATCTTGATTCAATGTATCGAGCATACTGGATTTGATGTAACGTGCATATGTTGCAATCGATCCAAAGCTCAATACGATTACCGGAAGAATCATCTGATTTGGTTTACCATAGCCGGACGCCGGAAGCACTCCAAGTTTTACCGCAAAGAAATACTGCATAACCGATGCCAACACAAAGACCGGTATGGTAGCGCCAAGTATGGCAATGAACATAACAATATAGTCGGGCCATTGATTTTTCTTAAGAGCTGCAATAACACCGAGGAACACACCAATCAAAGTACCAATAATCAAAGCAGTACCTCCGACAGAAGCAGATACCGGTGATGTTCTTGCAATTTCTCCTGCAACAGAGCGGCCAGGAAATACGATACTCTCTCCGAGATCGAATGTCACAAGCCCTTTCATATACAACAGATACTGTGTAAACAGCGGTTTATCCAAACCATATTTTGCATAGTAGTTTGCTTTCGTCTGTTCCGGCAACGTCCTTGCCATACTTGCAAGTGGATCACCTGGAATACTTCTCATTAAGAAAAAGGTAATTGTCGCAATTGCGAACAATGTTAAAAACATATAAGCGATTCGTTTCAATGCATATTTTACCACGAATTTTTCCTCCTTATCAGGCGACTGAATGATTTAAAAGACGGGCTATTACAGCAAGTCTATAATAACCCGTCTCATATTCAGTTGCTATCTGCCAGATGTGTAAACGTTCTTCCATCCCGGATGAGTAAAGTACAGGTTCTCCTGTCCATACTCAGCATATTTATCATGCATAAAGTCTCTTGTGAACTGATGCACTACAGTTGTTGCAAATGGATCTGTTACATATTCGTCTAACAGAATCTTCTCTGCTGCAATATAATCCTGCATACGTTTCTCCGGATCTAATTCAATCACGCCAGCTTTTGTAAGCTTGTCGTACTCTTCATTAGACCATCCTGTGTAAATCTGGTTTGCATTAGACAAATGAATACTTAACATATCATATGGATCGTTGTAGTAAGCGCCCCATCCCATCATACCAATCTGATAGTTACCAGACTGCAGGTTGCTCTCAAAGATAGACCAGTCAGCAAATTCAATCTTCAGATCGATACCAAGCTGTTCTTTGTACATCTGCTGTAAGTACTCGCCAAATGTATGGAACCACTCATCTGTACCGCCAAGTGAGAATGTTACATCCAGTTTCTTCGGATCATTTCCTAAGCCTAACTCTTCCATACCCTCAATCAGGATATCTTTTGGAGTTTTACCTTCTGCTTCCATCTCTTTTCTCTGTTCTTTGATTGTGTCTCCTGCTTCTTCTCTCATGCTCTTGCCATCAACAGAAAGTGCCGGAGCAATCCAGCCATATAATGGCTCTCTCAAGTTGCTGTATGCCATGTCATTCAAATCTTCCTGATCTGCTGCAAGAACAAATGCTTTACGTACATTCTTGTTAGAGAATAATTTATCTGTTGTGTTAAAGAAAGCAAACGTAATATTACCACCGGAAATCTTTGTATACTTCAGACTTGGATCTGCTTTATATTTCTCAACCATCTCTGAAGAAGATGCACTCATTACATCAAGCTGTCCGGCATCAAATGCATTCGCTACTGCTGCTGCATCTGTAATGATCTGGTAATTTACATAGTCCAAATCTACGTTCTCAGCATCCCAGTATTCTTCATTCTTTACAATTTTCATTTCACTATTATGTGTCCAGGACTCTAATTTGAATGGTCCGTTATAAGCAAGTGTATCAGCTTCTGCACCATACTGATCTCCTGCAGCTTCTACTTTATCCTTTCTCTGTGGATAGTAGATACTTGCATCACAGCTCTCCAGGAAACTTGGCATTGCTGCATTTAATGTAATCTCTAATGTATGCTCATCTACAGCTTTTACACCTAATTCTTCAACCGGGCTTGCCCCTGTAGATACCTGATCATAATTTTTAATTGGTGTCAGGAAATATGCATTCGGACATCCTGTTGCCGGATCTGCACTTCTCTGAAGAGAATATACATACTGATCTGCTGTTACCGGTTCTCCGTCATCCCATTTTCTGTCTTCTCCTAGATGGAATGTCCAGACTGTACCGTCTTCACTTGTCTCCCATGATTCTGCATCACCTGGCATGATCTTGTATTCTCCGTCTCTCTGCTCAATACGGATCAGACCTTCCAGACAGTTCATGAGAATATCACTTGAATATGAATCTGAACGACGGCTTACGTCAAGTGTTGTCGGTTCAGAAGCTAAATATGTATTGATATACTGCTCAGCATCTTTTCCGCCTTCTTCTCCTTTTGCACTGTCTCCGCCTTTGGAATCACCACCGCCGCCGCATGCAGCAAGGGATGCGCCCATTGTCATTGCCAATAATAAAGCAACAATTTTCTTTCCTTTCATAATTTGCCCTCCTTTTATAGTGTTTACTATATTTACATTTTAAGATTCTAGCATTTTAATGTAATTTAGTCAATAAATAAGCGTAAAAATATACATTTTCTATAAAGAATTAGCATTTTGCATATTTTCACGCTTTATTTTTTATTAAATAATACTATTGACGGAACAGCTCTGCAAAGTCTTTTTCAACAGGCGACTTCCTGTCTGATGCACTTACTTCAATTTCCACTGCTGACGCGAGCAAATTAATTACTGCCATCGGAGACGATAAATTGTTCATAAACAATCGTGTTGAAGATGGGGCTAGTAAAAGCACATCACTGTACTTTGCAATCGGGGATTCCGCTACATTCGTAATCCCAATAACTTTTGCCCCGCTTTTCTTACTAAATTCGGCAATTTTAGTTGTCATAAAGTAATAATCAGGGAAAGAAAATGCAACTACGACCGTTTCTTCTGTAATAAGTGGCAATAAGGAATGAATCTCATCATTCAATTCCGTATCCATAACAATTCCCGGAAGTCCCGATGTACTAATCCATATCTGAAGGGCTTTACACATCAGCACAGAAAAGCCTCTTCCACAAAAGATAATCCGCTTTCCCTGCATAATAATCCTGGCTGCTTCAATAACTTTCCTGAGATCCAGATTCAAAAGTGCATGGCTGACACAGTCCTTCTCTTCTTTTCGGATTGCATCCAGAAGCGCTTCTCGTTCTTTTAATTCATATTTTGGAATGGATGTAGATGTATATTCATTCTCTTGATGAATTTCAAGCTGCTCCTGCATACTGACATATTTACGGAACTCATATTTCACTTCGTTAAAGTTCTCATATCCGAAGTCTGAACAGGCCTTTAAAATTGTGACCTCTGTCGCATCCACTGTTTTACTCAGTTCTTTTAATGTAATAAACGTCATTTGCTCAGGATGTGCCATCATGTAATCTGCAATCTGTTTCTGTTTTTTCGTCATACTCGAGTATTTTTCCTTGAGTACCGTTAATATTTCCATAATTCCTCCTCTAACAACTCTCTGCTCAGTTCTATTGCCTTCTCTGTAATCGCGTCAATATCATAGTATTTGTATTCCGCAAGTCTGCCGAGAACATAGAAATTTTTAATATGCTTTGCTTCATCAACATATTTTTCATATAATGCACGATTTTGCGGATTCTCTATTACATAATACGGAATTTCACCTTGTTTTCCTTCATAGTCTCTCGGATATTCCCGACTGATTGTTGTTCCGTCTATTTTCTGTCTTGTAAGAAACTTATATTCTGTAATTCTTGTAAATGCTTCACTTACGGTATAGTTTACTACTGGAACTCCCTGATAGCTTTCTTTCTCTATATGTTCAAACTCAATATCCAGTGTGCGGTACGGAAGCCGCCCATATTTGCATCCAAATAGTTCATCCAATGCTCCGGTAAAAATCACTTTTCCTTCAAACTTATCTCCCGCATAGTATATCTGACCATTTTGCACTTCTGTACAATCCTCAAGGCTTGTTCCTGTTTGCACAGTAATATTCGGATGATCCAGCATATTTTCAAACAGAACTGTGAAGCCTTCTTCCGGTACTGCCTGATACTTATTTGTAAAATATCCATTATCATATGCAACTTTAACCGGAACTCTGGATGTAACACTTTTGTCAATTTCTTCCGGCTTCTTTCCCCACTGTTTCATCGTATAGTGGAGATAAATGTTTTCATAAACATACTCGCCAATTTCCCTCAGATCCTGATCTGATGTCTGGAGCAATTCCAGAACAGGTACCTTCGTTCCCTGGCCATAGCTATTGATCAGTTTCTTTTCTACCCGATCTGCCTCTTCTCCAAAAACAAGATGCAGTGTATTCAAATTGAACGGAACCGGAATCAATCCTTCATTTGTCTTTGCTTTTACTTCATGCTGAAAATGTTTCCATCCGGTGAATCTGGACAGAAACTCCCATACCTGCTCTCGGTCTGTGTGGAAAATATGTGGGCCATATAAATGAATGAGTACCCCATAGGAATCTTTCTCGTCATAGCAGTTGCCTCCCACATGATTACGTTTTTCCAGCACAAGTACCTGTTTTCCCGCTTCTGCCAATATCCGGGCCGCTGTACTGCCAGCTGCTCCGGCTCCGGCTATAATTACATCATACATTTCTTCTGCCCTCCTGATCAAATTTTTCCTGCCCTAACTTTATTTCAATATAATCTGTATATGTTTCAAATGCTGCCGGTATTGGGTACTTCTTCTCAACCTCCGACGGCACTGCAAAAATCATCTCTTCCCGACATGATTTTTCTAGCTCATCTACCTGAATCAGATATCCAGTCATATGCCACTCAATATGACTGAAAATATGCTTTCCTTCCGGAAGCTGCAAGACACGGATTGGAGCCAGGCCAATTTCTTTTGCATAGGCAGCCGCCTCATCGGCATCCAGTTTTCCTTTTAGGTTCGGCAATTCATAAAGTCCTGCCAAAAGACCTTTGTCCGGACGTTTTTTTACTGCTACGGTATCTCCGTCCCGAAATACAAAAACTGTTCTCTCCTCTATGCGCCGCGCTTTTCCTTTAGAGCGCACCGGAATCTCATCTGTCAGACCATTCAGAGATGCCAGACAAAATGTCTTCAGCGGACATTCCCTGCATTTTGGCTCGCCGTTCGGCACACAGATGATAGCGCCCACTTCAATCAAGCCCTGATTAAAATCACTCGCCGCCTCCACCGGAATCACAAGTTCCAGCTGCTGTTCCATTCTCGTCCGCACTTCCGGACGCATAATATCCTGCTTTAACTCAAGCAGACGCGCCACGACCCTCAGTACATTCCCATCTACCGCCGGTTTTGGAATTCCATACGCAAATGAACTGATCGCTCCCGCAGTATAAGAACCAATACCGCTCAAAGATTTAATCTGATCATACTCAGAAGGAAAAATCCCCCCATATTCTTCCATAATCTGAATTGCGGCTTTTTGCATATTTCTTACACGATTATAATAACCAAGCCCTTCCCACAGCTTCAGCAGCCGGTCTTCCGGAGCCTTAGCCAATGCTTCGATTGTTGGAAACGCCTCCATAAATCTAGCATAAAACGGCTTTACTGCCTCTACCCTTGTCTGCTGCAGCATAATTTCTGATACCCAAACACGATAAGCAGTGGGATTTTCTCGCCACGGAAGCATCCGCTTATGCTGCCGAAACCAGTGAATAAGAGGAGATACACTTTGTTCTAACCGTGATTCCGGGAGAATGACAGGAATGCGTTTTCCTGCTGTAATAGAATCTTTCTTTACTGTACAATCAAGTGCAATCAGCTCCACACCACTTTCCCGCGCCCGCAAAAGAGCATCGGAAAATTCCGGATGCGTCTTCACATTCGGCGTCAAAAATCGCACCTGCTTCATCTGTATCACAAAGCATACAACAGCTTCATATCCTTCTTTCCTTGCTGATATCAACTCTTCCACATGCTTTACCGCCCGCTCACTTGGAGCGTCCGGAAACTTTGCAATTCCATCTTCTTCCAGCGTCACACCCTTGACTTCTATAAAAATTTTTCGTCCTTCTTCCGTCTCCACATAAAGATCAAAACGGGAATTTCCATACGTCACTTCTGTCTTAATCTGGGACACCCGGTCAAACAGCTTTCCTTTTTCGATATATTCTTTCACAACCTTATTTGGAATCTGTGAATCCATATTAACAATCTGTCCGTTTTTTTCAACTGCGATCAGATCCCATTTTGTTTTGCGTTCCGGATTCTCTGAAGGCTGCAAATAAACAACAGCACCCGGATACAGAAGTTCCCGGCACCTACCTGTATTTTTCACATGGACACATTCTTTCTGCCCTTTTCTTTCTACATATGCAATAAAACGATTCGGGCGTTCAAGAAACCTCCCTGTCTCTATACGGCTATATTTCACAATTTACTCCTTTTTCTCCGATTCCAGACAAACTGCACCGGCAAAACAAGTACGCACACAGGCCGGCTTACGCCCATTTCGTATTTCTTCAATACAACCATCACATTTTGCCATCTTTCCGTTCTTGTCAAATCGGATTACCTGCATTGGACAAGCCGCTTCGCAAGTACGGCATCCGGTACATTTTTCTTTCTCTACAAGAATAAAACCTGTCTCTTCATCCCGGTAAATAGCGCGCTGTGGACATACTCTCATACAGGCACCGCATTGAATGCATCCTGGACAGATTGTTTTCTGGAATCCCTCTTCTTCATTTCTAATCGTCTTGGTCGCACGAAAGCTTTCTGCATCCACATCGTCCACCGGATAATGCGCGTCTATGCAGGCTATATGACAAGCAAAACATCCACTGCATTTTTCTTTGTCAAACTTCAGTTTCATGCCCTTACCCCCTTTTCTCTACGCGGCAGAAATAGCTTTTGTATGCCGGAAATCCCGAAATCGGGTCTACATAATCCAAATCGATCAGCTCATTTGCATCCGCATTTGGATTTCCGTGATACATGCAGATCATTCCAGGCTGCACAGAAAGCTGATACCCCACATGACCGGTAACCTCTCCTGCCGGCGATACGAGCGTAACTTCGTCTCCCTCTTCAATTCCACAGGACTTCGCATCTTTTGGATGCATTTCGATCAGATCCGGCGCCTCCAGATTCCTGATCCAGGACAGGCGGTATGTTCTAGAATGATAATATTGCGGTCTTCTGCATCCAACACTCAGAATAAATGGATATCCTTCCCGATCCACTGCTGCCTTCTCTCTAAAATCTTCAAATACCGGAAGCCCCTGATATCCATACTCTTTGCTGTACTTTTCCAATACAAGCGACTTGAATTCTACTTTTCCGGACGGAGTATCAAACGGCTGTTTCTCATATGTCCGCTCCATTGGCATTACAAGATTCGGAGCAGACAAACCTTCCGGATGTTTTCGCAGTTCTTCTAATGTTAATCCGGATGGCTTTAAAATATGCTCCATATATTCCTCATAATTCATTCCAAGAACTTCATCCTCTAATCCGAGCCGTTTCGCCAATTCCAAAATAATCTCAATATCATTTTTACATTCTCCCAGAGGCTCAATTGCTTTCTCTGACAGTCTAAACTGACCGCCCATGCCTCCCATTATTTCCTCTCTTTCAAACGGCGTACTCGCCGGAAGCACAAGGTCTGCCATGCGACAGGACTCTGACATCATAAATTCTGTATTGACAAAGAAATCCAATTCTCCAAGCGCTTCATTCAACAATTCCGGCTTCGGCCACATCCGATGATTCAATCCGAATGCTACCATTCCTTTCAGCGGATACGGTTTCTCTTCTTTTACATATTGAGCCAGCTTTGTACACTGTGATTCTTCACAGGAAATATCAAACCATACCGGAAACTCTTTCTGACCGATTGCCTCAACAGTATTCATTCGCTTTACTTTTCCGTATTCATTGCGCGGCGCCATTGGCATACCCATCGCACGATTGCCGCCTTTTACATCATAATTTCCAGTCAGCGCACTTAGCAAAAAAATCGCGCGGTGATTCTGAACACCATTTAAGTGGTGTGCCAGTGACGAGGCTGACCATTTAATCGCTGACGGTTTTTCTATCGCAAACAGCCTTGCTGCTTTGCAGATTGTCTCTTTTGGTACCCCGGTAATCTCTTCGGCTCTTTCCGGAGAAAATGTCTTTACATATTCCCGGTATTCTTCAAACCCATAACTATATTTTTCAATAAATTCTTTATCATATAAATCTTCTTCAATAATCACATGTGCCATAGCCAATGCAAGCGCTCCATCTGTTCCCGGATACGGCTGCATATAAATATCTGCTCCATGACAAGTTACAGTGTTGCGTGGATCTACACTGATTACATTCACTCCACGCTCTTTCATTTCAAGCCACATCCTGCTGGATGGGGTCTGTGAGTGATAAGGATTGGACGCCCACACAAGAACTGTTTTCGCATTTTTCAAATCGGGCATGCAAATGTGACCACCGTAATTCAACCTCCACGCCAGATCTACTGCCTGAAAACATGTACTTGATTCCGTGCAGAAATTCGGTGAACCAAATGCATTCGCAAGCCGAAGCGCTGCCGGACGATTCCATTTCGGATAACCCACATAGAAAATAACTGATTCCGGTCCATAGGTTTCTTTTACTTTCCGAAGGCGTTCTGCCATCATCTCATAGGCTTCCTCCCATGTGATCCGTTCAAAATGTCCTTCTCCTTTTTTTCCTATCTGCTTCATTGGATATAAGATCCGATCCGGATGATACACATACTGTCTTGCCGCAGCTCCCTTTGGACAAAGCCCCTGCTTTCCTTCTACACGCACAATCTTTCCGTCTTCCACATACACATCTACCGGACAGCATGATCCGCACACTGCACAGGTCGTTCGTTTTACTACTGTATTTTCTGACATGTTCTACTTCCCTTCTGCCTGATTCCCGCTTCGATTATATCACACAATACCAGAATATCGCTATATGTGTAAAGAGGAACTTTATTTTTTGCCTGCTCCATAAACTTTCGGATTTCTGTATTTTCCTCATTCGCGATAATCGCCTGGATTGTTTCCGGCGCTGATACTACTTCTCCATAATCTCTCACTGTCTCAAACTTCGGATGTGTCCCCCGCTTCATTCCCTCTATGAGAATCACATCTGCTTCCGGAAATTGCAATGCCAACTGCTCTGCCGTTACTGCTGTTTTCTTTACAATCATATGTACTGTTTCTGAAAAAATTGCTGTTCCAAAAGCTCCTGCGTTCAGATGGCGAAATGTATCGGTTCCCGGACGATCCGGTTCAAACTCATGTCCGTCATGTTTAATTGTTGCAACATCATATCCACGCTCTGATAGCTCTTTCACAATCTCACAGACAATTTTTGTCTTCCCTGTATTTTTTCTTCCACTAATTCCAAAAATATACGGCATATAGGTTTCCTCCTGTCTATTTGCAAAAAAACTGCCCGGGCAATAGTGTCGGGCAGTTTTGTGTCATTTTATCATTCTAATTGCTGTATCGTTATCCCCAGATAAGAAAATAGATAAAAATCAGCACTGCAAGTACGATCCGATAATAACCAAATACTTTGAAATCGTGTTTTTTAATATATCCCATAAGGAACTTAATCGCAAACACAGATACAAAGAATGATACGAGACAGCCAACAAGTAAAATGACTACCTCCATCGGTGTATAATTAAAACCAAGTTTCAGAAGCTTCACGCCGCTGGCCCCAAACATCGTTGGGATTGCCAGGAAAAATGTAAACTCTGCCGCAACACTTCTAGAAACACCAATCAGCAGCGCTCCAATGATTGTTGCACCTGAACGGGATGTTCCCGGAATCAGTGCAAGCACCTGAAAGCATCCGATCAAAAATGCAGTCTGATAAGTAAGCTCTTTCAATTTTGTTACCTTTGGCGTCATGGACGCATTACGATTCTCCACAACAATAAATAAAATACCATAAACAAGTAGTGTAATACCAATTACGATATAAGTGGACAAATACTTATCGATAACATCATCAAACAAAATTCCAATAATTCCGGCCGGAATACATCCGACAATCACTTTGCACCACAAACTAATCGTGTTCTTCTTCTGTCGTTCATTCTTTCGCGGTGAAAATGGATTCAACTTATGAAAATATAAGACAACTACTGCAAGCGCTGATGCAAGCTGAATCACAACTTTAAACATATTCATAAATTCTGTACTGACATCCATTTTCAGGAATTCATTCACAAGCAGTAAATGTCCTGTACTGCTGATCGGAAGCCACTCTGTGATTCCCTGAACGATTCCAAATATAATTGATTTCAAAATATCCAGCATCTTTTCTCCTCCTCTATGCTAAGACAAATTTTTCAATTGCTTTTGCGACTCCATCTTCTTCATTGGAAACTGTAATATAATCTGCTGCCGCCTTTACTTCTTCAGCTCCATTTGCCATAGCAACAGCAAATCCTACTTCCCGAAGCATCTGAAGATCGTTAAGTCCATCTCCACAAGCCATGATTTCTTCTCTTCGAATTCCAAGCATTTCTCCTAACTTCAGAAGTCCTTTCCCCTTATTTACATCTTTCCCATTGATTTCGATATTATTGTCCAATGCACTAGATACGGTAATATCCGGTATCTTCGCAAGTTCTTCCCATGCAGCTCTTCGCTCTTCTTGATTTGCAAACATCGCATGAACTTTATCAAGACCGCAGTTCATTTCCTTTACTTTTGCTTTCACATCCGGAACCGTCTTCTTCGTTGCCCGGATATATTTCTGCATCGATGGATTCTCCACATATCGCTCGATTTCATCCATCGCTTCCTGCTGTACATACGAAATACCCTCAAAGTACACTTCTCTTAGTGTATCATATTGTTCAAAAACATCCAATATTTTTTCTGCACTTTTTGTCGAAACAAGTGATTCAAAAATAACCTTATTTTCTTTCAGATCAAGGATACGTCCCCCATTTGCCGTCAATGCATAACGCATTCCCGGAAATGTTCTCAATTCTTCCGGCACCCCTGAAATCGGTCGTCCTGTAGCCACAAGAACTATAACGCCCTGATGGATTGCCTGTTCAAGTACCTTTCTGGAATAGGCTGTCAGCTCTTTTTTTTCATTTAATAATGTTCCATCCAGATCCATTCCGATCATTTTTATCTTCTGCTGCATATCATTGTTCTCCTTATGCAATTTTCTCTGTTCTTTTTCTTCATATCGCGCAGTTATTGTATCATATGTGAATTAAAAATTGTAGATTGTAACAATTTCTTAACAAAATTTGCATAATTTCGAAATTTATAGTATAATACACTGGCAACCGATTCACGGTCTTTATATTTAGCGAAAGGAAACTCGAATATGAACCCAAAATTAAAGCGCAGATTTCGCTCTTTGACCGCACTGGCAAGTGCCTTTATCTTGAGCATATCTGTTTTACCTGCACATGCCGAGGAAACAATTGATTCCCTGCGGGACAAGACCTCGACACTGCAAAATGAGCTTAATGGGCTCAATACAGAACTTTCTTCCATTAGCGCAGATGTAGATAACATCCTTACCCAGATTACAGAGACAACTGCGCAGGTCGAACAGACAAAGACTGAGTTGGGAGAAGCATTGGCAAATGAAGAACAACAATATAATGATATGAAGATGCGTATCCGCTATATGTATGAAGAAGGCAAAACTGCTATGCTGGATACACTCTTTAGCGCGATCAGCATGGCTGATTTTCTAAATAAAGCTGATTTCATTACAAAAGTCAGTGAATATGACCGGGCAATGCTTGAGAAACTCCAAGACACACGGGAAGAAATTGCTGCCAAAGAACAGGCGCTTGAACTCCAGCAGCAGGAACTCCTGACACTTCAAGCAGAACTCACTGCCAAAAAGGATGCGCTCGCTTCCAGAATTTCTACCGCTTCCGGAGAACTTTCTGCCTACAGCGCTAAACTTGAACAAGCCATTGCAGCTGAAAAAGCCGCACAGGAAGCACTTGCCAAGAAGGCAGAAGAAGAAAAGCAGGCTGCGCTTGAGCAGGCGCAAAAAGAAGAAGCAGAACAGCAGGCACAACAAAAGCCATCCCGTCCCGATCCGGACGATTCCGGTAACTCTGATCATTCCGGTAACTCCCATCCTGCTGATCAAAGTGATCTCGATCTCTTTGCAGCCATCTTACAGTGTGAAGCAGGAACTCGTGACTACGATGCACTTCTTGCAGTTGCAACTGTTATTATGAACCGTATGGAAAGTTCCAAATATCCGGATACATTACACGGCGTTATTTATCAAAGCGGTCAGTTCTCTCCAACTTGGAACGGAAGCCTTGATAAAGTATTAAAAAAAGGAGCTGTTTCGCTCTGCTATACAGTTGCCAGCGATGCGCTCGGTGGCGCGCGCCATCCGGACGTTCGAAATTGTTACCAGTTCCGCGCAAGTTACACTGGTCACCAGGGCATTGTGATTGGCGGAAACGTATTCTTTTAAGAAAGAAAAAGACTGATACCATGTAATTCAAATTCATTTTATTACATTGCGTCAGTCTTTCTTATTTCTATCTATCTTTCATTTTTATTTCTTATAAAGCAGAGAAAATGCTTTCTGGTCTCTTTGCCGGAGAAGCACATATCCAACAACATTTATAACACCTATAATTACAATAAACATCCACACTTTCTGCATTGGCATTCCATCCGCCATACTTCCCACAACCTGCTGACCTGATAGCTGAAACGCTCCTCCAAATATTGTGTAAACAGAAGAAAATCTTCCTCTATGAGATGCCGGAATACGTCTCGTCAGATATGGCTGCCGCCCAAGTGTCTCGCAAATCTCTCCAATCGTAAAAATAATCATAGAAATAAAATATACGATCAAAACATTCTGCACAAGTGCATAGGATAAAAACCCTAATACAACAAGGAACTGACCGAGCAACAGGCGATCCACATCCCGAATGCGCGACATCATTTTAGTAAGAACCGGTGTTCCAATTATAACAACAAATGCATTTACACTTGTCAGTGCCCCAAATAAAACTGCTCCCTGCTCTCCATAGTACTGTTCCAAATTCAATGGCATTAAAAAGTTAAACTGGCTATAAACAAGCATCCAGATTCCGCCGCAGAGCATAAACAGCAGCAACAGCTTATTCTCCCACAGAACCCGCCAGATACTGTGCCCATCCCGCACTTCCTCATAATGACCGGATATCGTCTCCGTTTTGACCGGTGTAACATCTTTAATGAATAAGAAAATCAGCACTGTTGAAGAAAACGTTGCCAGACTGCTGATGAGAAACGCAAGCGAAAGGTGATTTGCAAATAAAAATCCTCCTATCGTCGGCGCCAGCACAAGGCCAAGATTCGTTCCAAGATAACTTAAGCTATATGCACGTTCTCTGTCCTCAGCCGAAGACAAATCTGCCACCAACGCATCATAACTCGGCCATTCCATTTGAGCAAAAATAGCTGCTAAAGCCAAAATCGGTACTAATTTCTCTGACATCGGCATAAATGCACATACAAAGTAACTCACAACTGTTACCAGATCACACACAATGATCAGGTTTCTCTTATTAAATCTATCTGCCAACTTCCCGCCGAGCAATGTAAATGGAAGTTGTACAAATCCGAGAATCATAAGTATTGCAGCAATCTTTGTTGCTGAGTAACCTAGTTTATTCTTCAAAATCAGTGTCATCATTGGCCAGATCAATGCTCCCATGTTGGTCACAACCCTGCCCCAAAACAAAATGTACAGTTCTTTCCGCATTCCCATATATTGTCGAATGTATTTCATAATGTCCCCCCTGCCGAAACCAATTGCTGTTCTTCCTACATATCTTCTACATTATCTCATACGGTTTTCTTCTTCGTCAATGAAGTTTTTATACTAATTCTATATCCTATTCATACTCCCATATCTCGCTTTGTAAGAGCTCCCTTATTGTCTGCATAGATAAATCTACAGACGCAATTTCATCTGCACATCTTTTCAATTCATTCCGAATTGTCTCTTCATGCTGTACGTTTCTTTTATATTTCATTTGATGTTCTAGTGCTGCCCAAAAATCAATGGCAATCGTACGAAGCTGAATCTCTGCCGCAATATTTTTTAAGTCCTTTTCAGCAAATCGTATAATCAAATGAAGGCTTCTGTAACCATTTGATTTTGGATAAGAAATGTAGTCTTTCTTTTCTATCATTCGAATATTCTCTCTTTTTTCCAGCCAATCAGCAATACGATACACCTCCTCCACGAATGAACAAATAATCCGGATTCCAATTGCATCATGTGTATTTTGAAGTGCTGTATGAACGTCTTCCCTCAGTCCACGCTTTCTTAATTTCTCCATCATACTTTCCGGTGTTTTTTTCTCTTGCAGCCAATGCCAAATATCATTCTTGGTTATAGCCCGGAATCAATGTAATTTTCAGCCATTGACTCATAGGATGTTTCCAGAATCTTGTTCTTTTCCCGGTTTCCTCTGCATGCCATCTCCTTGCCGATCTCCTCTTTCTCCACCGCTGCTTCCAGGTGCTCCTCCATGAGAATTATTTCCATAAACCAGACTATCCATTTGAATACTCTTTCACTTTGCATTTCCTCCACTCTTTTTACTTTGTTTTTTAGAAATCACTCTATCAGGGCATTTGATGACTTTCTAAAAATAGGCAACAAAAAAAGCAACCGATGTTACTCGATTGCCATATATTTCATTTAATGCAGTCTAAATCTTTTTCAGCAAAAGATGGTGGAAGAATGCAATATCTCTGTACTCCTGCATCTGTGATACTCTTAACTCAAGCTGCATCATTTTCTCCTGCCAATCTTCATCCCCATGCTTTTGTTGATTCTGCTGCAAATCCCAGAAAGTTCTTATTCCAAAATTAGCTGAGATAGTTAATTGTGGCTCCCATTTAGTAATATCATTATCTTCATAATATCTTATAGTCCCAAACTTAGAAGCTGTGCTGTTTTTTCCATCAAGAATTGCATTTGCCTTTTCAAAATCATCAAGCAAAACTGCCGTTTGCATTACGCGTCCCGGTCTGTTATGTTTTACAATAGATAAAATTCCGTTCTGCTTAAGCACTCTAGTCAAAACCTTTATTACCTCTTCCTTGTTATCAACATACTCGAGTACATTGTGACAAATGATAATATCAAAAGTTTTATCAGCAAATGCTGATAAAGTTTTAACATCGCTCATTATTTGTGTATATTGATAATCTTTCCAAGCATTTGTCAGCATTTCTTGCGATGGTTCTATTGCAATCACTTCATTCTTTTCTGCGAAATAATTTGCTGTGATTCCTTCACCACTTCCAAAATCAAGTATTCTTTTTCCTTCTATTTCTCCTATCTGTTTCCATACTATTCTCTTGAATAGCCTCTCCCATGCCGGAAGTTCTGTAATTTTATGCATATTATCCGCGTCCTTTCCAGACATAAAAACCAATTTTCTATCTTATCAAAACGCCACTAAAAAACTGTTCTTGAAATGCAATCTGTGCATATATTTCATCATCACTCGGAAGTTCTATATCACTATGTATAACTCCTTTTTCGTCACAAGGAACCACAATCCATTTCGTTTCATTATCATCATATCGATGATATACTGCAATAACTTTTCCTGTATATTCTGCAACAGCCGAATTCTCTCCAAAAAGATAGATATCCTGCTCTGCTCCGTCTCCACCTTTTATCCCGGTAACATACCCATAATTGATTGGATAAATCATGTCTTTATGACGTGGGTGGCAGCTTCCCTTAGGACGATCTATCTTTCCGCTTACTACTTGACCAATAATATCCTGATATCGGTTTGATGGGACAGGGTTGTCCTCAAATCCAAAAATATCTTTCACATTCAGACAGCAATCACCATGATCATACATTTTTCTAATTTCCGCTACTGTGAGCCATCTTGTTTGAATCACTTCATTTGTTGTTGCTCTTTGTAGGTCTGGTTCTTCTGTTGTTTCAAAATAATAAGAATCTCTTATCCAGTTATGTCTAAATCCGTCATAAGTAAGAGCTACTTTTGTAGCAAGAACAGTTGCTTTTTCACGTTCTAACGTGATTCCTACTTCCTCAAATACTTCTCTTAAAGCAGCATCTAAACTGGTATCTCCTGCTATGGAATGTCCCGCAACAGTTTCCCACTTTAATGGATCCGTATCCTTATCTGCCGAGCGCTGTGACACCAAATATTTCCCGGTTTTAGGATTCTTAATCCAAACCATAACCCATAAATGAAATTCATCTTTCAAAAGATTCTCCTGTTCTCCACGAGCGCAAATTTTACCATTTTTCTTCCGATCTATTGTATATACATCCCACAATTCACTCATTCCCAATACTCTCCATTTTTATAGACATATTTTGTAAAATACATGCCTATTAGACCTTCCTCTAAATCATTTTAAAAAATTCTAATGTCTCAACAATCGCATCCTCTTTCTCCTTCGGACACTTAGGCTGTCTGGTATCATCAAATTTAGGTTTATTGTAATTCTCACGCTCTATAATTCCATACTTAGCTTTAACCTGCGCAATATAAAGGTTAGATACTTTCATCCCCTCATTATGCTCTGCCACATATGACTTGATTTCCTCATAGGTTGCTTTACTCTCAGCAGAGGTAATATCTAACTCATCCATATCCAGTCTCACATTCACATGATGCTTCGCTTCATGAAGTTTGGACAATAAACATACCGTCTCCACATGCACTGTCATTGGAAACATATCTACCGCCTGCACTTTCTTAAGCTGATATCCTTCCCCGCACAGATACTTCAGATCCCTTGCCAACGTCGCAGAGTCACAGCTCACATACACAATCCGTTCCGGTTTCATATCAACCATCGTTCGAAGCAGCGACTCTTCACAACCTTTCCGCGGCGGATCGACTACGATCACATCGGCGTGTGCTGTCTCGCCTTTATGCTCTCTTTCGTAAGATGCATAGTATTCTGGAAGCACTTCTTCTGCTTTACCTACATAGAATTCCGCATTTCCCATCTCGTTAAGTTTGGCATTTTTTCTGGCATCCTCTACAGCCTGCGGGACAATCTCAACACCATATACCTGTTTTGCCTTCTGTGCAAGGAAGAGTGAGATTGTTCCGATTCCACAATAGAGATCCCACACTGTCTCGCCTCCGCTCAAGCCCGCATATTCCAGTGCATAACCATATAATTTTTCCGTCTGAGCCGGATTGACCTGATAAAAAGAAAGCGGAGAGATCTGGTATTTTACATTACCGATATAATCTGTAATATACGCCTGTCCTGCCAGCACCCGTATCTCTTTTCCCATAATGACATTTGTATTTTCCCGATTTACGCTAAGACTAATGCTTGTCATTCCGGAAATGGTCATAAGTTCTGCGACAAGTTCTTCTTCATTGGGAATCCTGTTTCCATTAACAACAAAGCAGACCATGATTTCTTTTGTTGTAAACCCGTATCGAATGAGTACATGGCGAAATAGACCTCGCTGCGTTTGCTCATCATATGCAGACAAATGATATTTCTTCATAAATGCCAGAAGAATCTGAAGGATTTTCTCATTTTCTTCTACCCCAAGCATGCAATCCAGATTAGAAATGATCTTATGCGTACGCCCTGCATAGAAACCGGCTACAGGATTTCCCTCTTTATCCTGTCCAATCGGGAACTGAGCTTTATTCCGGTAATGAAACGGATGCTCCATCCCGCAGATAGGCTCCATAATCGTTTCAATTCGTTCCTCTGCAAATCCTCCCAGACGTATGAGATTGTTTTTTACTTTATTCTGCTTGAAGCGAAGCTGTTCTTCATAAGACATCGCCTGAATCTGACATCCTCCACACTGTCTTGCCACCGGACAAGGAGGCGTAATGCGATTTGGGGACGGCGTAAGAATTTTCATTAATCTTGCATATCCATAATGTTTCTTTGCCTTCATAATTTTAACTTCGACCACATCTCCAATGACTGTATCTTTTACGAAAAGTGTATACCCGTCAATCTTTCCGATTCCTTCTCCTCCAACACCGATGTCTTCTATTGTAACTGTTACTATTTCATTTTTATTCATTGATTTTCCCCTGCTTCTTTCTAGTTCCTGTTCATATGTAACAGAAAAGGAACAAACCTTTCGCCTTGTTCCTTTTACTTTTCCTTTTTAAATGCTCGTCTTTCTTAAATTCGATTCAAATAATCTGTTATAACCAAGCCAGTCATTTGTCTGCTTATCTTTAAATAATTCTTTCAATGTCTGGAATCTTGCATCTGTACAATCGGCATGATATAGTGCCAATGCCTCAGCCAATGCCGGTTTTTTCGGTGATCCATATTCCAGTTCACCGTGATGGGCCACAATGCAATGTTTTAATTCATTTGCCAGCGTCTCCGGAAATCCTGGAATGCTGCGCACAGCATCACTTACCATTTCTACACCGATCACGATATGACCGAGAAGCTGTCCTCCGTCTGTATAGTCATTTTCCGGAAATGATGATAGCTCCTTTGTCTTACCGATATCATGATACAAAGCCGCCGCATACAGCAGATCTTTATTGAAGATACTGTAGGAATGAACATAAAATTCACACATTTTCACAATACTAAGCGTATGTTCCAACAGTCCTCCCGAAAATCCGTGATGAATACTCTTCGCTGCTGAATGTGCCTTAAATTTCTTGATAAATGCTTCATCTTTTACAAAGTAATACTCTACTGCCTGGCGCAGGTATGGATTTTCAATCTGTTTTACATAGCTTAATAGCTCATTGTACATCACATCAACACTGTTCTCGCTTGTCGGCATATAATCAGCCGGATTATATTCTCCTTCTTCTGCTACTCTGAGCTGACGGATATTCAGCTGAAGGTTCCCATTATAACTGATGACATCACCAAATACTTCTACGAAGTCCATCTCATCATAATCTGCCACTCCCTGAGAATTCGGATCCCAGATTTTTCCGTCCAACATACCTGTCTTATCCTGCAGATTCAGTGTATCATATGGTTTACCATTTCGTGTTTCTGCAGAACGTTTTGATTTACATAAATAAATATTTCTAATAGTCTCTCCTTCATGGAGTGTATTAATATAGCGCATAATTGTTCCTCTTCCTGTCTTTATTCTTTGCTTGCAACTGTCACTTCATATATAATATCTACATATCCGTCTGCGCCAGCCCGCTTCACACCAATGCGGATTTTTGCATCCGTTCTATAAGTTAAAATCTTTGTTTTATAACTTGCCAATGTCTGGATCTCATCTCCATCAACAGATACAATAATATCGCCGCTTTGAATTCCCGACTGCATTGCCGGAGAATCTGCTTCTACTTCCTTGACATAAACTCCCATTGGAATCTGTTTTGTCTCCTGAACAGCTTTCGGAATGTCTTCACCGCGAATTCCTACATAAGGTACTCCGCTGCCGTTGAGCAAAAGTTCTATCTGTGATTTAATCTCTGAGATTGGATAGGCAATCAAATTACTTCTGCTCGTTTCATCAGCCGCCCGGCATGTGATTCCCACAAATTCGCCATTCACATTAAAAAGAATTGCCGAACTATTTTCATTCGCTCCGATATCACTCTCAAGAATTCTGCACATCCCATCTGCTTTAAATATCTGAGACTGTGTGGAACTGACTACCCCATAAGCAAGTCCATCTTTCGTACCAAACGGTCTTCCGAGAGCGATCAGCCCATCTCCTCTTCCAAGCAGATTAGAATTACCGTAAACAGCAAAATTCGTATATGTCCAAACAGTATCTGACAATAATGTCTTGCTGATTCCAACCACTGCCAATCCAAGGTTCTCATCTTTTTTCTTTAATACTGCCTCATATTCTTTGTCATCCGGAAGCGTTACCGTAATCGTCTCTTCTGAATTTCCAAATAAGATCCCCTCTGTCAATACAAGGATTTCTCTTCCATTGTCTGCCAGTACAATACCTGCTGCTGCCTGGTAAGATTCATCCAGCCATTTATCTCCTGCCGGACGTACGATTACCTGTGCTACAGATTTTTCCGCTGTGCGGGAAACATCATACACAGCCCGGTTCAATTCCCGTACATTATTAATATCAAGAACTGCTGTCTTATCTTCCTGCTCTTCTTCCTCTTGATTCTGCGGATTCTCTTCTTCATCATCCGGAGGCACAACTACTTTTTGGGGACTATTTTCGAATCTCTTTTCTGCCCATGGTTTTAGTCCGTAAAAAGCTATACAGGCACAAATTCCAAAAAGAATCCCTGCCCCTGCGATCAGACATGCTTTCTGCCATAAATGTTTCCAGTTAAATGGTTTGTCTTTAATTTTCTCTTTCAGAAAGGAATATTCATTTTTGTTCTCCATAGGCTATTACTCCTTTTCGACTCTTTTTATAGTATACATGATTGCAAATAAATGTTCAATACGGACATAATATTTCTGCTTTCCTTTCCGCGTCAAATAAGGTAAAATGTACTCAGGTGAGGAAATATGAATAAAAAAACATTAACAAAACTAGAATATTTTAAAATTATTGATATGCTGACAGAACTTGCCTCCTCCCCGGGCGGCAAGACACTGTGCCGTGAACTTTTACCGATGACAGATCTGGAAGAAATCCGGACTGCCCAGGAACAGACGGCAGCTGCATTTACAAGAATTATACGCAAAGGACGCATCTCTTTTGGCGGATGCACAATGATCGAAGATTCACTGAAACGTCTTGAAATCGGCGCTTCACTTGGATGCGGAGAATTGCTGCGGATCGGCAGACTCCTTGAAACTGCCAAACGCGCCAAATCTCTTGGCCGACGGGATACTGTTGATGACACAGCAGACTGCCTTGATATTTATTTCGAGAAACTGGAACCTTTGACACCGCTTGCCATGTCGATTTCTTCCTGTATCATTGACGAAGATGAAATCAGCGATGATGCAAGCAGTACGTTGAAACAAATCCGAAGAAATATTAACCGGGTCAATGACAAGATTCATTCTACCCTCGTACATCTTGTGAATGGTTCTATGAAGTCTTATCTTCAAGATAGCCTGATCACAATGCGTGGAGATCGTTACTGTATCCCTGTCAAAGCTGAATACAGAAGCCAGGTTAGCGGTATGATTCACGATCAATCTTCTACAGGTTCTACTCTTTTTATCGAACCAATGGCTGTTGTTAATTTAAATAATGACTTAAAGGAACTCTATATAAAAGAGCAGGAAGAAATTGCTGTCATTCTTGCCCGCCTCTCTGAAGAAGCAGGAGAATATGTGAAAGAACTGCGTCTTAACTATCGGATTTTGACTGATCTGGATTTTATTTTTGCCAGAGGGCAGCTTGCTGTTAACATGAATGCAAACCTTCCTATTTTCAATGAAAAAGGACGTATTCATATCCGTGAGGGGCGTCATCCACTGCTTGATAAGAAAAAAGTGGTACCGATTACCGTGCGGCTTGGCGAAGATTTCGATCTTCTGATTATTACCGGACCAAATACCGGTGGAAAAACGGTTTCCTTAAAAACAGTTGGATTATTCACACTAATGGGACAGTCAGGACTTCACATTCCGGCACTGGCACGTTCTGAACTTGCGCTTTTCCATCAGATTTATGCAGACATCGGAGACGAACAAAGTATCGAGCAGAGTCTTAGTACATTTTCTTCCCATATGACAAATATCGTTTCTTTTTTGGGGGATGTGGATGAACATTCACTTGTTCTTTTTGATGAACTGGGAGCCGGAACAGATCCGACAGAAGGCGCAGCATTGGCAACTGCAATTCTTTCCTATCTTCATAACCGTGGTATCCGCACAATGGCCACAACGCATTACAGCGAACTGAAAGTATACGCGCTTTCTACTCCTGGTGTGGAAAATGCCTGCTGTGAATTTGACGTTGCTACCCTTCGTCCAACCTATCATTTATTGATCGGTGTCCCGGGAAAGAGTAATGCCTTTGCAATTTCCAGCAGACTCGGCCTTCCTGACTATATTATCGAAGATGCCAGGAAACATCTGACAGAACAGGATGAATCTTTTGAAGATCTCCTGACAAATCTGGAAGACAGCCGCCGCACGATCGAGAAAGAGCAGCAAGAAATTAATTCTTACAAACGTGAAATTGAATCTCTGAAAATGCAAATGCAGACAAAGCAAAAGAAACTGGACGAACAGCGCGAACGGATTCTTCGGGAAGCAAATGAAAAAGCCTCTGCAATTCTGCGGGAAGCGAAAGAAGTTGCAGATGAAACGATGAAGAATTTCCGCAAATTCGGCAAAGAGAATATTTCTGCTGCTGAAATGGAACGGGAGCGGGAACGTCTGCGTCAAAAGATTTCCAAAACGCAGTCACCGCTTGCTATGAAAAAGGCAGCACCTGCAAAGAAACATAAGCCGGAAGATTTCCGTCTGGGAGAGACTGTGAAAGTACTTAGCATGAATCTGACCGGAACAGTAAGCTCAAAGCCTGATGCAAAAGGTAATCTCTTTGTCCAAATGGGAATTCTCCGTTCACAAGTTAATATCAGTGACCTGGAAATTATCGAAGACCAGAATGCATACCAGCCTAAAAAGAAATCCCATACTTCTACCGGCAAGGTAAAGATGGGAAAATCACTTTCTGTAAGACCGGAAATTAACCTTCTTGGGAAAACTGTTGACGAAGCCATTGCTGAACTTGACAAATATCTGGATGATGCCTACCTGGCTCACATTAATCCGGTCCGTATCGTACACGGCAAAGGAACCGGCGCTCTCAGATCCGGTGTACACCAGTATCTGAAACGTCAGAAACATGTAAAATCTTACCGGCTCGGCGCTTTTGGCGAAGGAGATGCCGGTGTTACCATTGTAGAATTTAAGCAGTAATTTCATAACACACTAGGAGGCAATTCATGGTAAACAAACAAAAAATTCTGATTGTGGACGATGATGAGAATATCGCCGAATTGATTTCTCTTTATCTGACCAAAGAATGTTTCGATACAAAAATGGTATATGATGGCGAAGATGCTCTTGTAGCATTCGATACCTACAAGCCTAATCTCGTTCTTTTAGATCTGATGCTGCCGGGCATTGACGGCTATCAAGTCTGTCGGGAAATTCGAAGCCATTCTTCTGTGCCAATCATCATGCTTTCCGCCAAAGGCGAAGTGTTTGATAAAGTACTTGGACTTGAACTTGGTGCTGACGATTATATCATTAAACCATTTGACCCAAAGGAAATGGTTGCCCGCGTCCGCGCTGTACTTCGGCGCTATCAGCCGGCAAAAACTGAGATTCCAGAAGCAGATAAGGGCAAGTGCGTTACTTATCCCGGAATTGAGATTAATCTCACAAACTACTCCGTTTATGTAGATGATAAAAATGTAGAAATGCCGCCAAAAGAACTGGAACTGCTCTACTTCCTTGCAGCTTCACCGAACCAGGTATTCACAAGGGAACAGCTTCTTGATCAGATCTGGGGCTATGAATATATCGGCGATACTCGAACGGTAGATGTTCACATCAAACGCCTTCGCGAAAAAATCAAAGATCATCCTACCTGGAAACTCAGTACCGTCTGGGGAATTGGCTACAAATTTGAGGTGAAATAAATGCGAAGTACCCTCTACTTAAAATTTGTCATCGTATATATTATATTGGGATTTCTTACATTTTTTACAGTAGCGACACTGAACTCTGAGCTATTCGAGCAATACCTGTTGAAAGAAGAATCTTCAAAACTTCACCGTCAGGCCATTCTGTTGGCTGACGATTATCTCGTCAACTATTTTACAGATGACCTGACGTTGTATGACGTTCACGTTCAGTTGGATGCTATGTCAGATTATATGGATGCTTCCGCTTGGTTTGTTGATCCGCAGGGTACTCTCCTAACATCAGCATCTTACGAAAAAGCGCCATTGCCACCACAGCAGATCAGTGACTTCGATCCCGCTGAATGCGGCAACAGTTCTTACCTCCTGGGGAACTATCATGATTATTTCAGAGAATCGGTTATCACCGTGATTTCTCCTGTAACACAAGGGTTTTCCACAAAAGGATATATTATTTTCCACAGTCCGGAATCTCTTGTCCTGAATATGAAAAACCATCTGATGCGATATGTCTATATTACAGCACTGGTAATTTATCTGCTGTCTTTTATTGTTCTTCTTGCGATCCGGTTTCTTATTTATGAACCACTATGCATGATTACAGATGCTGCAAAACAATATGCTTCGGGAAATCTGGATTATGATATTCCTATTACAACCCAGGATGAGATGGGATATCTGTCTGCATCACTTAACTATATGTCAAAACAGCTAAAAGATGTGGAAGATTACCAGAAGAAATTTATCGCCAACGTTTCTCATGACTTTCGTTCCCCGCTGACATCCATTAAGGGGTATGTAGAAGCTATTGCCGACGGAACGATTCCTCCTGAACTTCAGGATAAATATTTAAAGATAATTTTATTTGAGACAGAACGTCTTACCGATCTGACAAAAGATCTTTTGACATTAAATGAATTTGACCGCAAAGAACTTCTTCTGGACAAAACTTCCTTTGATATTCATGAAGTAATCAAAACAACTGCCGAATCTTTTGAAGGGCGCTGCACAGAAAAAAAGATTGAAATTGAACTGCTCTTTGTCTCTCGCACTCTTTTTGTAACAGCTGACCGGAGCAAAATTCAGCAAGTTCTTTATAATCTTCTCGACAACGCTATCAAATTCAGTTCTCCAGAATCTACGATCACGATTGAAACAACGGAAAAGGGCGACAAAGTATTTGTCTCTGTCAAAGACCGCGGAATTGGAATTCCAAAAGGAAGTATTCCGAAAGTATGGGATCGTTTCTACAAATCAGATCTCTCGCGCGGAAAAGACAAAAAAGGTACAGGTCTCGGTCTCGCTATTGTCAAAGAAATTATTCAGGCCCATGGCGAAAATATCAATATCATTAGTACAGAGGGAGTTGGTACAGAATTCATCTTTTCCCTCACAAAATAAAACGGCATTTCGCAGAGTTCTCTCTGTCTGAAATGCCGTTTCCTTTTCTTCTAATATAACATATTCTGGATACTTTCATCTTCCAAATTGTCTTTCGTTATCCATACATAACTGCTGTCCACAGATGCTTCATTAGCTTCTCCGAGGATTGCTCTTGATGCTGCAACCACAGTTGCATATCCCATGCCAAATGGATTCTGAAGAATCAGTCCATCAATTTTACCATCTTCCAGCGCAGTGATCAGTTTTTTACTGCCGTCAAATCCAATAACCTTCAACTCCTCCAATCCGAGTTCGTCTTTCGCCTGCAAGAGCAGTTCTGTCATCTCCTCATTGCCGGAAGCACAACCTGCCAAATCCGGATTCTTTTCTAAAATATATTTTACCATCTCCAGATCTGTCATTGGTTCTTCCTCAACCTCCGGTAAGTTCTCTTTCTCTGCCGCCTGTTCCTCTGTATGATCAGTTCCGATATTATTTTCATTCACTGTTTCTGAGACTGTTTCTTTACTTTCCTCTTCTTTATTCTTTTCCTTCTTTACTTTTTCCTGCTCTGCTTTTGCAATTTCTTTACTTCTTTCTTCTAGTTCATCTTCCCGGTAAATATCAACAACCTCTACTTCCGGATAACTTTCTTTTAAAGCTTCTATCATTCCTGTTTCGCGCTCTTTAGATGAAGTAGATTTTGAGTCTTTCATAAACAATGCCACTTTTCCGCTGCTATTAACAGCATCACCAAGCTTGCTTCCGGCTGTTCTTCCCGCTTCCAGATTGTCTGTCCCAATCCTAGAAACAACACCCTGATAATCTTTTCCGGAATCAAACATAACAATCGGAATCTCATTATCTGCCACAAGATCAAACTGTACCTCGGACATATCTGCATCAATAATCGAAATTCCAATTGCAGACGGATTGCGTGATAATTCTTCATCAAGAATATTAACCTGCTGATCCACATCTTCATTCCCAGCAGGGCCACTGTAAACAACCTTTACCTTATCTTCGCCCTTGTATCCCATCATCTTATTAATGTCTGCTGCCGCCTGTTTTGCACCCTTTTCTACACTCTTCCAGAATTCGCCGCGGTCTGATTTGCCGATTACTGAAATATAAGTTCCCGGCTCCAGTCTTAAATTGCTGATACTTCCATAAGCAGCCGGCTTAAGAGCATCTAATTTCGGCTGATATTCCTGCTCTTCATATTTTCCTATCTGTACTTTCTCCGTATCATCCGCCGCGCATGCTGAACAAAATATTGATGCACACAGGATACCAGATAACAGTTTCCATCTATGTTTCATGATCATTTCCTCTTTTTTTCAAAAAATTACTATGTTCTTGACTTTAATACTATACACCAAATATAAGGCAAGTGCATAAAATTTTTCTTAAATTTTTCATAATTTATTATTTTATTAAGTACACGCAAGATTTACCTTGTATATTTTTTCATTTTGTATTAAAATGAAGCCATAAAATGTAAAGGAGGATACATACTATGGCACACGTAATTAGTGATGAATGTGTAAGCTGCGGAGCTTGTGAAGCAGAATGCCCAGTAGGAGCTATCAGCCAGGGCGCTGACCATTATGAAATCGATGCAGACGCTTGTGTAGACTGTGGTGCTTGTGCAGCACAGTGTCCTACAGGAGCTATCTCAGCTCAATAAGCCTACCATATACCATAAGGCGTCTTTTAAAACGTCAGCCGTATGTTGGCATCATAAAAATAGCGATATAGCATTTCAACATGTTATATCGCTATTTTTCTCTGTACGGATAAGCATTGTTAGACAGTTCCAAAAACTCTTCTCAGCCTACGCACTGATGCCGGTTTTGATGCCTCTTTTCGCATAGACTGCTGTTGACGTATGAGATGATCCAATTTTTGAAAACGTTCTTCTTCCTGCCGTTCTTTTGTCTGCATCAGATAATCCATTTCTTTCATTACCTTTTCGCTGACTGCCCTACTTAACACTTCTTCCAGAATTTCATTATTTTCATTCATGGCATCCCGCACTACTTTTCCGAATAACTGCTGTATCTGTTCCGCATGCTCGTCCAATACTCCGACTAAAACTTCGTCTCTGGCATTCATTGAAATTTCCTGCTTCGCATTCTTATTCGTATTTTCCTGTCTTTTTTCTCTCTCTTGTAATTCCTGCTTCGCTTTTAAAATTTCCGGGAGTATTTCCTTTAATTCTTTCAGCATTAATCCCTGTGTTTTCAGTTCTTTAATGCATTGAAATAATCGTACATTTTCTTCTGTGTAATAACGGTGTCCCATCGCGGTTCTTTCTATCGGGATATCCAATTCCTCCTCCCAGTAACGCAGCACATGTGCCTCTACATCCACACGTTTTGCTGCCTCTGAAATCATATAATGGACTTCACCCATACTACATTCCCCCTTATAGTGATTCAGGCTTGTGATACAACTATTTAATATCTGCCAGACATTCTTCTTTCGCATCACAAGAACAAAAAAATGCTTATGTACAGGTATTATCATACCATAACATAAGCATCTTCAACCAAAGTTTCGTCCGTCAAATTATGACAGAAATACTTAGTTCTATTCTTCTCTTCGCTGAAGATTAGCGAATTTTGTATAATTTGGCAGCCATGCCAGATTTACAGTACCAATCGGACCATTCCTTTGTTTCGCAATAATTACTTCTGCTTCATTCGGGTGTTCGGTATCTTTATTATAATATTCATCCCGGTAGAGAAACATCACAACATCCGCATCCTGTTCAATTGCTCCAGACTCTCGAAGATCTGACAGCATTGGTCTATGATCCGGTCTTTGCTCAACTGCACGGCTCAACTGCGATAATGCAATTACTGGCACATTCAGCTCTCTTGCAACACCTTTCAATGATCTAGAAATCTCTGATATCTCCTGTTGGCGAGATTCACTCCTTCCGCCAACCCTTCCCGACATCAACTGCAAATAGTCGATGATAATCACAGAAAGGTTGTGCTCCAGCTTATACTTTCGACACTTAGATCGAAGCTCCGAAATAGAAATTCCTGGTGTATCATCAATAATCAAGTTCGATTTACCTATTGTTCCCGCACTCTCGATCAGTTTTTCCCAATCAGAATCCTTCAGATTTCCAGTTCTGAGCGCCTGAGAATCCACTTGAGATTCCAGGGCAAATAAACGGTTAACTAACTGCTCTTTCGACATTTCAAGGCTGAAGATTGCAACTGTCTTATTTACCTTAAATGCCATATACTGTGCCAAGTTCAGCACAAAAGCTGTTTTTCCCATAGACGGACGCGCAGCTAAAAGAATCAAATCTGATGGCTGCAGACCTGACAATTTATAATCAAGATCAATAAAACCGGTAGGAATTCCCGTTACAGTTCCTTTATTCTTAGAAGCCTTCTCAATCCTCTCAAGTGTATTCAATACAACTTGCTGGATTGGAACAAAATCACCTGTATTCCGCTTCTGAACAAGTTCAAATACCTGCTTTTCCGTCTGTTCAAGCACAGCCTCCAACGGCTCTTTTGCTAGATAACATGTATTGGCAATTTCCTCATTCAACTTAATCAGTTTACGAAATGTTGCTTTCTCTGCAACAATCTCTGCATAATACTTAATATTAGCCGATGTCGGCACTGCCGTAATTAAGTCTCTCACAAATTCCAGGCTGCTGACTTCCGGAGGAACATCTTTCTCTTTCAGTCGCTCTTGAAGTGTAACCAAATCTACTGGTTTCCCTTCATTAAACAACTCAATAATTGTGTCAAAAATAACACCATAAGTCACCTGATAGAAATCTTCTCCACAGATAATCTCGCTCGCCGCTACGATTGCCTCGCGATCCATCAGCATCGCTCCGACTACAGACTGCTCTGCCTCGATACTGTGTGGAAGTACTCGTTTAATGAGCGCCTCATCCATTCTATCGTTCCTCCTAGGCTTCTGTTACAATCACTTTCAGCTTTGCTGTCACCTTAGCATGAAGTTTTACCGGAACTTCATGCGTCCCAAGTGTTTTGATTGCTTCTTTTAACTGAATCTTCTTTTTGTCGATTTCATATCCCATCTGTTCTTTTACAGCTACTGCAATTTCTTTGCTTGATACAGAGCCAAATGTCTTACCGCCCTCTCCGGTCTTAATCGCAAGCTTCACACTTCCTGCTTCGATATTCTTTCCAAGTTCCTGAGCTGCTTCTAACTGTTCTTTTGCAATCTTCGCTTCATTTGATTTCTGAAGTTTCAGATCATTCAGATTTTTATTATTCGCTTCAAGTCCGAGTTTCTTAGGTAAGATAAAGTTTCTTGCGTACCCGTCATTTACATTAACAATCTCACCTTTCTTACCCAATGATTTTACATCTTCTAATAAAATTATTTTCATTCTATAAATCTCCTTTTTCTATCATTTCATCAATTGTCATCTTCAGCTGCGTCACTGCTTCGCTGAGCCTTGTATGCGGGAACTGCGCCCCTGCAATATTCAAATGACCGCCTCCTCCGAGCCGTTCCATAATTACCTGAACATTTACCTCATCAATTGAGCGGGCGCTCAGATAAATCTTTCCATTATACTCAGTAAATACAAATGATGCTTTGATTCCGGCAATATTCAAAAGTTCGTTCGCCGCCTGTGCTCCCACAATTGTAGGACTATCCAGATTCTCATTTGTTCCAATTGCAATCGCATAAACATCTCTGTACACTTCCGTTGACCGAATGATTTCTGCCTTCGCGCGATAACTCTCCATGTCATCTCTGAATAATTTCCGGATATAAGTAATATCTGCCCCTGCTCTTCTTAAAAATGCTGCTGCCTCAAATGTTCTTACCCCTGTCTTGTTCATAAAATTATTCGTATCGATCATAATACCTGCATACATGCTGTTCGCTTCCATTCTTGTAAGATCTACATCATCTACAATGTACTGCAGAATCTCTGCCACCATCTCACAAGCTGAAGAAGCATACGGCTCAATATAAGAAAGAACCGCATTCTCAATAATTCTGTCTCCCCTTCTATGATGATCCAATACAACAATTGTCTGTGCAAGTCTTAGTAATTCTTCACACTCTGTCATCTCCGGTTTGTTTGTATCTACTACAACTGCCATCGTGCTTCCATCTACAAATCTTCTAATCTCATCCGACGTAATGAATAAATCATCCGGATATGCTGAATTATTAGAGAAGAACTCATAAAGCGGACGCACCGACATCGTAATGTCATTCAATACAATGTGAGCTTTCTTTCCAAGATTTGTTACTGCCCGATAAATACCAATAGCCGCACCAAAAGAGTCTACATCCGCAATCTTATGCCCCATCACAATTACTTTTTCTTTCGCCATGATAAACTCACGAAGCGCTTCTGCTTTTACGCGGGCTTTCACACGCGTATTTTTACTTGTCTGCTCACGCTTACCGCCATAATATGTGATTCCATCGGAATCTTTCACAACTGCCTGGTCCCCGCCTCTTGCAAGAGCAAGGTCTATAGATACACGTGCATTATTATAGCTCTGAATATAAGTGCTGCTGTTCAATCCCATACCAATACTTAACGTAGCTGGGACCTCATTTCCTACATTAACATTTTTTACATCTTCCATAATAGAAAAATGATCTTCTTTCATCTGTTCAAGACCACTCTTCTTCAAGACAATAAAATACTTATCTTTCTCAAGCTTCTTCACAATTCCATCTACATTAGCCATATACTGGTTAATCTTACGATCAATGAGTGCAAGAAGGAGTGATTGCCTTACCTCTTCAACACTCTCCATAACCTCATCATAGTTATCAATGTAAACAAGGCCTGCGATCATCTTCTGCTCTTCAATTAAATCTCTGTATTTGTTGATCTCTGTCACATCTTTTAAATGCAGGGCAATAAAATAATCCTTATGTTCCGGAAGTTCAACAACCTGCTCCGTCTCTGTAAAGCCTTCTACAGAAACACGGCACAACTCTGCAATATAATCTCTGTCATTAAATGTTACTGCAAGCTCTTTCTTCTCATTGTCTGACTTAGGAAATACACCTTTATTCAATTCCTTAATATATTCCCTCATATACGAATCCTTGCGCTTATATGGACCTAAAATCTCCTCAAACTCCGAGTTCATCCAAATCAGTTTTCCATCATCAAGCAAAATTGCATACGGAACTGCTAGCTCTTTCAAAAGCCTGTTCTGCACAACACCGTATTGAGCCGCAAACTCAATCATATCTGTCAGAATCAGTGAGCGGTTATATAAGTACATAATACCCACGATTGCTGCATAGATTACGACAAAGACAGTCATCAAGCCCCCTGCTTTCCTGTCTATCCGAAAAATCCAGAAATTCATTGCAATCAGCAGTATCGTCATAAAAGCCGGCCACTGCATATACAGACGGAGCTGTCCTTTTAAACGAACTTTTTTATTCATATTACTACCTCTGGTTCATAATGTATTTTTTCTTCATGATATATTTGATTATTATATCACTTTTCCCCATATTTGAATAGTGGTTACCGGAAAAAGACCTGAATTGAATCTTCACAAAAAAAACTCCCGCCTCCGGAATATTCCGGCTGCGGGAGTTTCTTTGTTTATTATTTTTTATTCTTCATAACCATTTGGATTCTGTGACTGCCATCTCCAAGAATCTTCACACATCTCATCCAATCCGCGCTGTGCTTCCCAGCCCAGTTCTCTTTTTGCTTTGGAAGGATCTGCATAGCAAGTTGCAATATCTCCCTCACGACGAGGTTTAATTTCGTATGGAATCTCATGTCCACATGCCTTTTCCATTGCTTTTACCATCTGAAGAACAGAATATCCGTTTCCTGTTCCAAGATTATAGATAGAAACGCCTTCTTTAGCTTCTAATTTCTTAATTGCCTTCACATGACCAAGCGCAAGGTCAACTACATGAATATAGTCTCTTACACCTGTTCCGTCTGGAGTATCATAATCATCTCCGAATACTCCAAGACATTTTAATTTTCCTACTGCAACCTGTGTAATGTATGGCATCAGATTGTTTGGAATTCCTTTTGGATTCTCTCCGATCTTACCACTCTTATGTGCTCCGATTGGGTTAAAGTAACGAAGTAATACAACATTCCACTCAGAGTCTGCTGTATGAAGATCTGTCAGGATCTGCTCCAGCATAGATTTTGTCCATCCATATGGATTTGTACATACGCCTTTCGGACATTCTTCTGTAATCGGAATAAATGCCGGATCACCGTATACTGTTGCGGAAGAACTAAATACGATATTCTTTACTCCATGATTGCGCATAACATCACAGAGGATCAATGTTCCTGTAATATTGTTATGGTAATATTCTAACGGCTTCTGAACAGATTCTCCAACTGCTTTCAAACCTGCGAAATGAATTACAGATTCCACTTTCTCTGCTGCAAAGATTTTCTCAAGTGCATCTCTGTCAAGCAGATCTGCTTCGTAGAATTTTACAGTCTTTCCCGTAATCTCTTCTACTCTTTTTAAAGATTCTTCGCAAGAGTTGCATAAATTATCAACTACAACAACTTCATATCCCTCGTTTAAAAGTTCGATACATGTGTGGCTTCCGATATAACCCGCACCGCCTGTTACTAAAATTGCCATTGGTTTTCCTCCTTTAAATGAACAACTTATTTGCTGTATTTTTTAATGATTTCCTGCATTGTATCCCATTTTGCTTCCATATCTTCTACCAGTTTAAACTGTGTACGGCAACGGTCTAAGTTATGGTGTTCTCTGTGGATTTTAAAGTAGTGATCTCCTTCCAGATAATCTGTCAGAAATCTCATACCACATTCAAATGTCATTACTTTAGCGCCCATTGGCATCATTTCAATTTCTTTTTCTGTCAGCTTTCCACCACAGCCTTCGATATATCCTTTTGCATAGAGATCAAATAAATCCATATCACAGGATACTTTACTTAAATCTTGCTCATCCTCAGCTGCAGTGCTTGCGCCAAAGCGGATAGAATCACCGAAGTCATTCATTGCAAGCCCCGGCATAACAGTATCAAGGTCAATCACACAGATACCTTTTCCTGTCTTATCGTCGATCATAATGTTATTCAGTTTTGTATCATTATGTGTAACACGAAGTGGAAGTTCTCCCTTAGCAAGCATATCACCAAATACGTTTGCAACATCTTCATGCGCAAGAACAAAGTTAATTTCATCCTGAACAGAAGCTGCGCGTCCGCAAACATCTGCTTCTACTGCTTTTTTGAATACTTCAAAGCGTGCTTTTGTATCATGGAATCCTTTGATTGTTTCATGGAGTGTATCTGCCGGATAATCAGCCAAAAGTCTCTGGAAATTACCAAAAGAAACTGCACTCTGATAGAAATCATCTGGTTTCTCTACCTGATCGTAACTTGTTGCATCTGTGATGAATTTATAGCTTCTCCAGTAATCACCACAAGAGTCAACAAAATACGGTTTCTCATCTACTGTAGGAATAATATTCAATGTTTCTCTTTCCGGATCACCATGATTTTCAATGATTCTTTCTCTCAAATAAGAAGTTACATTTAAAATATTCTCCATCAATTCAACTGGTTTTGTAAAAATATCTTTATTCATTCGCTGAAGAATAACTTTTACTTCGCCTTTTTCCGGCACATCAAATGTTAATAAAAATGTATCATTAATATGTCCGCTTCCATATGGACATTCTCCTGTCAACACTCCATCAAATTTAAAAGCCGCAATTGCTTCGTCTCTCTGTGCTCTTGTAACTTTTTCCATTTTTTATTCCTCCCAAAGTCTTTCAGGATAAAGACCTTCTTCTTTTAATTTTTTAATTGCTGCAACAACAACCGGTTTGTCCTCTTTGTATGTCACTCCATACCATTTATCTGCTGAAGTAAGAACAGAAACTGTTGCGCGTTCCTCTCCAAGCAGATCACTTACAACTGACGGGAGGAAATATTCACATTTCATCGGGTTCTCTTTCAAACCTTTTTCAAGGAATGCCGGGAATCCTTCTTTGATTTCATCCAGAATACTTCTTGTGAATCCCCACATATTCATGGAAACAACTGTCTCACCCGGAACTTCTGTCCATGTAGCACCGTCATCTTCTGTAAATGCAATGCCGCCATTTCTCTTCTCGATTCTTGTTCTCTCTTCAATCTTAACAAGCTCTCCGGCTTCATTCATCGTACAAATACCACGTGCCACATGTCCATTATCTGTTACTGTATTTTCAAGTTTATATCCTACCATAGTATAACGATATTTCTCATCATCTTCATGTGTAGAAAGATAATCGTAAATCTGTTTAAAAGCCTCTGATCCATAGTAGTCATCTGCATTAATTACCGCAAATGGTCCATCTACTGCATCAATCGCACTTAATACTGCATGTGCTGTTCCCCACGGTTTTACACGTCCTTCTGGAACTTCAAATCCTTCCGGAATATTAGCCATATCCTGGTATGCATAAGAAACATCCATTAATTTCTCCATACGGTTTCCTACTGCTTCTTTGAAATCAGCTTCATCCTGTTTTTTAATAATGAAAACAACTTTCTCAAATCCTGCTCTTTTTGCATCAAAGATTGAGAAATCCATAATGATATGTCCTTGCTCATCAATCGGATCAATCTGTTTCAATCCACCGTAACGGCTGCCCATTCCTGCTGCCATGATTACTAATACTGGTTTTTTCATGTTTTATTCCTCCTAAAATCCTTTCTTGATTTTTCTTTTTTCAGTCAATCAGTGTTAAATCTGTTATCTTTATGGTATTACAATTAGTATGAAATGTATTTGTATTATCAGTTTTTAGTTTTGTACTATCTGCATTTTTCTTTTGCTTTTCTTCTCTAAAGAGTGTATACTGATAATAGTATTTTAGAAAGCGCAGAAAGGAGCAGACGCATGAGTTATCAATCTGTAACTCTGGACGAGACAATTCATATCGACGCGATCTACACAATCCACTATTTCGAATACATGAATACGTTTGCCTTTACAGGAGAACGACATGATTTCTGGGAATTCTGTTATGCAGACAAGGGGGAAGTCGGCATTACTGTAGAAAATAACTATACGGTTATTAAGAAAGGAGATATTGTGTTCCATGAACCAAATGAGTTCCACAACGTTACTGCAACCGGTGCTTCTGCACCAAATCTTGTGGTCATCTCTTTTCGCTGCAATAGCCCTGCCATGGATTTCTTCCGCAAAAAATTTTTGCATATCGATGAGATCGAGCGGACACTTCTCGCTAATATCATCGTTGAAGCCAGAAATTGTTTTGAGGGACGCCTTGATGATCCCTACCAGACTGTTATGAAGAAATGCTCCTCACCACTTCTTGGAGCTGAACAGTTAATTCGAATCTATCTTGAACAATTTTTACTGCATATTTCCAGACGCTATCTAAGTGGTCCTGTTATTTCAAGTAAAATTCCAAAAGCAACCAAAAGCCGAAATGATAACGAGATCTTCAATCACGTAGTTGATTACTTGGAAAAGCATCTGAATGCCCATGTTACAATTGAGCAAATCTGCCGTGACACATTAATTGGACGTTCTCAACTACAAAAAATTTTCAAGGAACGATGCGGACTTGGTATCATTGAATACTTTTCTAATATGAAAGTTGATGCCGCGAAAGAAATGATTCGCATGAATCATTTAAATTTTACCCAAATTTCTGAAAAACTTGGGTATACTTCTATACACTACTTTTCGCGTCAGTTTAAAAAGATTACCGGAATGACGCCTTCCGAATATGCGTCCTCGATCAAAGCGCTGTCAAACGGCTCTTTTGAAACATAGTCCGTAATCATAATCATTTTTTATAGCACAAAAAAGCCTTTAAATACTGATTGTTTGTTTCAGTACTTAAAGGCTTTATTATTATTCGCTGTTTACGCTCTTGGAATTAGTCCTGAACGTATGGCATTAAAGCGATGTGTCTTGCTCTCTTGATTGCTACTGTAAGAGCTCTCTGATGTTTTGCACAGTTTCCTGTGATTCTTCTCGGAAGGATTTTTCCTCTCTCAGAAACATATTTCTTTAATTTTGCTACATCTTTATAATCGATTTCGTTATTCTCTTTACCACAGAATACGCAAACTTTTTTTCTTCTGCGTCCGCCTCTTCTCTTCATTGGAGAATCTGGTCTGTTACCTTTTTCGTAAGCCATTGCTTTTTACCTCCTGTTAAACTCCGGACCTCTGTCCGCCTATCGCTAATTGAATGGTAATTCTTCATCAATTCCGTCTGGAATATTCATGAAGCCGTCCCCTGCGTCAATGCTCGGTGCCGGTGATGGTGCTGGCGCCGCACTTCGGTAGCCGGCGTTCTGTTCACTTGCTGCCTTGCTTTCTGCAAATTCCTGCTCCTCAACAACAACTTCTGTTGTGTAAACTTTCACTCCATCACGGTTTGTATAACTTCCAGTCTGGATACGTCCTGAAACAACAACACGCATTCCCTGACGGAAATATCTCTCTGTAAATTCAGCAGATTTTCCAAATACAACACATGGAATAAAATCAGCAGTTGCTTCTCCGTCACGCTTAAAACGACGGTCAACAGCTAATGTATATCTGGCAATTGCCATTGAGCTTTCACCCTGTGAATATCTTACTTCCGGATCTCTTGTAAGGCGTCCCATCAAAATTACTTTATTCATATATATTCCTCTTTTCTTTATGCTTCCTGTTTAACGCATAAATATCTGATAACGCCGTCCATAATACGCATTCTTGATTCAAGTTCTGCTGGAACAGTTGTATCAGCTTCGAAGTGGAAGAAATAGTAATATCCTTCTCTCATTTTCTGAATCTCGTAAGCTAATCTCTTCTTACCCCATTCATCCACGTCTGTTAAATTACCGTTAAAGCGCTCGATTAAAGCTTTCACTTTTTCTACAACGTTTGCTCTTTCTTCTTCTTCGAGTTTCGCGCTAACAATAACAGCTAATTCGTATTTGCTCATTTTGCTTTACCTCCTTATGGTCTCTGGCTCCCGTACCAAAGCGGGAACAAGGATTATAATAATATATCACAATTGCTGATTTTATCATAAATCTCTTTTGATTTCAAGACTTTTTTCTAATCTCTTTTACATTTTTCTCTACATTTTTTCTTGAGATCATAATTTGATGACCACATCCGGTACATTTCAGCCGGAAGTCTGCGCCCACTCTGAGAATTTCCCATTCGAAACTTCCACAAGGATGCTTTTTCTTTAATTTTACAATATCTCCGATCTCAAACTTGCTTTCCATCTGTCTACCCTCCCCCATTTTGTTTTCATCTTTCTCAGGTCTGTACATTCTCTTCCTATTCCTGAATCTCTACGCCATGTACGACAAACCGCTCATCATCTCTTTCATTCGTACAAGTTGACAGCGTCACTGTCTTTGCAGCCACATCCACTTCTACTCCGGTATCATAAGCAGAACTCTGTTTTACTTTTGCAATATAATTTGCAAATTCTTCCGGTGAAGCAAAATTTAGCTGATAATTTTCTGCCGTATCTTTAATAACTCCTGCTGCAAAGATTTCATACTTATGTGCAATTCCATCCGGCGTATAAATATGAAAGTAACGATTCTTTTCCCAGAAAGCCTGATCTTTGTATTTCAAAAGCTTTGCAAACATAGCACCATTATTCATATGGTGACCGTAAATGATCGTATTATAATCTGAAAAATCTTCATGGTTTCTTGCATCAATAAAAAGCGCGCCCAGTTTATTATCATTGGCTTCAAATGTTTTTGTAAGGTATGTCTCATTATTCATACAGTGTACAACCGGATAATTTATCTCTTCCGGATTTTCAAACCGGATCCACGCCGCCGTATCTCCATTAATTTGTTTCAGCGCATCAAAATCTACCCGGAAGACATCTTCCTGTGTTTCAGGATCTTTCTCCGTCTGAATAGCTATCTGCTGTACGTTCTCGTACTCTTTATCTCCTTCACTGTATTCAGAATAAATCTGAAATAACTGAAAAGCAGAATATATAAACACGCAAACCGCAATTACAAGCACTATATTGCTGAGTATCGAACCGACGCTTCTGCGTTTCTTCTGCTCTCGCCGACCGCGTCTTCCCTCTTGACGCTGTTTTCCTGTTCTTGCCGGTGTCTTCTGTGCTTTCGATACCTTTCTGCGTCTTCTGCCCCCATGTTCTTCTTCTAAGCGATCAAAAATATCATCATCATAGTCATCATATTCTTCTTCATACTCTTCATCATATTCTTCATCGTACTCATCATCATAATCCATTATTTCATCATCATACGGTTCTTCATATTTATGTTTTTTTCTCATGCGATCTGTCCCTTCTTAAATTCATACTCGCTATTCCAAAGTTCTCTTTACAAAAACTCCTGCAATTACTATCAGTGTACAAGGTAACTATAAGAACCGTCAAGTCTATTTTACTTTCTCCGGTTACGGCAAAACTTCAAAGGTTCCATAGAGATTTAGCTTTCCATATCCCCATTCTGGATTTGGGTACTGCCGTCCGGTACTGCGCCCTGCTGCCCTGATAAAATAGTTCTTAATGCTTTTTCCATTCAGAAACGGAGAATTCCCTTTTACTGACGCCCACTCAAGCAAAAGAGCTGCTGCTCCTGCTGTCTGCGCTGCTGCCAGACTCGTTCCGGACCTCTTCACAAATCTTCCACCGGGCAGGATACTGGTCACTTCCACTCCCGGCGCTGCAAAATCCGGTTTAATTTTACTATCTGACAAATATCCCCTTCCCGCCTCCACATAAAGGCTCTCATTTCGATAATCATATGCTGTCACCGTCATAACCGCCTCTGAATCTCCCGGACTTGTTACCGTATTAGCCGGTGATGATTCAAGAAAATATGTCTCATTGCTAAGCACCCCTCTTGGCGGAAGCCACATATGAAATCCCGCCTGGTAAATTGCGTTGCTGAAAATACGGAATCTCCAGATTCCTTCTGCCGGTTCAATCATTCTTAAAAAGATCAATGTGCATCCCGATTGACGTTCCAGCCTTACATAAGTTGCCTGAATCCTTGTATTTGAAAAAATAAATCGAATATCCTGAACTTCTCCGCCACGACTTGTAAGAACATCTGCTTCTTCCCCAAATGGTGTCTGAATCTGCATAGAATAAAAATTCGGTGCATTTCCCCAGAATTCCATTACAAATCCCGGTTCCCTTGCACCGACACGAGTCTCAACAACCATTTCCTGTTCTCCATTCTCTATCATACCGCCGAAATGGTGCCGCATGTTGCCCTCATTCCCCGCTGCGACAGATACTGCTCTTTGCTTATAGCGGCTCACACTGTCAAGATACTGATTCAAAGGTCCTTCTCCAATATGAGCGCCAAGATTCGTTCCGAGTCCAATGCAGATGGAAAGCGGCATATTCATCTTTCTTGCACGGTTGATCGCATACTGCACCGCAAACATAATATCATTTTCCTGATAGGCATCTGTTCCCTCAGGAACGAGATAAAATTCCCGCAAATATTCTTTCATCTGCTTTAGTTTCACAATAATCAGCGATGCTTCCGGAGCTGCACCAAGAAAATCCTGTACCGCATTTCCGCTGCCGGCTGCAATCCCTGCCAGAAAAGTTCCGTGCCCATTCTCATCTACAGACGGAACCTTTTTCTTTGGATCATTACTTTCTAACGCCTCATCAATTTCTTTTCCGGTAAACTCCCTGCCATAAGGAACCGTTCTTTTGTTCCTTACCGCATCACTTTCCTCATCCCATTCAGTAAGAATCGATTGATCCCATAAATAAGCAATTCTGCTCTTTCCTACTGTATCCATAAATGCTTTATTTTCATAATCAATTCCGGAATCAATAATAGCAACTGCCGTTCCCTTTCCTTTCAGATTTAGATATGGCTGATTCTGTACTCTCAGGATTCCTGAAGCATTCAAAGCTTCTGTATCCATAGGCACATAGTATTTGGGAACTGCTCCATAATTATAATCTGCAATGCTGATTTCTCCAATCGATTCCCGTGAAATATACACGACTGCATATATTTCATCTATAATTTCAAAAAAATCATTAGATGTATATTCCTGTTCTCCATGGGTATTCTGGCTGTACTGAAAAATAAAGTCTGCGTATGCTTCATTTTGTGCCGGTAAAACTGCCATTGCCTCACCTTAATCTATGACGTTGTTATATCTATATGCGGTAAATGCTTTAGATAGACAATTTTTCATACGATTTCTGTTGTTCCGGCTGCTGCTAATTCCTTTGAAACTTTTCTTGAAATGCTTTCTGGACAACTTCCGGAACAAATTTTGATGTATCTCTTCCATAAGAAGCAACTTCCTTCACAACTGTCGAACTTAAAAATGAATACTCCAAACTGGTTGTAAAAAACATTGTATCAATATTACTGTCCAGACTGTGATTTGTCTGAGCAATCTGCATTTCACTTTCAAAATCGGTAACCGCCCGAAGTCCTCGAATAATAAGACGAGCCTCATTCTCCCGCGCAAAATCAATCGTCATGCCGTCAAACATTTTTACTGTCACATTTGGATATTCTTTCGTCGCCTCCTTCAGCATAGATACCCGCTCTTCCAATGTAAAAAGCGGAGATTTCTTAGCTTTATTTACAATTACTCCGATAATTAATTCATCCACTACTTTTGCTGCTCTCTGAATAATGTCAAGGTGTCCGAATGTTACCGGATCAAAACTTCCAGGATATACTGCTTTCATTATATTTCCTCCGTCTACTGTTTGTTCCATTTTTTAGTTCTTACATGGCAAAGCCTGCAAATACTGATGCTCCCACAACAGTCATTAGTCCTGCCACTGCGATTGCGAGCCCGCTCATAGCACCTTCAACTTCTCCCAATTCAATCGCTTTCGCTGTGCCAAGTGCATGAGAAGATGTTCCAATTGCCAAGCCCACAGCAATCGGCTCTGTAATATGAAACATTGTACAGATTGCTTCTGCAAATACATTTCCTAGAATTCCCGTAATAATAATAACTGCCACTGTAATTGTCCCAATTCCGCCAAGCTCTTCTGAAATTCCCATTCCAATTGCTGTTGTAATTGATTTTGGCAGCATTGTCACATACAATTCCTGCGATAATCCAAACAATTTGGCAAGTACAAATACCCCGCCAAGGCTTGCCACTACACCGGCCGTAATTCCTGCTGCTACTGCCTTTAAATTTTTCTTTAAAAGTTCTAATTGTTCATACAGCGGCACAGCAAGACATACCGTAGCCGGAGTCAGAAAATAACTGATATATTTTGCGCCTTCATTATATTTTTCATAATCAATTTTAAAAATATTCAACACTCCGATAATCGCAATAACGCTGATCAATGTTGGATTAAAAATGGCAAGTTTCCACTTATGCTTCATTAAAAGCCCGATTTCATAGGCAATCAGGCTAAGTGCAGCACCCAAAAACAACGAATTATTTATAATCTCCTGCATACTGCTCCCCTTTCTTCTTTCGGTTCATCATTGCCTGTGTAACCTTTCCGGTTACTGCCATAACAAACACAGTTGTTACTGTTATAATTATTGCTACCGGAATAAGAACTTCCCTCAGCGAATTCCAAGATTCTATGAGCCCAACTGCTGCCGGCACAAACATTACCGGCATAATTTCTATCAAAAATTTTGATACTTCTTTTACTTGTCCTACTTTTAAAATTCCGCTTTTCAACAATAGCAACATGCAGATCAGACCATACACACTTGCCGGAACCGGAAGAGGTAGTATCACTCTAAGAATTTCTCCCAGAAATGAAACACCAAGTATGATAACAAATTGTCTCAAATATTTCATAAATCTCCCCCATAACTTTCCTAAATTTTATATTTATCTTACTACACATGTGAGAAAATTCAACTGTACAAAACATTTTTCTACTTATTTTCAAGAAAGCACCTTTTTCCGCGGCAGATTTTTGTCAAAAAAAACGAAAATTGCTGCCGTAAAATAGCGGCAGCAACATTCTAATTTTAATACTAACTCATTTTTATGCAATTTTCCAGTTCTGTGCAAGCACATAGTCAGCCGTCTCATGCTTTTATTTTGGCGTTAACTTTTTCCTGTGAAACATCCTGTCTTTTCTTAAAAATACCCCCATTACGTAAAGAAAGATATGTAGAATTCCTACATATCTTTCTTGTTTCGCCCTTCATATGCTTTGTCCCTCACGACTTTGCTGTTCCTGTCAAGCTACTTTGCATAATACTCATAATCTGATGCGATAATTCCCATATAAATCATATCTACAATTAAAAGCTGAGATGTTCTTGAAAAAATAGCATCACCATAAAAAAGCTGCTCCTGACTCGTACATATCAAAATATCTGCATATTTACTGATAAGTGAATTTTCAAAATTCGTCATCACAACTGTAGTGGCTCCCTGCTTTTTAGCAATCCGCATTACATTTACCGTATCCTTTGACGCACCTGAATATGAAATCCCAATCGCCACATCTTTGCTTGTTAAGTTTCCTGCACTAATTCTCTGATGATAATAATCATCAAAGGCCTGCACTGCATTCCCAGATAAAGAAGCTTTGTTAAAAGATCAATTGCTGTTACATTAGAATTTTCCACACTGTAAATATCGATTAAGTTTGCAGAACGAAGGACATCAATTAATTGACGAAATGTTTTTGTTGAAAGATTTCGAAGATGATCTTCCATTCGATTAACAGCAATTGAAACTACTTTGCGTGGTATATCCTCCGGTCGATCCATCGGTGTCAAAGAATAACCAAACATCGGTTTCAATTCCTTCGCTTCTGCTGTATCATATCGTGCCAGTTCAACAAGCACAGCATGACAAACTTCTTTATATCCTCCAAAACCTAACGCTTTTATAGTCCTCATCACGGTCGGTTGACTTACACTACACGCTAATGCCAGTTTTTCTAACAGCATTTCTCCAATTTCTTCTAAATGACTCAAAAAATAATCAGCTGTCTTCTTTTCTGATTTTCTCAAATCTCCGTATTTTTCATTAATCAAGCTACTGATTTTATCTTTCATCTTACCTCCTGTAACAAATCTACAAATTCTTTCCCTGTCTCTTTTTTACATCGTTTCTATACTAGCAAACAACCTGTTAGACTTGGCACAAATTTACGTAAAATATATGTAAAATCCTAATCAGAAGCTTTATTGATACAGAATATTTTTTTCAATAATAAAGTTCTCTCTTATCTATTTTCGGAAAAATCTCAATGCATTTTCAAAATACATCTTCTTCACAGCCCGTTCCGGAATTCCTCTAGACATTAAATATTCTGCCGTGCGTGCAAATTTTACCGGTGAAGTCAGTGATTCGTTAATATCGGCTCCATCGAAATCACTGCCACAAGCTATAATATCTTCTCCACCTAACTCCAACATTCGGTAAACATGTCGATAAATGCTTTCTGCGTCTCCTCTTCCTTCTTCATCCAGAAAACTTGTATACAAATTAATTCCAACAAGACCTTTTCTGCGCACAATTTCCTGAAATTGCTGTTCTGTCAGATTACGTTTATGGCTGCAGACGCTCCTTAGATTAGAATGTGTAGCGATAAACGGTTTCTCTGCAATTTCACAGAGATCTGCAAACCCTCTGTCATTCAGATGAGACACGTCGACAACTATCCCTGATTGTTCCATCTTTTTTACTGCTTGTTTTCCAAAATCTGTCAAACCATTTTCTGTACTATGGCCAGATCCAAGTTCATTTTCTCCATTCCATACAAGTGTCAGCATTTTTACTCCGAGTTTTGCAAAATGCTCTATATTTTCAAGTTTTCCAGCCAGCGCGGCACCACTCTCAATTGCCAGCATACAGGCACATCTTCCTTCTCCTGTAATTCTCTCTATATCTTCGGCCGTTCTTGCTATTTCAGCCCATTCCTTCTGACGTTCCACAAGCGTTTTCAGATATGCCGCATGTACATCAACATATTCTCTTGCAGCTTCCCCACGAACAGAATCCGGCACAAACACTGCCATAGTCTGGCACATTCGTCCGAGCTTTTCATGCTCACGCAGTGAAAAATGTGTCTCCTCTGAATCAAAGCCGAGATTCTTTTCCTTCCATAATACAATCGTGTCACAATGCAGATCAAATAAATCCATTTTTAATACCTCTTTTCTTTAGATATTTTATTTTTATTTTACTCAATATACAAATATACTTCAAGAACCTTCCTGTTAGATGCAAAAAAAAGAAGTTCACAAAAGAACTTCTTTTAAGAGGCGCCAACCAGATTTGAACTGGTGATAGAGGTGTTGCAGACCTTTGCCTTACCACTTGGCTATGGCGCCATATACTATATTATATACATACTTTTATAAAATATGCAAGCTTTTTTACACTTTCGTGTAAATGACTCCTACGGGAATCGAACCCGTGTTACCGCCGTGAAAGGGCGATGTCTTAACCGCTTGACCAAGGAGCCTCATCT